>NZ_JBIBKK010000002.1:0-455657 GCF_042959105.1 Streptomyces sp. NPDC007917
CCCATGCCGCATCGCCATCACCATCTTGATGACACCCGCAGCACCCGCCGCAGCCTGCGCATGCCCGATATTCGACTTCACCGACCCCAGCCAGACCGGTCGGTCATCAGGGCGTTGCTGACCGTACGTCGCCAGCAACGCCTGCGCCTCGATGGGATCCCCGAGCGTCGTCCCGGTACCGTGCCCCTCCACCGCGTCGATCTCCGGGGCCGTCAGACTCGCGGCGGCCAGCGCCTGCCGGATCACCCGCTGCTGCGACGGACCATTGGGCGCCGTCAAACCATTCGACGCCCCGTCCTGATTCACCGCACTGCCCCGCACCACCGCCAACACCCGATGCCCCAACCGCCGCGCATCCGACAACCGCTCCACCAACAACACCCCCACCCCCTCCGCCCACCCCGTACCATCCGCCCCCGCCCCGAACGCCTTGCACCGCCCATCCACCGACAACCCCCGCTGCCGCGCGAACTCCACGAAGGCACCGGGTGTTGCCATCACCGTCACCCCGCCGGCCAGGGCCATGGTGCACTCCCCCGCCCGCAGGGCCTGGCAGGCCAGGTGCAGGGCGACCAGGGACGACGAACACGCCGTGTCCACGGACACGGCGGGGCCTTCCAGGCCGAAGGTGTAGGCGATCCGGCCCGAGGCGACGCTGCCGGAGTTTCCGGTGAGGACATAGCCCTCGACCTCGGTCACGGTGTCCTGCAGCCGGGGGCCGTAGTCCGTCGGCATCACACCGGCGAAGACTCCGGTCCGGCTCCGCCGCACCGACGTGGGGTCGATGCCGGCCTGTTCGAACGCCTCCCAGGAGGTCTCCAGCAGCAGCCGCTGCTGCGGATCCATCGCCAGCGCCTCACGCGGGCTGATGCCGAAGAACGCCGCGTCGAACTTCCCGGCGTCGTGGAGGAAACCTCCGTGGCGGGTGTACGTGGTGCCCGGACGGTCCTGGTCCTGGGGGGCGTAGAGGCGGTCGAGGTCCCAGCCGCGGTCGGTGGGAAATCCGCTCATGGCGTCGGTGCCGGAGGCGACCAGATCCCACAACCCCTCGGCCGACCGCACACCCCCCGGAAACCGGCAGGCCATGCCGATGATCGCGATGGCCTCATCCGTCCCGGCCCCGCCCACCGCCTCACCCGGGGCTGCGGCGGCCGGGAAGGAGGCCGGATCGGCGCCGCCGAGGAGTCCGTCCCCGAGGTGTTGGGCGAGGGCGGCGGGAGTGGGGTGGTCGAAGACGAGCGTGGCGGGGAGCCGAAGGCCGGTCGCCTCCTTGAGGCGGTTGCGGAGCTCCACAGCCGTGAGGGAGTCGAAGCCCAGGTCGCGGAAGGCCGCCTCGGGCGCGATGGCGTCGGGGCTCGGGTGGCCGAGGACGGTGGCGGCGTGGCCGCGGACGAGGGTGAGCAGGATCTCGCTCCGCGCCGCGGGGTCGAGCCCGGCGAGCCGGGCGCGGAGGGAGGAGCGGCTATCGGGGGTCGCGGGGCGTGGCCGGTGGCCGGTGGTGGGGCGTACCAGGGCCTGGAAGAGGGGCGGTGCGGTGGTGGCCCGTAGCGCATTGGTGTCGATGCGGGCCGGGAGCAGCAGTGGTGGGCCGTCGACGAGGGCGTTGTCGAACAGCGCCAGGGCCTCGCCTGTGGCCAGTGGCCGAAGGCCGACGCGGGCCATGCGGGTGCGGTCGGCCCGGTCGAGGTGGCCGGTCATTCCGCTGGCTTCCTCCCACAGCCCCCAGGCCAGGGACACCGCGGGGAGTCCCGCCGCCCGCCGCTGGAGGGCGAGCGCGTCGAGAAAGGCGTTGGCGGCGGCGTAGTTGCCCTGCCCTGGTGAGCCCAGGACGCCCGCGGCGGACGAGAACAGCACGAACGCGGCGAGATCCGCCTGGCAGGTCAGCTCGTGCAGATGCCAGGCGGCATCGGCTTTCGCGGGCAGGACGGTGTCGAGGTGGCGCGCGGTGAGGGTGCCGAGCGTGGCGTCGTCGAGTGTGCCCGCGGCGTGGACGACGGCGGTCAACGGGTGCTCGGCGGGGATCCGCCCGAGCACCTCGGCGAGCGCGGCGCGGTCGGCGACGTCGCAGGTGGCGATGGTCGCCGTCGCACCCAACTCCTCGAGGTGAGCGATGAGTTGAGGAGCGCCCGGCGCGTCCGGGCCGCGGCGGCTGATCAGCAGCAGATGGCGCGCTCGGCCGGTGGCGGCGAGATGGCGGGCGAGCGCGGCGCCGAGGGTTCCGGTGCCGCCGGTGATGAGGACGGTGCCGTCGGGGTCAGGGGTGCGGTCCAGTGTGAGCACGTTCTTTCCGACGGTGCGGCCCTGCTGGAGTTGACGGAAGGCATCCCTGGCCTGCCGGATGTCCCAGCAGGTGAGCGGCAGCGGGGTCAGCACGCCCTCGTCGAACAGCCGCAGCACGGTGCGCAGGATCTCCCCGATGCGCTCGGGTCCGGCCTCCATCAGGTCGTACGCCCGGTAGGCGACGCCGGGGTACGCGCGCGCCACCTCCTCCGGATCGCGGAGGTCGGTCTTGCCCATTTCCAGGAACCGGCCGCCGTCGCAGGTCAGCAGGCGCAGGGAGGCGTCGACGTACTCATGGGCCAGGGAGTTGAGGACGACATCGATGTTCCGGTCGGCGAACCGGCTTTCGAAGTCGAGGGTGCGGGACGAGGCGATGCGCTCCGGGGGAATGCCGTGGGCGCGCAGGGTGTCCCATTTTCCGGGGCTCGCGGTGGCGTGGACCTCGGCGCCGAGGTGGCGGGCCAGTTGGACGGCGGCCAGTCCCACTCCGCCGGCCGCGGCGTGCACCAGCACCGACTCGCCCGGGCGCAGTCCCGCCAGGTCCACCAGCCCGTAGTAGGCGGTGGCGAAGACGACGGGGACGGCGGCGGCCTGGGCGAAGGACCAGTGATCGGGGACGCGGATCACGGTGGCCCGGTCGGCGACCGCGAACGGGCCGAACGCGTCCGCGAACACGCCCGTCACCCGGTCTCCGGGCGCCAGGTCGGCCACTTCCGGCCCGACTTCGAGCACCACCCCGGCGCCCTCGCTGCCCAGTCCCCGCTGCCCGGGGACCATCCCCAGGGCCACCAGGACGTCGCGGAAGTTCAGGCCGGCCGCGCGCACCTCGATCCGCACCTGGCGCGGTGCCAGCGGTTCGGTGGCGGCCGGGGACGCCACCGGCGCGAGCCCCTGGAGTGTGCCCGGTTCGACGCTGTCGAGCCGCCAGCCACCGCTCCCCCGCGCGGGCGTGGGCAGGGCGTCTCCCTGGGGGTGAGCGCGAACCAGCCGGGCCACCTTCGGGTGGCCGCCCCGGATGGCCACCTGCGGTTCGCCCAGTGCGACCGCCGGTGGCAGCGCCGCCCGCGACTCCAGGGACGGGTCCAGGTCCACCAGGAGGATGCGCTCGGGTTCCTCGGCCTGGGCGGATCGCACCAGTCCGCAGATCGCCGCGCCCGCCAGGTCCGTGACTCCCTCAGCCGGTCCGGTCGCCACCGCGCCGCAGGTGACGACGGCCAGCCGCACCCCGGCCAGCCGCGTTTCGCCGAGCCAGCCCTGAAGCAGGTCCAGGGCTTGTCGGGTGCGGGTGTGGACGTCGGTGACCGTCGTGTCATCGGGCCCGGCGGCGGCCGGAGGGCAGCCCACGAACACCAGGTCCGGGGGCGGGTCGCCCGCGTCCAGGGCCGCCGTCAGTGCGGCGAGGTCGGGGTATCGCCGCACGGGTTCCGCTGACGCCGGCTCCAGCGCGGCGGCCCATCCGGGGGTGGTGTGGCCGAGCACGGCGCACCGCCCGAGGGCCGTCGTCGGGGGCTCGGGCGCGGCGGCCCACTCCAGGGCGTAGAGGGTGTCGCCCGCCTGGCCGCCGAGGGCCCGTAGGTCCTTCATGGCCACTGGCCGCAGCGTGAGCGCTTCGGCCGAGGCCACCGGTGTGCCCGTCTCGTCGGCCACGTCCACGGCGACCGTGTCCGGGCCGTGTGGCCGCAGCCGTACGCGCAGGGTCGGCGTGCCCGGGGTGCGCAGGCGGACGCCGCGCCAGGCGAACGGCAGCCGTCCGTGTTCCGGTGGGTTGTCCTCCTGCCGGCCGCCGGCGAGCGCCAGGGGGTGCAGTGCGGCGTCGAGGAGGGCGGGGTGGAGGCAGAAGCGTGGCGCGTCGGCGGCCACCTGGTCGGGGAGCCGCACCTCGGCGTAGGTCTCCTCGCCGTGCCGCCAGGCGGCGCGCAGCCCCTGGAAGGCGGGGCCGTAGCCGAAGTCGGCGGCGGCCAGCCTGTCGTAGAGGCCGCTGATGTCCACGGGTTCCGCGCCCGGCGGAGGCCATGCCGCCGCCAGGGGCGCGGCGCCGTCGGTGCCGTCGGGCGCGCTCCGCGCCGCCAGTGTGCCGGTCGCGTGCCGGGTCCACGCGCCCTGGGCCGCCCCCTCCCGCGCTGGGTCGTCGTCGCGCTGTGCGTAGACGCTCAGTGCGCGGCGGCCGGTCTCGTCCGGCGCGCCGACGGCCACTTGCAGTGCCACGCCGCCGCTGTCGGGCAGGGCGAGTGGGGTGTGCAGGGTGAGCTCCTCCAGCCGGGGACAGCCGAGGTGTTCGCCGACGTGCGCGGCCAGTTCCACGTACGCGGTGCCCGGCAGCAGGACGGTGCCGGCGACCACGTGGTCGGCGAGCCAGGGGTGGGTGTGCGGGGCGAGCCGACCGGTGAGCAGATGTCCGTCGCCCTCGGCGAGTCCGACCGCCGCGCCGAGCAGCGGGTGTCCGACCGGGGCCAGTCCCGCGGCCGTCACGTCCCCGGTGGTCGCCGGGGCGTCCAGCCAGTAGCGGCGGCGCTGGAAGGCGTAGGTGGGCAGGTCGGCGTGGGTCGCCGCGGGGGCGATCGCCCGGTAGTGGCGGTCCCAGGCCACGGGCAGGCCACGGGTGTGGGCGAGGGCGAACGAGGTCAGGATGCGGCGGGCGTCGTCCTCACCGCGGCGCAGGGAGCCGACGACGGTGGCCGCGGCGCCGTCGGCCTCGGTGGTGTCCTGGATGGCGGGGGTGAGGGTGGGGTGCGGGCCGACCTCGATGTAGGTGCGGTAGCCGGCGGCGCCGAGGGCGCGGACCGCGTCGGCGAGGCGTACGGGCTGTCGCAGATTGCGGTACCAGTAGCGGGCGTCGAGTCCGGTGGTGTCGGCCCATTGGTTGTCCACGGTGGAGTAGAAGGGGATGTCGGCGGCCCGTGGGGAGATCCCCCGCAACAGGCTCGACAGCTCCTGCTCCACGGCTTCGATGTGCGGGCAGTGGGAGGCGTAGTCGACCGGAATCCGCTTCGCGTCGATGCCCTGGTCCCGGTAGTGTTCCAGCGCCTGGGCGAGAGCTTCCGCGTCGCCGGAGATCACCGCGGCCGCGGGGGCGTTGACGGCGGCCACCCACAGCCGGTCCGGCCATGCGGTCCGCAGCAGCCCGGTGACCTCGTCCGCCGGCAGGGGTACGGAGGCCATGCCGCCCGAACCGCGCAGGGTCTGCAGGGCCCGGCTGCGCAGGGCGACGACCTTCGCGGCGTCGTCCAGGGTCAGTGCGCCGCACACGTGGGCGGCGGCGATCTCGCCCTGGGAGTGGCCGAGTACGGCGTCCGGTTCGACGCCGTACGAGCGCCACAGCCGCGCCAGCGACACCATCACCGAGAACAGCATCGGCTGGACGACATCGGCCCGCTCCCACACCGGGTCCCCGGGACCCCGGCGCAGGACGTCGAGCAGCGACCAGTCGGCATACGGCGCCAACGCCGCCTCGCACTCGGCCATCCGCTCGGCGAAGAGGGACGAGGTCTCCAGCAGCCGCAGCCCCATGCCGGCCCATTGGCCGCCCTGTCCGGGGAAGACGAACACCACCCCCGCACCGCTCCCGGCCGCCGCCACGCCCCGTACGACCGCGCCGTCGTCAGGCTCGCCCCCGGCCAGGGCGTCCAGTCCGCGCAGCAGGGTTTCCCGGTCGGAGCCGAGGACGACGGCGCGGTGTGCGAGGTCCGACCGGCCGAAGACCAGGGTGTGGCCGATGTCGGCGGGGCGCAGCCGCTCGTCGGCCGCCACGAAGCGGCGCAGTTCCCCCGCCTGGGCCCGCAGCGCTTCGGGCGTCGCGCCCGACACGGGCCAGGGCAGCGGCCCCGCCACGGCGTGGCCGGGCGCGTCGTGCGGTGCTGTGCTGTCGTCGGTTTCCGTGTGCGGCGCCGCCTCGAGGATCACATGGGCGTTGGTGCCGCTCACCCCGAAGGAGGACACCGCGGTGCGGCGGGGCCGGCCGCACTCCGGCCAGACCACCGGCTGTGTCAGCAGCCGTACGGCGCCCGAGTCCCAGTCGACGTGCGGGGACGGCTCGTTGGCGTGCAGCGTGGGCGGCAGTGTCCCACGCCGCATGGCCATCACCATCTTGATGACCCCTCCCACGCCGGCGGCCGCCTGCGCGTGGCCGACGTTGGACTTCATCGAGCCGAGCCACAGCGGCCGGTCCGCGGGCCGGTCCTGACCGTAGGTCGCCAGCAGGGCCTGTGCCTCGATGGGATCGCCGAGCCTGGTGCCCGTGCCGTGTCCCTCCACCGCGTCGACCTCGGACGCGGACACTCCGGCGCTCGCCAGCGCCTGCCGGATGACCCGCTGCTGCGCGGGGCCGTTGGGGGCGGTGAGGCCGTTGCTCGCGCCGTCCTGGTTGACCGCGCTGCCGCGCACCACCGCCAGCACCCGGTGGCCGAGCCGCCGTGCGTCCGTGAGCCGCT
Source organism: Streptomyces sp. NPDC007917 (assembly GCF_042959105.1). Lineage (NCBI taxonomy): Bacteria > Bacillati > Actinomycetota > Actinomycetes > Kitasatosporales > Streptomycetaceae > Streptomyces > Streptomyces sp. NPDC007917. The sequence goes on from NZ_JBIBKK010000002.1 coordinate 6,708, forward strand.
CCACCAGCAGCATCCCGGCGCCCTCTGCCCAGCCGGTGCCGTCGGCCCCCGCCCCGTACGCCTTGCAGCGGCCGTCCGCCGCCAGGGCGCGCTGCCGGGAGTACTCGACGAACAGCGCGGGGGTGGACATCACCGTCACCCCGCCCGCCAGGGCCAGTGAGCACTCGCCGGCCCGGAGCGCCTGGCAGGCCAGGTGCAGGGCGACCAGCGAGGAGGAGCAGGCGGTGTCCACGGTCACGGCCGGGCCTTCGAGGCCGAGGGTGTAGGCGACCCGGCCGGACGCCACGCCGCCGCCGCTGCCGTTGCCGACATAGCCCTCGAAGCCTTCGGGGACGGTGTGCAGCCGGGAGCCGTAGTCGTGGTACATCACGCCCGCGAACACCCCGGTCCTGCTGCCGCGCACCGAGGCGGGGTCGATCCCGGCCCGCTCGAACGCCTCCCAGGAGGTCTCCAGCAGCAGCCGCTGCTGCGGGTCCATCGCCAGCGCCTCGCGTGGGCTGATCCCGAAGAATCCGGGGTCGAACTCGGCGGCGTGGTGGAGGAAACCGCCGTGCCGGGTGTAGGAGGTGCCGGCCCGGTCCGGGTCGGGGTCGTACAGCCGCTCCACGTCCCAGCCCCGGTCGTCGGGGAAGGTGCCGATGGCGTCCCGGCCGGCGGCCACCAGCTCCCACAGGTCCTCCGCCGATCCCACCCCGCCCGGGTAGCGGCAGGCCATGCCGATGATGGCGATGGGTTCCCGCGCCGCCGTGGTGAGCCGGTGGACCTGTTCCCTCAGCCGCTCGTTGGTCTTGAGGGACGCCCGCAGCGCCTCGATCACCTTGTCGTGGCCAGCGGCCATCGGCATCTCCAACCTGTGGACCGCCGTGGGCGTCACGGACGGTGCGTTCGGACGGCTCGTCAGAGCGAGGACAGCTCTCTGCGGTCCGTCGCCGGTGTGCCCACCGGACCGATCAGACTCTTCGGCAGTTGCTGGCGGCGGCTGATGCGCAGCTTGCGGTACACCCGTGTCAGATGCTGCTCGACCGTGCTCATCGTCACGCACAGCTGCAGCGCTATCTCACGGTTCGAGTTGCCGTTCGCGGCGAGGATGGCCACGCGCATTTCCGACTCGCTCAGCCCCGCTCCCTGGTCACGGCCGGGGAGGTCGGGCCGGTCCCCGCCGTACATCGCCTGCCAGGGCAGAATGGCGTCGCACAGCGCTCTGGCGCCGCACTCCTCGGCGATCCGCCACGCCCTGCGCCGCACGTAGTTGGCCCGGACCGACTCGCCGACGCTCCGGTAGGCGGCCCCCAAGTCGGCGAGCGCCCGGGCGAGTTCGAGCCGGTCCCCGCACTGCTGCAGCACCTCGACGGCCTGGGTGAGCAGATGCGGGCGCTCCGGCACGGCGGCGACCCGGGCCCGGAGCCGAAGCGAGACGCCCCGGGTGTGCGGATCGCTCCACAGGCGGGCGCAGGACAGCTGTTCCGTGATCATCCGCGCCGCCCTGGGACGCTCGCCGAGGCGCAGGAACGCCTGGGCGGTGTCGGCGCGCCAGGGCAGCACGGCGGGGTGGTCCAGGCCCCAGCGCTGTGCCATGCGGCCGGCGGTCAGGAAGTCGCCGAGCGCGGCACGGGAGTGGTCGGTGGCCAGGTGGTAGTGGCCGCGGGCGCGCAGGTACGCCAGGCCGTACACGCTCTGGAACAGCGCGCCCGGCACCGGGTGGTGCAGCACACGGGTCGCGTCGTCGTACCGGCCCATGGCGGTGTAGGCATGGACCTGGCAGGCGAGCGGACCTCCGACGAGCACGCTGCCGCCGCGGCCGGGCAGACAGGCCAGGGCCTGCCGGGCGCACTCCTCGGCGTCCGCCAGAACGCCCTTGCGCAGGGCGATCTCGGCGAGGATGGCGAGGAACTCGGCCCGCCAGCCGGGCGAGCGCCGGGCTGTCGCCTCCTTGAGCAGCCGGTGGCACCACTCGTCGGCGTCGGCCGTCCGCCCGGCCCGCAGCAGGGTCCGTACGGCGCCCGCCACCACCGCCAGCGTGCCGTCGAGCAGCGGGCAGGCGCGCAGCCGCCGTTCGGCCTCGTCCGCGGCGGCCTCGCTGGTGCCGGGGCTGGGGATGCCCCAGATGGCGGCGGCCGTGCCGGGGCCGGGGGGCTCGTCCCAGGGCTCGCGCGGCGGGGCGGTCTCGGGCCAGGGCCGCGGCCTGCTCTCCTCGGGCGCGATGGGCCAGGGGCAGGGGTGCACCACCGACGGCCGCGCCGCGCCAGGGTCCGGGCCGGGGCCGCCCAGCGAGTGGTCGGCCGGCTGCAGCCGGGCCCGTGTCCGGCTCGCCTCCTCCAGTCGGCCGCAGCTGATCAGCAGCCGTACGAGCAGCGTCGCGTCTTCACCCGTCGGCGCGCCGGTGTGCAGGTCGGCGAGCGTGTCGCCGAGGTGGTGTTCGGCAGCGGAGGGGTTGAGCCGCCAGGTGGCGGCGGCCAGCGCGATCCGGGTCGCGGCCCTCTGGGGCGGCTCCTGGCAGGCGCGGCAGGCGAGGTCCAGATACCGGATCGCCGCGGGCGCGTCGTCGTCGACCAGGGCCTGGGTGGCGGCGTCGCGAAGCACGGGAACCGCCCAGGAGGGGACCGTGGGCTGGGCGGCCAACAGGTGGTCGCCGACCTCGGTGGCCCCGGCGCCCTGCTCGTGCAGCAGCAGGGCGCTGCGCTCGTGCAGCAACCGCCGGTCGGCGGCGTCCAGATGGTCCAGCGCGGCCGCCGCGGCGACCGGGTGCCGGTAGCGGTGTCCACCCGTCAATCCGCTCAGCTCCAGCACCTGGAGGGCGTGCTCGACCGCCGCCGCGTCCCGTCCCAGCAGCCGGCTCAGCAGCGCGGGTGTGGCGGACGGCCCGAGTACGGCCAGCGCGCCGGCGACCTCCCGCAGGGGCGCGCCGATGCGGACCAGGCAGGCCACCACCGCCTGGTGGAAGGGTCCTCCTACGGTGGGCCGCGGCACCCGGCTCCCGGTGTCCGGCGCCGGCCACCGATCCTGCAGCAGGGCCCGCAGCAGCAGGGGGTTGCCGCCGGTCAGTAGGTGGCACTCGGCGCCGAGGCGGCCGTCCACCGGCTGGTTGCCGAGCGTGGCGGCCAGGTGGGCCGTGCCTTCGGGACTGAGCGGGTCGAGCGTGATGCGGCGGAAGCCGGGGTGGCGCAGCAGTTCGGCGCCGAGCAGCGGGTCGCCGCCGCGGCCGTACGGGTGCTCCGTACCGCGGGGGCGCTCTGTACCGCACGGGGTCTCCGTGCCGTACGAGCGCTCCATGCCGTACGGGGCCTCCGTGCCGCACGAGCGGTCCATGCCGTACGGGGCCTCCGTGCCGCACGAGCGCTCCATGCCGTACGGGGCCTCCGTGCCGATCAGCAGGATCCTGGCCGAGCGGGCGTGGTGGGCGACGTGCAGCAGCTGCCGGAGCGACGCCTGGTCCGCGTGGTGCAGATCGTCGACCGCGATCACCAGCGGTGCGGACGCGGAGAGCGCGCACAGCGCCTCGCACAGCCGCTCCGCGGCCCGGGGCCCGTCCTGTGCGAGGGCGAGCCGTAGCCGCCGGCTGGTCCGGTCCGGCAGCGCCGGGTGCTCGGCCAGCCGTCGTACGAGCCCGAGAGGGGTGGCGCTCTCACCGGGCAGACCGGGCGCGTCGAGGACCACGGCACCGGATTCGGCCGCGAGCCCCAGGAATCGCTTCAGGAATTCACTCTTGCCGCACCCCGGCCCGCCCTCGGCGACCAACAGCCGGAAATCGCCTGCCGCACACTCATGAAGCGTCGCCTCCGCCAGCTCTATGTGAGCGCTCCGGTCAATGAGCATGGCCCTCCAGGACTCATGTCACGGATCATGACTGGTTCCGGACCGCAGTCTGTGCGGGTTCGCTCGAGTCCCGGCGGAATCGCCCTCGTGCGGCGGCGGGGCTCCCGCCGCCGAAGGCCGATGATCCGCACCATCGGCCGCCCGCTCGGCATATGAGCGGCCCCGGGCGGAGTTGACTGGCCAGGCTTCGGGAGTTGTCCTGGATATGGAAGCACTCGCCGCGACTGAGCGCGCTCCTGACGTCACGAAGGGTCTTCGTCCGCCGGGATGAGATGGAGGCGGCGATGAGCCATGAGCACTCACGGGCTGAGGTGGAGGCGCCGCCCGGGCGGGTCACCGAAGCGAGGCTGCGGCTGTCGGTGACACCGCCCGAAGATCTGGAAGTCGTCCGGCTCGCCACGCCCAGCCTGGGGAATCGCAGCTAATTGATCGCGGATGGCGCGGTCGCGGTCGCGGTGGACCCCCAGCGTGATGTCGAGCGGATCACCGCCGTGCTCGATGCGCGAGCATGGCGATTGGGCGCGGTGGTGGAGACCCATGTGCACAACGACTACGTCACGGGCGGTCTGGAGCTGGCCCGCCACTCGGACGCGGTCTACGTGGTGCCGGCCGGCCCGAGCTGGGCTTCGACGCCCTACGGGCGGGCGACGGGGACGAGATCCCGGCCGGGGAGCTGAGGATCCAGGTGATCGCCACGCCCGGGCACACCGACCACCACCTGGCGTACGCGTTCGCGCTCGGCGGCGGGGTGCCACGGCTCGTGTGCACCGGGGGGTCGGTGCTGTACGGGACGACCGGGCGCACCGACCTGATGGGGGCGGGGCGGGCCGGGCCGCTGGCCCGTCGGCAGTACCGGTCGGCCCGCCGTCTGGCCGAGGTGCTGCCCGATGACACCGTGGTCCTGCCGACCCATGGCTTCGGGAGCTTCTGCGCGGCGGCGACGGCCGGCGCGGTCGGGCGTTCGACGATCGGCCGCGAACGTGCCACCAATCCCGTCTTCACGCTGGACGAGGACGCCTTCGTCTCCAGCGCCCTGTCCGGCCTCGAGCCCTACCCCGCGTACTACCGCCGGATGGCCACGATCAATGCCACGGGGCCGACACCCGTGGCCGACCTCGGCGCGCCCCGCTCCGCGAGCCGGACCGAGCCGGCCACCCGGGTCGCCGCGGGCGAGTGGGTGGTGGATGTGCGGCCGCGGGCGGATTTCGCGGATACGCATCTGCGGGGCACGGTGAACATCGACGCCCGCGGAGCCTTCGCCACCTACCTGGGCTGGCTGGTGCCGTTCGACGCCCCGCTCACCTTGCTGGCGGCCGACGGGGAAGAGCTGGAAGCCGCCAGGACGGAGCTCCTGCGGATCGGCTTCGACCATCCCGCGGCCGTCGCCGCCGGAAGCCCGCTGGAATGGGCGGGCCCCCGGCGGCCGGCCTCCTACCCGCGCGCGGACTTCACCACCCTGGGCGCCGCCCTCGCCGGGCGGCCGGTGGAAGTCCTGGACGTCAGGAGCGGTGGCGAGTGGCGTCGCGGACACCTGCCCGGCGCCCGGCACATACCGCTGCCCGAACTGCCCGGCACCCTGTCCGAACTGCCGGACGCCGAGATCTGGGTGCACTGCCACAGCGGCTTCAGGGCTGCGATCGCGGCCTCCCTGCTGGCCGCCGCGGGCCACCGGGTCGTACTCGTCGACGACGCCTTCGAGCACGCCGGGCCCATGACGCGAGGGCTGTAGGGCCGCACTCCCCCGCCGCGGGCCGGTACGGACGGCGGCCGCATGGACGGCGACCGCATGGACGGCGGGAGCCGACGGGCCGGGACCGCCCGTAGGGGTCCCGGCCCGAGGGGCGGCTCGGGTCAGCCGGTGCCGGCCGTGGCTTCGGATTCGGGCCGCAGCCGGACGGCGGTGGCCGGGCTCGCGGCGCGGGTGACGGCGGAGACGGCGACCATCGCCACGGTGTTGAGGACGAGGGCGATGACGCCGACGTTGAGGTCCTTCACCGCCTGGGGGAGCCCCGGCAGCAGGCTGCCCACCGTGACACCGGAGAGAGTGACGACGGCGACCGTGGTGACGCCGACGACGATGCCCGCGGCCGCGCCCTGTTTGGTGACGAGCTGCCGGGGGGCGAGGCTCGCCAGCAGGGCGGGGAAGAGCTGGGTGACCAGTGCGTAGCCCATGAGCAGCAGCGAGACGATCGAGCTGCCGCCGTTGAAGGTGAAGTAGAGGGAGATCAGGGCGAGGGCCGGTACGAGCAGCTGCGCGAGACGGCCGATGTGCTTCTCGCTGGTGTGGGGGCGCGCGAGGCGGTAGACGTTCTTCGCCAGACAGGTCGCGGAGGTCATCAGCAGCAGGGACCCGGGGACCAGGGCGGTGAGCAGTCCGGCGCCACCGACGATGCCGACGAACCACGAGGGGAAGGTGGCGGTGGTGATGCGCAGCAGGGACAGGTCGGCGTCGGCGCCCTTGAGGCCGGGCACGACCAGGATGGCGGTGAAGCCGACGAAGAAGACGAAGAGCAGGATGAGCTGGTAGAGCGGCATGAAGATGGCGTTGCGGCGGAAGACGCGTTCGTTCTGGGCCGTGTAGGAGGCGCTGAAGGTGTGCGGCCACATGTAGAAGCCGACCGCGGACAGCAGCACGGTGGACGCGAACCACGATGTGCTCATGCCGCTCGAGGGCAGGGTGAGGGTCTGGGGGTGGGCGTGGTCGACCGCCCGGAACATCTCCCCGATGCCGCCGTAGTAGTGGATCGGCAGGTAGATGCCCAGGATGAGGACGACCGCGAGGATGGCGACGTCCTTGAGCACCGAGGTCCAGGCCGAGCCGTGGATGCCCGAGATCGTCACGTAGAGGGTCAGCGCCACCGTGCCGATGACGATGGCCCAGTGGGAGGAGATGCGGCCGTCGGAGGAGACGGACACGATGATCCCGAGCCCCTTCAGCTGCAGCACGAGGTAGGGCACCATCGCGACGACTCCGACGAGGGCCACCAGCGCGCCGAGCAGCGGGCTGTTGAATTTGGCGACGAAGAAGTCGGACTGCGAGATCAGCCGGTGCTGCTTGGCGTAGCGCCACACGGCGGGCAGCAGCCAGTACGACAGGACGTAGGCCAGTGAGGCGTAACAGAGGATGTAGTAGGCGGGTGCGCCCTTGCCGTAGGCCCATCCCGAGGCGCCCAGGAAGGTGAAGGTCGTGTAGATCTCGCCGGCCAGCAGCAGGAAGACGAAGACCGTTCCGAAGCCGCGGCCGCCCACGGACCACTGTTCGAGATCCATGTCCCTGCCGCGGCGGGCGCGCAGTCCCAGGCCCAGGGCCGCGAGGAGGAAGACGAAGATGATGGCGAGGGCGATCATGAGCTCTGCTCCTCCCGGTTCGCCGGGTCCAGGCGGTAGATGACGGCCATGGTCACCGAGATCAGCACGACCCACATGACCAGCCAGAAGAGGATGAACGGCATACCGAGGACGTAGGGCGTCACCCGGTTCGCAAAGAAGATCCCGCCGAGGATCCCGAGGAACGGGATCGCGCCGAGCAGATGGATGGGTTTCACGTCGAGAACCTCCTGGGCCGGGCCGTACACCGCTTTGGGGGCGAGGCCGTCTGGGGTGGTGTCACGTCTCGCGCGGTGCCGCCGGGACGCCGCGCATGGCCATGCCTCGCCAACGGGCGAGACGAGACTTTTTTTCACCATGCGGAAACAATTTTTCAATTGGCAGATGTATAGGTCCACCACAGGGGCCTGTCAAGGCTTTTCACGTCGCCGACGCACTCTGTCACCCGGACCTCCTCACCGCACCAAGGAGTCGGCGCCACCCAGGACGAGACCACCAGCAAGGGGCGGCGGGCGGGAGCACACAAGGGGGGTTGTTATTCCGCAATGCAGAAAATAATATCCGCATCGCAGAAGCCCTCCCGGCTCCTTGCCGGGCCCTCCCGCCCCTGCGAGGTCAGCGCATGCCCATACCAAGTCCCGGATACGCCATCACCCTCCGTGTGGAGGCTCCCGCGGTGGCCACCTCCACCTCACGGCTGGCCGAGGCGGTGGGTGACGCCGCGGGCTCGCTCACCGCCCTGGACGTCGTCGAGACGAGCGCCGACCGCATCGTCGTGGCCCTCACCTGCGACGCCGTCGACGGCGCACACGCCCAGGCCATCACCGAAGCGGTCAAGGCACTGGACGGCGTGTGTGTGCAGGAGGTGAGCGACCGCACGTTCCTCATGCACCTCGGTGGCAAGCTCGAGGTCACGCCACGGGCCGAGCTGCGCCACCGCGACGACCTCTCCCGCGCCTACACACCGGGGGTGGCACGGGTCTGCCAGGCCATCGCCGACCGCCCCGAGGAGGCCCGACGCCTCACGGTCAAAGGCAACACCGTGGCCGTGGTGACCGACGGCTCGGCCGTCCTCGGCCTGGGCGACCTCGGTCCGGCGGCCGCCCTGCCGGTCATGGAGGGCAAGGCGGCCCTGTTCAAGCGGTTCGCCGATGTGGACGCCTGGCCGGTGTGTCTGGACACCCAGGACACCGACGAGATCGTCCGGACGGTCGAACTCCTCGCCCCGGTCTACGGCGGCATCAACCTCGAGGACATCTCCGCACCGCGCTGCTTCGAGATCGAACGACGGCTGCGCGACCGGCTCGCCATCCCGGTGTTCCACGACGACCAGCACGGCACCGCGGTCGTCGTCCTGGCCGCGCTCACCAACGCCCTGCGCGTCGTGGGGAAGAAGCTCGCCGACGTCACGATCGTCGTCAGCGGGGTGGGAGCCGCGGGGTCCGCCATCATCCGGCTGCTGACCGCGGAGGGAGCGGGTGACATCATCGCCTGTGACCGCGGCGGAGCCGTCCATCCCGGACGGGCCGGGCTCGACGAGAACCGCGTGTGGATCGCGGAGCACACCAACCGCCGCAACCGCTCCGGCGCCCTGTCCGAGGCCCTGAAGGACGCGGACGTCGTCATCGGCGTGTCCGCTCCGAACATTCTGACCGGCCCCGACATCGCCCGTATGGCGCTGGACCCTGTCGTCTTCGCCCTGTCCAATCCCGACCCAGAGGTCGACCCCGTCGAGGCGCGGCGCCATGCGGCCGTCGTCGCCACCGGCCGCAGCGACTTCCCCAACCAGATCAACAACGTCCTGGCCTTCCCCGGAATCTTCCGTGGACTGCTCGACGCGGGCGCCCGCGAGATCACCGACGGCATGCTCATCGCCGCGGCGCGCGCCATCGCCGACACAGTGGCCGCCGACGCGCTGAGCCCGGGTTTCATCGTCCCCAGCGTCTTCGACCCCGCCGTCGCGCCCGCCGTCGCCGCCGCGGTGCGCGGCGCCGCCACCCCCGGCTGAACCATCGCGGCCGGCGCCACCACGTACGACCCCACGATCCCCCGTCAAAGGAGATCCCCATGGCTCGCATGTTCCTCAACGGTCAGGCGATGGAGGGCGGCCCCTTCCATCACCACTTGCGCGGGGCCCCGCTCGTGGCGCGGACCCGTACCGCTCCCGGCTACCGCTTCTTCTCGATCCGGGACACCTGCCCCGGGCTGCTGCCCGACCCCGAAGTCGCCACCGCGGTGGAGGGCGAGGTCTACGACGTGCCCGATGAGGTGCTGCGCGACCACCTGCTGCCCGGCGAGCCGCCGGAACTGGAGTTCGGCATCATCCGGCTCCAGGACGGCACGTCGTCCTTCTCGATGGTCCTGCGCCGTGGCGAACTGGAGAAGGGCATCCACAAAGAGATCACCGCCTTCGGCGGCTGGCGCCCCTACCTGAAGACCCTCGGACGGGAGAACTGATGAACCACCGACTTCCCTGCACGGTCAACGCGTCGATCCTGTTCACCGAGGTGCCGCTGCTGGAGCGTCCGGCCGCCGCCAAGGCCGCCGGGTTCGACGCGGTCGAGTTCTGGTGGCCCTACGCGACCGCGGTGCCGACGGACACGGAGGCCGACGCCTTCGTCCGGGCGGTGCGCGACGCCGGTGTCCGGCTGACCGGGCTGAACTTCTTCGCCGGGGACATGCCCGGGGGCGACCGCGGCCTGGTGTCCTGGCCGGCCCGGACGGCGGAGTTCCGCGACAACATCGAGGTCACCGTGGCGATCGGTGAGCAGCTGGGATGCCGGTCGTTCAACGCCCTGTACGGCAACCGGATCGACGGCGTCGCCCCCGCGGAGCAGGACGACCTCGCGGTGGAGAACCTGGCCCTGGCGGCCAAGGCCGCGGAGCGCGTCGGCGGCACGGTCCTGGTGGAGCCGGTCAGCGGCGCCCCCGCGTACCCGCTGCGCACCGCCGCGGACGCGCTCGCCGTCATCGACCGGGTGGCGGCCGAATCCGGCAGCCGCAACCTCCGCCTCCTGGCCGACCTCTACCACCTCTCCGTCAACGGAGACGACGTGGCCGGTGTCATCGCCGCCCACGCCGACCGCATCGGACACGTACAGATCGCGGACGCGCCCGGACGGGGAGCGCCCGGTACGGGAGAGCTGGACCTCGACGGGCTGCTGGTGGACCTCCAGAACACGGGCTACGCCGGCTGGGTGGGTCTGGAGTACACGTCCGAGGGCCCGAGCGCGGACAGCTTCGACTGGCTCCCGCGCGAACGGCGCGGCAGCGACCGCCGCGGCAGCGACCGGCGCGCCTGACCGGGATCGGGATGACCGGATCGGGACACCCCGCCCACCCAGACGGCCCCGGCCACGCAGCGCACCCGACCACACGCTTGACACGAAGGAACCCACGATGAGTGCCACTTCCCGGAAGATCGCCTTCATCGGCCTGGGCATCATGGGCGGCCCGATGGCCGCCAACCTGGTGCGGGCCGGACACACCGTCACCGGATACAACCGCAGCCGCGCGGCCGTCGACACCCTGGTCTCGACCGGTGGCCGGGGCGCCGGCAGCATCGCCGAGGCGGTGCGCGACGCCGAGGTCGTGATCACCATGGTCCCGGCGGATCAGGAGGTGAAGGAGGTCGTCCTCGGCGAGGGCGGCGTCCTGGAACACGCCGCGCCGGGCGCCCTGCTGATCGACATGAGCAGCATCACCCCGCAGACCTCGCTGGAGGTGGCGGCCGCCGCGCGGGGCAAGGGCCTGCGTACGCTCGACGCCCCGGTGTCCGGCGGAGAGGCGGGCGCCGTCGAGGGCGTGCTGTCCATCATGGTCGGCGGCGAACCGGACGACTTCGCCGACGCCGGGCCGGTGTTCGAGGCGCTGGGCACCACCGTGGTGCATGTGGGTCCGCACGGGGCCGGACAGACGGTCAAGGCCGCCAACCAGCTGATGGTCGCCATTCACCTCCAGGCCCTGTCCGAGGCCGTGGTCTTCCTGGAGAACGCCGGAGTGGACCTGAAGGCGGCGCTGGAGGTCCTGGGCGGCGGCCTGGCCGGTTCCACTGTCCTGGCCCGCAAGCGGGAGGCGGTGCTGGGCCGTGATTTCAAGCCCGGCTTCCGTATCGATCTGCACCACAAGGACATGGGCATCGTCACCGACGCCGCACGCGCGGTGGGGGCGCCGCTGCCCGTGGGCGCCGTGGTCGCCCAGCTGGTCGCCTCGGCCCGCGCCTGCGGCGACGGCCAACTCGACCACTCCGCGCTGCTGCGCGGGGTCGAGCGGCTGGCCGGCCGCGACCCTCGCTAGAACCCACGCCTCTTCCACGGACCGACCGACAGGAGCATCCTCATGGCTCGTATGACCGCGGCCCAGGCAGCGGTGGAGATCCTCAAGCGAGAGGGCACCACCCATGTCTTCGGCCTTCCCGGTGCGGCGATCAATCCCTTCTACTCCGCGATGCGCACGAACGGTGGCCTGACCCATGTCCTCGCCCGGCATGTGGAGGGCGCCTCGCACATGGCCGAGGGCTACACCCGTACCAGGGCCGGGAACATCGGGGTCTGCGTGGGCACCAGCGGCCCCGCGGGCACCGACATGATCACCGGGCTGTACTCGGCGAGCGCCGATTCGATCCCGATCCTGTGCATCACCGGCCAGGCGCCGGTGGCCAAGCTGCACAAGGAGGACTTCCAGGCCGTCGACATCGCCTCGATCGCCGCACCGCTGACCAAAATGGCGATGACCGTCCTCGAACCGGCCCAGGTGCCGGGCGCGTTCCAACAGGCCTTCCACCTCATGCGCTCGGGCCGGCCCGGGCCGGTGCTGATCGATCTGCCCATCGACGTCCAGATGGCCGAGATCGAGTTCGACCCGGAGACGTACGAGCCGCTGCCGGTGTACAGACCGTCGGCCACCCGAGCACAGATCGACAAGGCCATCGAGCTGCTGCAGGCCGCCGAGCGGCCGCTGATCGTCGCCGGGGGCGGGGTCATCAACGCCGACGCGAGCGAGCTGCTGGTGGAGTTCGCCCAGCTGACCGGGGTGCCGGTGGTGCCCACGCTCATGGGCTGGGGCACCATCCCCGACGACCACCCCCTCATGGCGGGCATGGTCGGTCTGCAGACCTCGCACCGCTACGGCAACGCCACCCTTCTGGAGTCCGACTTCGTCCTGGGCATCGGCAACCGCTGGGCCAACCGCCACACCGGCGGCCTCGACACGTACACAAAGGGCCGCACCTTCGTCCACGTCGACATCGAGCCCACCCAGATCGGCCGGGTCTTCGCCCCGCACCTGGGCATCGTCTCCGACGCCAGGCCCGCGCTGGAACTGTTCGTCCAGGCGGCGAAGGAGCTGAGGGCCGCCGGAACCCTCAGGGACCGGGGCGACTGGGCCGACAGCTGCCGGCAGCGCAAGGGCACCCTGCTCCGCAGGACCCACTTCGACCAGGTGCCGGTCAAGCCGCAGCGGGTCTACGAGGAGATGAACAAGGCGTTCGGGCGCGATACGCGCTACGTCTCCACGATCGGGCTCTCCCAGATCCAGGCCGCGCAGATGCTCCATGTCTACCGTCCCCGCCACTGGATCAACGCCGGCCAGGCCGGACCGCTGGGCTGGACCGTGCCCGCCGCCCTGGGGGTCGCGACGGCCGAGCCGGACGCCACCGTCGTCGCCCTCTCCGGCGACTACGACTTCCAGTTCATGATCGAAGAACTCGCCGTCGGCGCCCAGTTCCGGATTCCCTATCTGCATGTGGTGGTCAACAACGCCTACCTCGGGCTGATCCGCCAGGCCCAGCGCGGCTTCGAGATGGACTACTGCGTCCAGCTGTCCTTCGACAACGTCAACGCCCCCGAGGTGGGCGGCTACGGCGTCGACCACGTCAAGGTCGCCGAGGGGCTGGGTTGCAAGGCCATCCGCGTCTTCGAGCCCGACCGCATCGCGCCCGCCCTGGAGGAGGCGAAGAAGCTGATGGCCGAGCACCGGGTGCCGGTGGTCGTCGAGGTGATCCTCGAACGGGTCACCAACGTCTCGATGGGCACCGAACTGGACAACGTCACCGAGTTCGAGGAGCTGGCCACCAGCCCCGGCCACGCCCCGACGGCGCTCCGCACGGCCCTCGGGTGACCCTTCGGGAGCGGGTTTCCCCTCCCCCGACACCCCTCCCGGCGGCGTATGTGCTCCGCGCTCGCGCCCACGCCGCCGGGAGGCCCCAGCGCATGGTTGTGCCACCCGAGGAGAGACATGAGCGACTTCACCCAGCTTCCCGACCTCGCCGCCCGCGCCCTCGGCGGCGGTGTCGTCGCGGCCAATGACGAGTTCTTCGCCGAGAAGGAAAACCTGCTGCGTCCCACGGCGCCCGTCTTCCAGCCGCACACCTTCGGGCACAAGGGCCAGATCATGGATGGCTGGGAAACCCGGCGCCGTCGGCCCGAATACGAGGAGGGGGACCACGACTGGGCCGTCGTCCGCCTCGGCGCGCCCGGGGTGATCCGCGGTGTCGTCGTCGACACGGCCCATTTCACCGGCAACTACCCCGAGTCCTGTTCGCTCGAGGCATGCGCCGTCGAGGGCCACCCCACACCGGCCGAACTCGAAGAAGCCGAGTGGCTGCCGATCGTCCCGCCGAGCCCCCTGCGCGGGGACACCGAGCACCGCTTCGATGTCGACACCGATCCGCGTTTCACGCACGTCCGCCTCAACATCCACCCCGACGGCGGGGTGGCCCGGCTGCGGGTGCACGGAAACGTGGTCCCGGACCCGCGGTTCCTCGTCGGCTCGGCCTGGGACCTGGCCGCGGTGGAGCACGGTGGGCGCGTCGTCGACGCCAGCGACCGCTTCTACTCCCCGCCCAACAACGTCCTCTCCCCGGGGCTCCCCCGGGTGATGGGCGACGGATGGGAGACCCGGCGGCGCCGCGGTGGCAGCAACGACTGGATGACCGTCGAACTCGCCGCACGGGGACACCTCACCCAAGCGGTCGTCGACACCTCGTACTTCATCGGGAACTCACCGGGGTCGGCGCGGCTGCGGGGCATCGACGCCACGGTCGCGGACCCGGACGACCCCTCGGCCTGGTTCGATCTGCTGCCGCGCACCCGGCTGCAGCGCGACACCCGGCACCGCTTCCGTCTCGGCACCTCCCGCCCTTCCCGCCCCGTCACCCACGTCAAGCTCGACATCTACCCCGACGGCGGCCTGGCGCGGCTTCGGCTGTTCGGCGAGCCCACCGCGGCCGGCCTCGCCACGCTCGGGCTGCGCTGGTTCGATCTGCTGCCCGCCGCCCAGGCGGTTCAGGTGCTGGTCGCGGAGTGCGGCGCGGCACCAAAGTGGGCACGGGACTTCGCCGGCATGCGCCCTCTCACCGATCCGGACGGGCTGGAGAAGGCGCTGGAGGGGTGCGAGTCGTTGGTCGCCGCCCAGGTACGCGGCCTGGTGGCGGCGACGCCCTGACCGACGGCGCCACTGCCTGGCACCCCGGCCGACGGCGGCGATGACCGGGCGGCGGACGGTGCCGGACGGATCCCCGCCCGGCCCTCCCGCCTTCCGCGCCTTGAGGTCCCACAGAGCGATGTCGAGGGCCGCCATTCGACCATCCGGCCCCGGCCCGGGCGCCACCGTCGCCCGCGGCCCCGGTCGTGAGAGGCAGGGCCATCGCCCTCACCACCCGCGACCGGGGCCGACCTGACGCGCCGGTCAGGTGAAGAACCCTATGTAGGACGAGGCAAGGCTGGAGACCAGCCAGTACAGCCCGTAGGCGATGCCGACGATGATCAGTACCGCCAGGGCGCTGTCTATCTTGCCGACCAATGTGGACGGAGTTCTCGGCTCCAGGTCATGTGAGCTCATCCGTGCAAGATACGACAAAAACGAGGCAAGTGTGGCTGCTTGTTAAGGTTTCCGCGGCCACCGGTTCATCTGACCGGGCGCCCAACGGTCGGCGAAGGGTTCAGGAAGCGGGGGCTCAGGGAGCGGTGACGACCGCGCCACCGCCCGCTCCGGCGGTGATCCGGCCGGGGCACAGCCCCCGTGCGGCGAGGCCGCTGAGGATCTGCGGTACGGCGTTGACGGTGGTCTGGTAACCACCGTCGTGCATGAGGATGATGCCGCCGGCCCGCATGGTGGCGGCGGCCTGGACGATCTGCTGGGTCCCGGCGCCGTTCCAGTCCTGGGAGTCCACGCTCCACAGCACCTCGGTCAGCCCGAGGCGGGCCGCGTCCGCCTTGACCTGTGCGCTGGTCTCCCCGTAGGGCGGCCGGAAGAGGGTGGGGGACTGTCCGGTGATGCGCCGGATGGTGTTCTGGGCGGTGGCGATCTCGTTGTACGCGGCCGGTTCGCCGATCTGGGTGAGGTGGGCGTGGGTGGCGGTGTGGTTGGCGATCCACATGCCCGCCGCCTGCTCGGCCCTGAGCAGGTCCGGGTACTGCTCGGCGTGCTGCCCCCAGATGAAGAAGGTGGCCTTGGCCCCGCCCGCCCGCAGAGCGCCCAGCAGCGCCCGCGTCGACGCGGGGTTCGGTCCGTCGTCGTACGTCAGACCCACGTACCCGTTGGGGCAGTTGGCCCAGGCCGCGCCGTTGGGTGCCTCCCCGGGCGTGGCCGCCAGGGAGGCCGTCGCCGGGGATGCAGCCACCGAGAACGCCGCCATGGCGGCCGTGGCCGCGGCGATGAGCGCGATGTGTAAGCGGTTGCGCGCGTTTCCGAGCATTCTTCCTCCTTGAGCGCGGTTCGGGTGAGGGGCGGTTTCACGCGGTCGGCGGTTACGTGCCGACCGGCGTCGATCGATGCGGAGTATGCTGCGGGACCGATACAACGTCAACGCTTCCTTCCGGAATTATTCCGGAAGGAACTCCCCTACTTGCCTTCGCTGAATGACCTGCTGAGCTGTGCCTTCTCAGCACGGATCGGAAGCCCCCGGCCGCGATGAGGATCTTCGGACCGTCACGCCCGAAAAATTTCCGGTAATGCGCTGTGTCATCACGCGCTGTGCGGTGGTCGCGGCCGAGACTCACACGTCGTCCGGGGTGTCTCGCTCCGCCAGGAACGACGACACGATCGCCCCGGCCGCCGGGCGGCACTCCTCGAAATATCCGTGCCGCGCACCCTCGAAGATGTGGGTACGCGCCCGGGGAACACGCGCGGCGAGCAGCGGGGCGTTCGCGGCGGGGGTGAGCCGGTCGTCCGCTCCGTGCAGGATCAGCGTGGGTGCGCTGATCAGGGGCAGCGCGTCCCAGGCGTCGTGTTCGTTGCTGGCCACCAGGTGGCGCCGCCGGGCGTGCGGGGGCATACCGGGGTCGCCGAGGGTCGTATAGGGCCCGGGATGTCCGGAGCGCCAGGCCGGGGTGTACATGAGGTCGGTCAGCGCCTCCCTCGCGGCCCGCACGTCGGCCTGGGCGAGGGAGCGCCGCACCGCCGTGTCGCGTTCCCTCGCCCGGGGCCCGCCGGGTGAGGTGCAGCCGAGGACGAGCCGCCGGATCCGGTCCGGGTGGCGGGCGGCGACCCACTGCGCGACCCGCCCTCCCATGGAGGTCCCGTACAGGTCGGCGCGGTCAATGCCCAGATGGTCGAGGACGGCGATCACATCGTCGGCGAAGCCGCGCGTCGAGTAGTGCTCATCGGGTTTTCCGCTCTCCCCCGTGCCACGCCAGTCCATGGTGACGGTGGTGTGCGTGGCGTGGAAGTCCGCCCGTACACCGTCCCACCAGTGGTGGTTGTTCGCCTGGCCCGCCAGCAGCACCAGGGGCCTGCCGGTGCCCTGGCGCTGATAGGCCAGGAGGGTGCCGTCCAGTGCGCGGGCGTGGCCCCGGTGCTGGTGGACGCCGGTGGGTGCCATGCGGAATTCTCGCCTTTCCTGGTGGGGCTGTTTGGTTCTCGTCGGGCGCTCCGGCGCGCCTTTCGCCCGGCCGATGGCCGCATCACGGATGGTTATTTCATGGCCAACGCCATGAGCACCCATGATGACCCATCCGAGCCGCCCGCCCGCATACACCCGGATCGTCGGGCTGCTCTCGCAGGTGGGGCTCGCCCGGGCCGCCGTCCTCGGCCCGGGCGAGCGCCGCCTCAGGGGGCGGTGAAGCGGTAGGAGCCGGAGGCCACGGCGTAGACGGCGCAGCCGTCGTCGAGGCGCAGGAATGTCGCCCCGGGGTGGGTGATCCTGGACGCGGCGCGGGAGGTGGCGGCGAGCAGCCACACCTCGGCGGTCGTATTGACCGGCACGGACACGTCCAGAGTGAACGCGCCGTCATTCTTCCGCGTCCACCGTGTGGTGATCGGGCCGTAGAGAGAGTCGTAGCGTCCGTTCGCCTCGTGTACGTCACCGCCGGGGCGGGGGCGGATGACGATGCTTCGGAAGCCGGGCTCGCCGATGCCGATGCCGGTGCCGGTGATGTTCTGGTACATCCACTCGCCGACGGAGCCGTAGGCGTAGTGGTTGAACGAGTTCATGCCGGGGCCCTGGAAGCTCCCGTCGGGCCTGAGGGAGTCCCAGCGCTCCCACATCGTCGTCGCGCCCTGGTCGATCTGGTACCCCCAGGAGGGGAACGTCCGCTGTTCCAGCAGTCGGTAGGCGACATCGGTGTGGCCGGTGGCGGTGAGCGTGGGCAGCAGGCGGGGTGTGCCGAGGAAGCCGGTCGACAGATGCCCGTCCTTGCTGCGGAGCAGCTCGACGAGCCGGTCGGCGGCGGGTGTCCGCGCGCTGTCCGGCAGCAGATCCATGGACAGCGCCAGGACGTATGCCGTCTGGGTGTCGCCCTTGACGGTGCCGTCGGCGGACACATACGCCCGGTTGAACGCGTCGCGGACCTTCGCGGCCAGGGTGTCGTACGGCCCGGGGTCATGGCCCAGCGCCCGGGCGGCCTTGGCGACCAGCTGTGTGCGATGCGGGGCGCGACATCGGGGAAGGCGCCGGCGTCGGACTGCCCGTCGCGCAGGTCCCGGAGCCACTTCGCGAGGAATCGGGCGGATTCCATGGTGTAGGCCGCGGTGGCGGAGAAGACATTGATGTCCCCGGTCCACCCGAGCCGTTCGTCGCGGGCCGGGGTGTCGGTGGGGATGGACAGGAAGTTGCCCCGCTGGCCCCAGGTGATGTTGCGGTGCAGTTGGTTGAGCATCGGCACGTCGGTCGTGAACGACATCGTGAAGGGGGCGTCGGTGTGCATGACGCGTCCGGTGACGGCCCTGGTGTCCGGGGTGCCGGGGTAGCCGGTGACCTCGACATAGCGGAAGCCGTGGAAGGTGAAGCGCGGTTCGTACGTCTCCGTGCCCGAGCCCTTCAGGGTGTACGAGTCGGTGGCCTGGGCGGTGCGCAGATTGGCGGTGCAGAGCATGCCGTCCTTGTCCAGCACCTCGGCGTGGCGCAGCCGCACGGTCCGCCCGGCCTTGCCGCCGCTACCCGGGGACGACGATCACGGTGACGGCCGCGCCCGGAAACCCCGTGTCCGAGTCGAGCGGCCGCTTCAGCGGGACGGGTTGCGGGCTGTGGGTCCAGTTGCCCCCGCTGGAGTCCGGGGAGCACACGCTGAAAATCCGTGGCAGGTCGGCGGACTTCACTGTCGCGGTGGACTACGCGTTGACCGTGGGGGCGACCGGCGCCGCCTGAGTCACCCAGGCGGCAGGCGCAGTCCCGCGATGAGGAGTTCGACCAACCGCCGTGCGTCGTAGTGGGGATTGTTCTCGGCGCCGATGCAGAGGTTCCCGACGCCGCGCATGAGCTGGATGGCCTCCACGTCGGATCGGATCTCGCCGGAATCGACCGCGGCGTCGAGCAGCTGGGTGCACACGGGCACCAGGCGGTCGAGGAAGTAGGCGTGCAGTGTGTCGAAGCCGGCGTTGTCGGACTGCAGCACGGCGGCGAGTCCGTGCTTGGTGACCAGGTCCACGAAGAGGTTGATCCACTGCCCCAGCGCGGCGTGCGGGGTCGCGCTGCTCGCCAGCAGGGCCGGACCGGCCTCGGCGCAGGCCTCGACCTGGTGCCGGTAGACGGCGATGATCAGGTCCGCTCGCGTCGGGAAGTGGCGGTAGATCGTGCCCACGCCGACGCCGGCCTCGGCCGCGATATCGCGCACCGGCGCCTCGACGCCTGACGCGACGAAGACCGAGGCGGCCGCGTCGAGCAGGGTCTCCTGGTTGCGCCGGGCGTCCGCCCGCTTGGACCGGGCCGCGCGTCCCGCGCCCTCGTCGCTGTCGTTCACCGCACCGCTCCTCCCTCCACTGCCGGGACCGCCGAGCCGCCGCCAAGGCACTGCGGGCGCTGCCGGGCCATGACCGGGCTTGCTAAGCGGAACAACGTTCCGTATCGTCTTTCCGGAACGAGGTTCCGTTTGCTCATGATGCCAGAGCAGGGGCCCGGCATCCAAACCACGCATGCTCATCACGCGATACCGCCGCGCTTCATCAGCAGTGGAGGAACACAGTCATGCAGTACCGCACCTTGGGCCGCACCGGTGTGCAGGTCAGCTCACTCGCGCTCGGCGCCATGAACTTCGGCAGGATCGGGCGCACCACCCAGGACGAGGCCACCGCCATCGTCGATGCCGCTCTCGAGGGCGGGGTCAACCTCATCGACACCGCCGACATGTACAGCGACGGCGAGTCGGAGGAGATGGTCGGCAAAGCCATCGCCGGACGCCGCGACGACATCGTGCTGGCCACGAAGGCGGGCCTGCCCATGGGCGACGAGCCCAACCACCGGGGCGGTTCGCGCCGCTGGTTGGTCACCGAACTGGACAACAGCCTGCGCCGTCTCGGTGTCGACCACGTCGATCTCTACCAGATCCACCGGTGGGACCCGAACACCAGTGACGAGGAGACGCTGTCGGCGCTGACGGATCTGCAGCGCGCGGGAAAGATCCGCTACTTCGGCTCCTCGACGTTCCCCGCCTACCGCATCGTGCAGGCCCAGTGGGCCGCCCGCGAACACCACCTGAGCCGCTATGCCACCGAGCAGCCCAGCTACTCGATCCTGCAGCGCGGGATCGAGAGCCATGTGCTCCCCGTGACCGAGCAGTACGGGCTCGGTGTGCTGGTGTGGAGCCCGTTGGCCTCGGGCTGGCTGTCGGGCGCGATCCGCGAGGGGCGGCCCATCGCCACCAGCCGCTCGACGTTCATGCCGCAGCGCTTCGACACCGCCGTCCCCGCCAACCGGACCAGGCTCGACGCCGTCGAGCGGCTGGCCGGCGTCGCCCACGAGGCAGGTCTGACCATGATCCAGCTCGCGCTCGGATTCGTGACCACGCATCCCGCCGTGACCAGCGCGCTCATCGGCCCCCGCACCCTGGACCACCTGCACTCGCAACTCGCCGCCGCCGACACCGTGCTCCCGCCCGATGTGCTCGACGCGATCGACGCGATCGTCGCGCCCGGTGTCGACCTGGCCGCGCACGAGAAGTACGACACTCCGCCCGCGCTGCTCGACCCGTCGCTGCGGCGCCGCTGACCGTCCGGAGAGGACCAACACCTCCATGCCGCACACACCCCGGCCTCGTTTCGGCATCATGACGGCCCCCATGCAGGTCGACTACCACGACGTCCTGCGGGTCTGGCGCGAGGCGGACACCGTCCCGGAGATCGAGCACGCCTGGCTGTTCGATCACCTCATGCCGATCGGCGGCGACCCGAACGGACCGGCCTACGAAGGCTGGACACTGCTCTCGGCCCTCGCCGCCCAGACCCGACGGCTGCGGCTCGGCCTGCTGGTGACCAGCAACCGGTTCCGGCCGCCCGCGATGCTGGCCAAGATCGCCACGACCGTCGACATCGTCTCCGGCGGACGGCTCGACTTCGGCATCGGCGTCGGCTCACGCCCCAGCCCTCCGGCGGCCCACCGTGAGTACGCGGCACACGGCCTGCCCTTCCATGACACCGCCCACGCCGTGGGGAGCCTCGCCGAAGCCTGTACGGTGATCCGGCGGCTGTGGACCGAGGAGGAGCCGTTCGACTTCCACGGCACCCATCACCGGCTCACCGGGGCGTTCGGCAACCCCAAACCCGTCCAGCGCCCCCATCCGCCGATCCTCATCGGCGGACGCGCGGCCCCGACGCTGCGCGTGGTCGCCGAACACGCCGACATCTGGAACATCCCCGGCGGCGACATCGACGACGTCGTCCGCCGCAGCGCACTGCTGGACCGCTACTGCGCCGAGATCGGCCGCGACCCCGCCTCGGTCACCCGCTCGATCCACCTGTCCGTCTCGTACGACCGGCCCGGCGCCACCCGGGACGCGATCGCTGAGGCGATCGACGCCGGCTTCGGGCATATCGTCCTCGGGCTGTCGGCGCCCTACCCCGCCGACGTGGCGCGGTGGGTCGCCGACGAGCTCATCAACGCCTCGGCCCGGGTCAGGCCCTCCTAGCGCCCGCGTACGGGCCGTGGCGCGCGGGACCTTACTCCGTCGTCCCCGCCAAGACCTCCGCCGCGGCCACCCCGGACGCGGCAGTCGCTCCGTGAGTGGCGATGTGCACTGCGCCGGGGGTGGTGGCGCCCGGCAGGCCCATCTCCACCACGATCGCGTCCGGGCGCGCCGTGACGAGGTCCGCCAGGGCTCCGCCCATCCATGGGTGCCGGGAGGCGTCCCTGACGACGACCACCAGCGGGCGCCCCGAGGCGGGCGTCAGCGCGGACGCCTCGAGGGTGGTGGCCCGGGTCCGCAGCTGCTGCGGGTGTATCCGTACGGAGGTCGTGCCGGGAAGCCGTTGGCCCAGCGGGGCGGCGACGCCCCAGGGGGTCTCCTTGCCGATGGCCAGGTTGGTGGCGGGCACCAGTTCCACCACGTGCGGCGGCGCGGCCAGGGGCAGCCACTCCGCTACGGAGCCGGTCATGCGGATGGCCCGGCGGGCGGCCACGAAGCCGATGTCACCGTCGGCCGCGCCGGCCGGGGCGGACCGGCCCAGCTCCGTCGACCATTCGGCGAACGCCCGGACGCGCTCCGATGCCTCCGCCAGCCGCTCCTCGGCGAGGTCCCCGGCGGCCACGGCATCGACGAGGGCGGTGGCGAGCAGCCGGGCGGTGGCCTCCTCGGCGTTCTCCCCGCCGACACAGACGGCGTCGGCGCCGGCGGCGACGGCGCGCACCGCGGCCCCGTCGATCCCGTAGCGGTCGGCGACAGCCCCCATCTCGATGGCGTCGGTGACGATCAGTCCGTCGAATCCGAGCTCCTGGCGGAGCAGGCCGTCGAGGATGCGGCGGCTGAGGGTGGCGGGCAGCTCCGGATCGTAGGCGGGGACCAGGAGGTGGCCGCTCATGACCGCGCGGACACCCGCGTCCAGTGCGGCGCGGAACGGTGGCAGGGCCTGTGCGGCGATCCGGTCGAGGTCGGCGTCGTAACTGGGCAGGCCGTGGTGGGAGTCGACGGCCACGTCCCCGTGGCCGGGGAAGTGTTTGGCGCAGGCGGCGACTCCGGCCGACTGGAGCCCTGTGATCCACGCGGCGGCGTGCCGGGACACCGCTTTGGTGTCCGCCCCGAAGGACCTGACTCCGATGATGGGGTTGTCCGGGTTGGAGTTGACGTCCACGGTGGGCGCGTAGTTGAGGCTGATGCCCGCGCCGCGCAGCTGGCGGCCCAGGTCGGCGGCGACGGACTCGGTCAGCTCGGTGTCGTCCACCGTCCCGAGGGCGAGATTGCCGGGACGGGTGGAGCCGGTCGCGGACTCGATCCGGGTGACGTCCCCGGCCTCCTCGTCGATCGCTACGATCAACGACGGGTTTTCGGCGCGGAGTTGCGCGGTCAGCCGGGCGAGCTGGTCCGGGGATTCGATGTTGCGCGCGAAGAGCACGACGGAGGCCAGGCCGTTCCCGATGTCCCGCAGGATCCACTTGGGCGCCTCCGTGCCCACGAACCCCGGCTGCAGGACGGAGAGCGCGAGTCGGCGCAGGTCCCTGCCGGGCTTACTGGAGGACATCGACCACGCCTTTCGGAGAGCTCCGACAACCCATGACACAGACACCACCGATGTCGGCGACATCGGTGATCTTTGGTCCAGACCAACGGATACTCGCTCAGCCGAATCACCGGTGTCAAGGAGAACACCACCGGCGCTTCGGTCAACAGGTCTAGGGAAATCACTTGTTGACAACGTATATGGTCTAGTCCATTTTTATGAAGGCGTCAGTCCACCACGGAGCGCAGAGAACACTGCGCTTCCACACCTGACGCCGTCCTGTTCTCCGTCATCAGCAGACTCAGCGGACGCGGCGGTGTTCGCGGTCTGCGACGGAGAGTTTTCAGCTTTGGAGCACTGCATGGCAAAGCCCGACCATTACCTGCACCGGTCCTCCTCGGACGTCCCGTACTTCAGCTCGGACGGCGAGACGTACCTGGCCCGGACCCAGCTGCGGGACCTCACCAAGAGCCGCCCGTTGAGGGTGTTGTCCGAGGAGGACTTCGCGTTCTGGCAGACCTACGGCTACGTCGTGGTCAAGCAGGCCATCCCCGCCCCGGCGGCGCGCCGGTTGCTCGACTTCACCTGGGACTTCCAGGGACTCGACCCCGGCCGCCCGGACACCTGGTACGAGGACCGCGAGTACCGGTCCGACCTGGACCGGGAGCTGCACATCTACGGGTTCGTCGAGGCATACCACCACCAGCTCATCTGGGACAGCCGCCAGACCCGGCGGGTCTACGACGCGTTCGTGGACGTGTGGGACTGCGAGGAACTGTGGGTCACCCTGGACCGGCTGAACCTGAACCCGCCCAACGTCAGGAACCGCGACCGGGCCCTGATCGCCCCCACCGAGCGGGGTTTCGACATCACGCTCCACTGGGATGTCGACACGACGCTCAGTGTGCTGCCGCAGCGGGTCCAGGGCATCATCGCCCTGCATGACACCGTGCCGGAGCTCGGCGGCTTCCAGTGCTGCCCCGAACTCTTCCACCGGTTCGACCAGTGGCGGGTGTCCCAGCCGGTCGACCGCGATCCGATCCGGCCCGCGATCGACCGGGCCGAGATGCCCGTCGTACGGCCGGAACTGGAGGCCGGGGACCTGCTGATCTGGAACGGCCTGCTGGCCCACGGAGTGGCGCCCAACACCTCGAAGGACGGTGTGCGGGCGGTCCAGTACCTCTCGATGATGCCGGCCCTCGAATCCCACGAGGAGCTGCGGCGTTCACGGGTCGAGTCATGGCGCGACCTGACCACGCCGACCTGGAACGCCACCCTGCTCGGCGACGCCGACAAGCCCGAGGCCCTCAGGTACGGCACCGCCACGCTGAACGACCTGGGCGCCAAGCTGCTCGGGCTCACCTCGTGGCACGGGAAAGACGTCAACCAAGGCCACCAGGGCGACCGGGCGACCGGAGCGACGGGGAAGTAGCGTGCGACGCATCTGCCTGACCCTTCCCACCAACCGGGCCTGCCCCGCGATGGTCACCGCCATCGGTGAGGAGGCCGCCTACGCGGCCGCACACTTCGACGTCGAGGTGTGTCTGCTCGTCCTGGACTCCTCCGACGCGTATCGGGAACACGCGCGTGCCCTGCGCGCCGCGCGCGGGGTGCCGCGCGTCGTCGTCCACCACCTCGGCGAGGCGGAGCAGCGCGACTTCCTGAGCCGAGTGATCCGCCGGACCGAGCACACCAAGCCCGAGCTGCTGCTCGACCTGATGCTTCCGGCCGGGCTCTCCTACGGCGCCTGCACCAACCGCGCGTTCCTGATCGCCGTGGCGCTCGGGTGCGAGTCCGTCCACCGCAGGGACTCCGACAGCCGCTATCAGGTGCTACGCGGCGAGACGGTGTTCCCCGTCCACCACGAGCTCATGTCGCTCGGCAAACGCGCGGCCGACGCCGCGCGCGGCGTCGGCGAGACGGTGCTCGCTCCCGAGGACACCCACAAGCGGGTGGCGATGGTGGGCGGCTCCTTCCTGGGTGAGCTGTCCGTGGACATCGACGAGATCCGCCGGCTCGACCCGGACGCCTACCGCGAGGTGGTCAGCCTGTGGGCGCCCGGCCACTGGTCGGACGAGCAGAAGCGGGAACTCGTCGAGGAGTCCTTCCAAGGGCCCAGGACCGGCCCGTTCACCGGTGACGAAACGACCTTGACCGTGGTCGACCCCATGCGGGTGGACATGTGCAACATCAGCTTCCACCAGGTGCACGAACGGGTGCCGCTGCCACCCGCCACCGACACCATCGGCAGCGACTACTTCCTCATCCACCTGGTCCAGGCCGCCGCGCTGCCCGGAGTGCTGCACAACCGCCACATCGTGAACTTCTACACCGGGGAACGCCGCACCGACCCGGGGTTCATGGCGTACCAGCTGCGGTTCGCCAAGTTCTTCCTGTCGATGCTCTACTTCAACTTCCTCTACGACGAGATGGCCGAGGCCGGCGCCTCGCTCCTCGACGACCGGAGTCAGGTGCGCGCGTCGGCCATCGCCGAGCTGGCCAGGAAGAGCACCCTGCTCGACCGTGCGGAGAACGTCCAGCGCCTCGACACCATCGAGGCCGCCTACCGGAAGCTCGGCGGCAGATACGCGACGTTCGCCGAACTCCTGGCGTCGCGCCGCGAGCGTCTGCTCGACGAGGCGCAGGGCGACATCGCCGACTTCGCCCTGCTGATCGAGGCGTGGGAGCCCCTGGTACAGGCGGCCCGCGACACCGCCCTCGCGCAGGCTCCGGAACGTCCGGGGCGAAGGCCGCGATGACGCACGAGGGCATGGCAGGCACAGAACCCGCGGAGCGCCTGTCCGCCGCGCTCGCGGCCACCACCGACGACCGGATCGTCTTCGACCTCGCCGGGATCGAGGAGCGGTACGAGTCCCTGCTCCGGGAGGTTCCGGGAGTCGCCGTCCGCTTCGCCATGAAGGCGTGCCCGGTCGACGAGGTGCTGGCCCGGCTGGCCGAGGCGGGCGCCGGGGTCGACGCGGCGAGCGTCCCGGAGATGGAACAGGCGGTGCGGGCGGGTGTGCCGATCGGCCGAGTGCACTACGGCAACACCGTGAAGTCCGACCGGGACATCGCCGACGCCCACCGCCTCGGCATCAGGGATTTCGCGACCGACAGCCTGGAGGACGTGGCGGCGATCGCCGCACACGCCCCCGGTGCCCGGGTGTTCTGCCGGCTCGCCACCGACACACGGGGAGCGCTCTGGGGGCTGAGCGACAAGTACGGATGCTCGACCGCCGAAGCGGTGACCGTCCTGGAGACGGCGCGGGAGCTGGGTCTGGTGCCCTCCGGCCTGTCCGTGCACGTCGGCTCGCAGCAGATGACGCCCGAGGCCTGGCGCGCCGCCTTCGAACGCCTCGCGGACGTCCTGGCCGCCCTGGACCGGCGCGGAATCGCCCTGGACCATGTCAACCTCGGCGGCGGCCTGCCCGTCCCGGGGTATCTCGACAGACACGGCAGACCGCTCGATCCCCCGATGGACAAGGTGTTCGCCGTCATCCGGGAGGGAATGGCCCACCTGCGCGGCGTCGGCGGACACCACCTCGACTTCGTCGTGGAGCCGGGCCGCTACCTCGTCGCCGGCCAAGGAGCCATCCGGGCCCATGTGTCCCGGCTGTCCGCGCGGCGGGGCCCCGACGGGCGGCGCCAGTACTGGCTGTATCTGAGCTGTGGGAAGTTCAACGGGCTGTACGAGATGGACGAGTTGCAGTACCCGCTCGTCTTCCCCACACACGGCGGCCCCGGCACCCGCCGTGTGCCCGCCGTCGTGGCCGGACCCACCTGCGACAGCGACGACGCCTACT
This sequence comes from Streptomyces sp. NPDC007917, assembly GCF_042959105.1. Taxonomy (NCBI): domain Bacteria; kingdom Bacillati; phylum Actinomycetota; class Actinomycetes; order Kitasatosporales; family Streptomycetaceae; genus Streptomyces; species Streptomyces sp. NPDC007917. The sequence continues at coordinate 33,512 of NZ_JBIBKK010000002.1, forward strand.
CCCATGACCGGGGCCTGGTCCAGGTACCCGAGGCGCTGGCGTCGGGCGACCCGGTCTGGGTGCTGTCCTGCGGCGCGTACGCGGTCAGCTACATGACCCGGGGCTTCAACGGTTTCGGCCCGCTCCCGTACACCTGCGTCGACGGTGCCGCGGACCGGTCAGGGAAGGCGTGTGACGGATGAACGACGAGGTGCGCATACGCCATATCGCCGAGAGCGACTGGGACGGCATCGCGGCGCTGGAGTCCCGCGCCTACACCGGACTCGGCCTGTCCGAGGGGCGGGTGGCGCTCGAGTCCCGGGCGCGGGTGTCGCCGGCCACCTGCCGCGCACTGGAGGTGGGCCACCGGCTGGTGGGCTATGTGCTGGCGCTGCCCTATCCGATGTACCGGTACCCGGACCTGGGCCGGCCCGAGGAGACCGCGTTCCCGTCCACCAATCTGCATCTGCACGACCTGGTCATAGCCGAGAACTTCCGGCGCAGAGGGCTGGGACGGCGCCTCCTGCGCCATCTCACCGCATCGGCCGGGGCGCACGGGTACGAGCAGATCTCGCTGGTCGCCGTCGGGGGCAGCGCGACGTTCTGGTCGGCGCGTGGCTTCACGGCCCACCAGGAGGTCGTCCCCCCGGACGGCTACGGCCCGGACGTCATCTACATGTCGAGGGCGGTGCCGACCTGCGTGTCCGCGCGTGGCGCGTCATCGCAGGAGGAGCAGTGTTGAGCCACATGCCGCGGATCCGTGATCCCTTCCACCGGAGCCAACTGGCGATCGCCGCGCTGTTCTGCTCCCTTGGCTTCCAGTACGCCACCTGGGCCTCGCGCATCCCCGCCATCAAGGCGGATCTCGGCCTGACGGCGGCGGAGGTGGGCTTCCTCCTGATGGCCGCGGGGGTCGGCGCGAGTGTGTCGTTCCCCCTTGTGTCGGTGCTGATGCGGCGGCTGGGCTCACAGCGCCTCGCGCTGCTGTCGGCCCTGGGACTGACGCTGGTGCTCATCGCCCTGGCCGTGGCACCGGACTACCCCGTCGCCCTGGCGGTCGTGTGCTGCGACGGAGTGCTCGTGGGGTGTCTGAACGTCGCGATGAACGCGCAAGGGGCCGCGCTCGAAGTCCGGCACCAGCGCAACGCCATGGCCAAACTCCACGCGACGTTCAGTGGCGGCTCGCTGCTCGCCGCCCTCCTGGCCTCCTGCGTGAACGCGGCGACCTCGGCGGTCACCGTGCACTTCGGCGTGGCCGCCGTCGTCCTGCTGCTCCTGTTCGCGTACGCGCGCACCGGGCTGCTGGCAGAGGAGGAGGCCGCGGAGGAGAAGCGGAACGAGACGGAGAGCCGTGGCGGATGGTCCCTGCCGACCCGTATGACGCTGTGGATGTGCTGCGCCATGGTCTTCGGCACCGTCACCGAGGGCGCCATCAACGACTGGTCGGCCCTCTACATGACGGATGTCGTCAATGCCTCGGCACAGCTGGCGCCTCTGGGGATCGCCGTCGTCTCGGGCATGATGGTGCTGGCCCGGCTCTTCGCCGACGGCTGGCGCGCCCGCTGGGGCGACGGGCGGGTCGTCGTCCTCGGCAGCGCCCTGGCCGGGGCGGGGTTGGCGCTCGCCCTGCTGAGCGGCGGTGTGGTTCCCGCCCTGATCGGGTTCTTTTGCGTCGGCCTGGGCATCGCGGCCGTGACCCCTTGCGTCTATGTCGCCGCGGCGAAGCAGGGCCCGGACGCGCTGGCCCTGGTCGCCGCCATGGGCACGACGGGCCTGCTGGCCGGTCCCCCCGTCATAGGCTTCGTGGCGAACTCCAGCAGTCTGGTGTGGGGCCTGGGCGTCGTGGCCGCTTCGGCGGTCGTGGTGTCCCTGTGCGGCACGCGGATCCGGTGGACGCCCGCCGGCGCCTGACCTCGCCGGGCGGGTCGTTCGCTGCCTCGCGCAGGGCGCCCGTGGTCTTGTTCTGCTTCATCTGCGGGACAACATCCCCGGTATCAGCCACCCGGGGACCTGGAGCCTGATCGGAGGCGGTCGCGAAGGCGACGAGACGCTCGCGGAGACCATCGCCCGTGAGCTTCGCGAAGAGGCCGGTCTGACGATCCCCGGGCTGAAGCCCTTCATGGTCACCGACAGCACCGGCCCGGACGGCCGGACACAGATCCGCGTCCAGGTGTTCATCGGCCGGTGGAACGGCGACCCCGACGCGCTGCCCATCACCGAGGGCATCATGTTCCGGTTCTTCCCACCCGAGATCATCCACCGGCTGGTGACCTGCCCGGGGACAGCCGATGCCATCCGCGCCCACCGGGCCGACCCCGCGCCGCTCAGGGGTACGGCACCTCCCGGCCGTCACCTTGGCCAAATTTAAATCAACCGATTGACTGATCGAAGTGTACTGGGTTGACTGGCGCGCAGACCGCAATCACGGAGCAAGGAGGCTTCACCTCGTGAGTGGTGTTCCCCCCACACCCCCCGGCCTCATCCCCGACGACCCCGGGCAACTGGGCTTCGACCCGGAGGAGTTGCGGGCCCGTTACCGCGCCGAGCGTGACCGACGGATCCGCCCCGACGGCAGGGCCCAGTACCAGAGCACCACCGGCCAGTTCGGCTACTTCGACGAGGACCCCCACGCCGAGCCGGGGTTCACCCGCGAACCGTTGCGCGACCGGGTCGAAGCGCTGGTCATCGGCGGCGGGTTCGGCGGCCTTCTCGCCGGGGCGCGGCTGCGCCAGGCCGGCGTGGAGTCGATCCGGGTGATCGAGAAGGGCGGCGACTTCGGCGGCACGTGGTACTGGAACCGCTACCCGGGCATCCACTGCGACATCGAGTCGTACGTCTACATGCCGCTGTTGGAGGAAGTGGGCTACGTCCCGAAGTGGAAGTACGCGCCGGGAGAGGAGATCCGGCAGCACGCCCGCGCCGTCGCGCGCCGCTTCCACCTCTACGACGACGTCTGCTTCCAGACGCAGGCCACCGAACTGCGCTGGGACGAGGCCGGGTCGGAGTGGATCGCCTCCACCGACCGCGGTGATGAGATACGGGCGCGCTTTGTGGCGGTCGCCGGCGGGACACTCAGCCAGCCCAAGCTTCCCGGCATACCCGGGATCGAAGGCTTTAAGGGGCACACGTTCCACACCAGCCGCTGGGACTACGCCTACACCGGAGGAGACGCCGGTGGCGGCCTGGACAAACTCGCCGACAAGCGCGTCGCCCTCATCGGCACCGGTGCGACCGCCATCCAGGTGGTGCCGCATCTCGGAGCCGACGCGCGGCACCTCTATGTGTTCCAGCGCACACCGTCCTCGGTGGATGTGCGCGACAACCGGCCCACCGACCCCGCGTGGGCCGGGTCGCTTCGGCCGGGCTGGCAGCGGCGGCGCATGGAGAACTTCCTCAAGGTCGTCACCGGCGTGCGGACCGACGAGGACGCGGTGAACGACGCCTGGACCAGCAGTGCCCGGCTGTACGAGAAGATGATCCCGACCAACAGCTATGCGCACATCCCGCCCGAGGAGCGGGAACGCGCCTATGAGATCGCCGACTTCCAGAAGATGAACGAGATCCGCGCGCGCGTGGCGGGAATCGTCCAGGACCCGGAGACGGCCGAGAAACTCAAGCCCTGGTACCGCTACATGTGCAAGCGGCCCACGTTCAGCGACACATATCTCCCGACCTTCAACCGCCCCAATGTCACCCTGGTGGACACGGCCGACACCCATGGCGTGGAACGGATCACGGAGAACGCGGTCGTGGTCGGCGGGGTGGAGTACGACGTCGACTGCATCGTCTTCGCCACCGGTTTCGAGGTCGGTGTCTCGGGGGTCATGTCCGGCAAGCTCCCGGTGTACGGCAGGGGCGGGGTATCCCTCCTGGACTCCTGGAAGGAGGGTCCCAGGACGCTCCACGGGTTCTACAGCCACGGCTTCCCCAACCTCTTCCAGCTCGGGCCGGTGCAGAACGCCAGCGCCGTCAATTTCGTCCACGTCCTCGACGAGCAGGCGCTCCATATCGCCGAGGTCGTCGCCGAGGCGCGCAAGCGCCGGGCCCGGTATGTCGAGCCGACGGTCACGGCGCAGGACCAATGGGTGGCAACGATCCGCCAGAAGGCGGCGGACCTGCGGAAATTCCACGCCGAGTGCACCCCCGGCTACTACAACAACGAGGGTCAGCCCCGTCAGCGGAGCGAGTCCTACGGCGACGGCCCGGTCGCGTTCCACGAACTGCTGCGGCGCTGGCGTGGTGCGGACGGCGGGATGAACGACGTCCTCGTCGAGGCCCGATGAGGACCGGGGATACCGAGAAGGCGGACAACGACGCGATGGTGTCTTCCAGCCGGTTCGACGAGACCGGCCGCAGCCGCGCCACCAGCAGCCGGTGGGAGGTGAAGCGGCTCAACCGGCCCAACCGGCTGTGGGGTTCCAACGGCGTCGCCTTCGGACCCGACGGGCGGCTGTACGTCGCCCAGTTCCTCGCCGGGCAGATCAGCGCCGTCGACCCCGCCACGGGGGACGTCGAGGTGATCGTGCCGATGGACGGCCCGGTCCAGTCACCGGACGACCTCGCCTTCGGCGCGGACGGTTCGATGTACATCACCGACCTGATCCCCGGCCGGGTGTGGCGCCGCGGCCCCGAAGGGAAGTACACCCTCGTCTCCGACGAGGTCACCAACCCCAACGGCATCACCTGCATCGGCGACCGGCTCTTCATCAACGAGATGAAACCCGACGGCCGCCTGATGGAGCTGTTCCCGGACGGCGGTGATCCGGTGGTGCTCACCGAGGGGCTGGCCATGGGCAACGCCATGCAGCTCGGCCCGGACGGCCATCTGTACTACCCGCATATGCTCACCGGCCAGGTCTGGCGGATTCCCCCCGACGGCGGAACGCCCGAGGTGGTCGCGGAGGACGTACACCAGCCGGTCGCGGTCCGCTTCGACCAGGGCGGTGTGCTGCACGTCCTCTCGCGCGGGGTGGAAGGCATCGTGACCCGCGTCGATGTGCACGGCACCGGGTCCCGGGCACTGGTCCACAGCGGTGTGGTGGGCCTGGACAACGCGGCGTTCGACACCGAAAACAGGATGTTCCTCTCCAGCTACGCCAGCGGCGGCATCATGGAGATGCGCTCCGACGGCAGGACCCGTGAGATCGTGCCGCGCGGCCTCGACGGCCCCTACGGGGTCACGGTCGATCTCGGTGGCACGGTGTACGCCGCCGACCACTACCGGCTGGCGAGCCCCGCTGTCTCCCGGGAGAGCTCCCTCGACGACGAGCCGGGCACCGTGGTCACATCCGCCTTCCTGTGCTTCTCCCATGGGATCGCCGCCGACGGCGAGCTGCTGCACGTCACCTCGCAGTACGGCGACGTCCACACCTACGACCCGGTGCGCGGGACCACGCGGAGCCGGGCGTCCGGGCTGAAGCAGCCTCTCGGCGTCGCCGTGGGGCCGGACGGCTCGCTCGTCGTCGCCGAGGCGGGCGCCGGCCGGGTCGTGGCCATCGACGACAACGGCACCGTCACCCCGCTGGCCGAAGGGCTCGACCACCCCGTGGACGTGGCCTTCGACGGGGACGGGCGCTGCTACGTGAGTGACGACCGGCTCGGGGCGGTGCGCCGGATCGACGACGGGCAGACGGTGACCGTAGCGGACGGGCTCGGCGCGCCACAGGGGCTGGCGGTCCTGGGGGACGAACTGTTCACGGTGGAGGCCGACCACCGCAGGCTCCGGGCGATCTCCCTCGCCACGGGGGAAAGCAGAATCGACGCGGAGGACCTGCCGGTCGGACCGCCCCCGGGCGTCGTCCCGCGCACTCAGCCCGCGCTGTTCGCCGGAGGTCTGCCGGGAATGGCCGTCCGGTTCGCCGGCCTCGCCGTCGCGCCGGAGGGCTCCCTGCTCCTCGCGGCCAACGGCGAGGGCACCGTACTCCGGCTGACCCCGATCCGCACCGGCCCCTGACAGCTGCCGCGGCCACAACGAGAACGTCGCCCCCGCCCCCGGCGGGTAGGAGCCCCCGCGCACAAGCCGTCGCGGCCGCCTCGGCCTCGACCGTCCCCTGAGGCGCTGTCAAGCCGGATGCAACCGCCGCTCTGCCGCTTCGCTCTATAAACCGATCAGCTCTGCCGCAGAACTGCTGCCTCTTCCGGTTTGGAGACGGTTCGGTTGCCCAACGCTCAGCACGAGTTCGCAGTCGCCGGCCATCCGTGGATCCTCTCCGGGCACACCGGAACCGCGCTGCGAGCCCGGGCGCGGCGGCTCCACGGCCATGTCACCGACCACCCTCGGCTCCGTCCGGAAGACATCGGCCACACGCTGGCGAACAGCGGCCCGGCGCTCACCCATCGCGCGGCGGTGATCGCGGCGGACCGGGAGGGGTATCTGCGGGGGCTCGACGCGGTGGCCCGGGGTGAGGACGCCCCCGGTGTCCTGCGGGGCACGGCAGCCGCGGCCGGCGAGGGGATCGTGTTCGTCCTCCCCGGCCAGGGCACCCAGTGGCCCGGTATGGCCGCGGACCTCCTGGAGGCGTCCCCCGCCTTCCGCCGGGCCGTGGCCGCCTGTGCCGAGGCGTTCGAGCCGTATGTCGCCTGGTCACCGGAGGCGGTGCTGCGGGGCGCTCCGGGCGCGCCGCCGCTGGAGCGGACCGATGTGGTGCAGCCGACGCTGTTCGCCGTGATGGTGGGGCTGGCCGCGCTGTGGCGGACTCACGGAGTGGGCCCCGCGGCGGTCGTGGGGCACTGCATCGGGGAGATCGCGGCGGCCCATGTCTGCGGTGCCCTGTCGCTGTCCGACGCGGCACGTGTGGTGATCGAGAGCAGCCGGGCGCAGGCGACGCTCTCCGGGTCGGGTGCGCTGATCGCGGTCGCGCGGTCCGAGGCGCAGTTGCTTCCGCTGCTGCGGCGGTGGCCGGGCAGGCTGACGGTCGCCGCGGTCAACGGCCCGATGGCGACGGTGGTCTCCGGCGATCGGCAGGCCACCGGGGAGCTGTTGGCGGAGCTCACCCGTGCCGGTGTCCGGGCCCGCGAGGTGGCGGTCGACATCCCCGCGCACTCGCCGTTCATGGCCCCCCTCAGGGACGGCCTGCTCGACTCGCTGTCTTCGGTCACCGCGGGCGCGTCGCGGGTGCCGTTCCACTCCTCGGTCACCGGGGGCCCGCTGGAGACCCAGGGGCTCGACGCGGCTTACTGGCACCGGAACCTCGCCGAGAGGGTCCGCTTCGACAGCGTCGTCACGGGGCTGCTGCGGCAGGGCGCGCGCTGCTTCGTGGAGCTGAGCCCGCACCCGATGCTGACCATGTGTGTGCAGGCCACCGCCGAGGAGGTGGTCGGCGGTGAGCACGTCGTGATCGTGCCGACGCTGCACCGCGGACAGGCCGCCGTCGCGTCCTTTCGCACCGCCCTGGCCGAGCTGTACGTACACGGCGCACTGGATGATCACCAGGCGGCGTTCTCGGTGCCGGGCGGCCACCTGATCGAACTGCCCCTCGACCTGCCCGCGGACACCTCCGCGGAGCCGGCCGCCGCCCCGGACCCGGCGGAGGCCTGCCCCTCCCCCTTGGTGGAGCGGCTGGTCCGGCTCTCCCCCGCGGAGCGGATGCGGCGGCTGCGCGAGCTGGTGAGCGTCGAGGCGGCCAAGGTCCTCGGGGAGGTCACCGGGGCGGACACGCCGGGCCCCGGCATCGCGGAGCAGGAGCACTTCGTCGCCTCGGGGTTCGACTCCGCGGCGGCGGTCGCGCTGCGCAACCGTCTGAACGAGGCCACCGGGCTGCTGCTGCCCTTCACCCTGGCCTTCGACCATCCGACGCCCGCCGCCGTCGCCGACCATCTGCACTCCCTGCTCCACGGTCACCAGGGCGGCCAGGAGCCGGGCGCCGGCGGCCACTCAGGCCCCGCGGCGGCGGCCGGTCCGGCCAGGGCCGACGACGAGCCGGTCGCCGTCATCGGCATGGCGGGCCGCTTCCCCGGGGGCGCGCACACCCCGGAGGAGCTGTGGGAGCTGGTCGCCGCCGGCACCGACGCCCTCTCCCCCTTCCCGGAGGACCGGGGCTGGGATCCGCGGGAGCTCTACGATCCGGACCCCGCCCGGCCCGGCACGTACTACCAGCGCGAGGCGGGATTCCTCCACGACGTCGACAAGTTCGACGCCGAGTTCTTCGGGATCGCGCCCCGCGATGCCACGGCCATGGACCCCCAGCAGCGGCTGCTGCTGGAGACCTCGTGGGAGGCGCTCGAACGGGCGCGGATCGACCCGACGACGCTGCGCGGCAGCCGCACCGGGGTGTTCGTCGGCGTGGCCCCGCTGGACTACAGCCCCCGTATGCACCAGGCGTCGCCGGAGCTGGAGGGCCACCTGCTGACCGGCAACATCGGCGCCGCGGCCTCGGGACGGATCTCCTACGTCCTGGGCCTTGAGGGGCCGGCGGTGTCCGTGGACACGGCGTGTTCCTCGTCCCTGGTCGCCCTGCACCTGGCGGTCCAGGCGCTGCGGGCCGGGGAGTGCTCGCTGGCTCTGGTCGGCGGGGCCACGGTCCTCTCCACCCCCGGTATGTTCATCGAGTTCTCGCGGCAGCGCGGTCTGGCTCCGGACGGCCGCTGCAAGGCGTACGCGGCCGCCGCGGACGGCACCGGCTGGTCCGAGGGCGTGGGCATGCTGCTCATCGAGCGACTGTCCGACGCGCGCCGGCTCGGACACCGGGTGCTGGCGGTGGTACGGGGCTCCGCCGTCAACCAGGACGGGGCGAGCAACGGCTTCACGGCGCCGAGCGGGCCGTCACAGCAGCAGGTCATCCGGGCGGCCCTGGTCAATGCCGGGTTGTCGGCTCCGGAAGTCGACGCGGTGGAGGGGCACGGCACCGGCACCCGGCTGGGCGATCCGATCGAGGCGCAGGCGCTGCTGGCCGCCTACGGTCAGGGACGGGCGGCCGGCCGGCCGCTGTGGCTGGGCTCGGTCAAGTCGAACATCGGACACACCCAGTGGGCCGCGGGCGTCATCGGGGTCATCAAAATGGTGCTCGCGCTCCAGCACGGTGTGCTGCCGCGCACCCTGCACGTGGACGAGCCGTCGGATTACGTGGACTGGTCGGCGGGGTCGGTACGGCTGTTGACGGAGCCGGTGCCCTGGCCGGAGAGGGGGCACCCGCGCCGGGCGGGCGTGTCGTCCTTCGGCGTGAGCGGGACCAACGCTCATGTCATCCTCGAGCAGGCCCCGCCGACGGCGCCGCCGTCCGCGCGGGCCCCCGAGAAGGATGCCGTCGTGGCGGGGACCCCCCTGCCGTGGGTGGTCTCGGCGAAGACGCCCCAAGCGCTGCGCGACCAGGCCCGCCGCCTGCACACACACCTCACCGCCCGGCCACAACTCCAGCCGGCGGATGTCGGGCACACCCTCGCCACCGGCCGCGCCACCTTCGACCACCGCGCCGTCGTCATCGGCTCCGATCGCGAAGGGCTCCTTCACGGCCTGGACGCCCTGGCCACCGGCCGACCCGATCCGGCGGTCCACCGGACTGGGCCCCGCCCCGCCACCGCCGGCGACCGCACCGTCTTCGTCTTCCCCGGACAAGGCGGCCAATGGGCGGGCATGGGACTGCGACTGCTGAACGCCTCACCCGGCTTCGCCGAGCAGATGGCCGGCTGCGAACAGGCCCTCGCCCCCTACGTCGACTGGTCGCTGACAGAGGTGCTGCGCCGTGGCGAGGACGACGCGGTGTGGCAGCGCGCCGACATCGTCCAGCCCGTCCTGTTCTCGATCATGGTGTCCCTGGCCGCGCTCTGGCGCTCCCACGGCATCGAACCGGACGCCGTACTCGGCCACTCGCAGGGCGAGATCGCCGCGGCCCACGTCTGTGGCGCCCTGACACTCCACGACGCGGCCAAAGTCATCGCCCTGCGCAGCCGGGCCCTCCAGAGCCTGCACGGCACCGGGGGCATGGCCTCCGTACCCCAACCCGCGGACCGTGTGACCCAACTCCTCCGCAGCCGCTGGCCCGGCCAGCTCTGGGTGGCCGCCACCAACTCCCCCACCACCACGGTCATCTCGGGAGACACCAAGGCACTGGAAGAAGCGCTCGACCACTACCGGGCCCACGACGTACGAGCCAAACGCATCCCGGTCGACTACGCCTCCCACTGCCCCCACATCGACGCCGTGGCCGAGCGGCTGCCCCCTCTGCTGGACGGGATCGTCCCCCGCGCCGCCGCCATCCCCTTCTACTCCACCGTCGACGGCCGATGGGCCGAGCCGACCGAGCTCGACGCCGGCTACTGGTACCGCAACCTGCGCAGCCCCGTACGGTTCGCCCAGGCCGTCCGCGCCCTCACCGAAACCGGCCACCACACCTACATCGAGGTCAGCCCGCACCCCACCCTCACCCCCGCCATCACAACCACCACCGAAACCACCCGCCACACCGCCACCGTCATCGCCTCACTCCACCGCGACCATGACGACGCCCAGCACATCCTCACCAACCTCGCCCAGGCCCACACCCACGGCCACACCACCGACTGGTCACACCACTACCGGACCCTGCACCCCGCCTCACACCCCATCGACCTCCCCACCTACCCCTTCCAACACCACCACCAGTACTGGCTGCACACCTCCACCGAGCACATGGAGCCGCCCTCCCGCGGCAAGGAGGTGGGGGCGGACGTCGCCGCGGCCCGCTTCTGGGAGGCTGTCGAAGGCGAGGACGCCAACGCCGTCGCCGCGCTCCTCGACGTCGAGCCCGGCACCTCGCTGGACGCGCTGCTGCCGGCCCTGTCCGCCTGGCACGGTCGGCGTCGCGACCAGGCCATCACCGACACCTGGTGCTATCGCGACATCTGGAAGCCGGTCGGCCTCACCGGCGCCCGCCCCCGGCCGTCCGGCCGATGGATTGTCGCGATCCCCGCAGGGCGGGCCGATCACCCCCACGTCAGTGCCGTCCTGAGCGCTCTGGAACGCCAGGGGCCGCCCCCGACCGCCCTCGTCCTCGACGACACCCACACCGATCTCCCCCTGCTGGAGCACCACCTCGCCCGGGCGGTCGCGGGCGAGGGCCCGGCCGTCGGCGGAGTGCTCTCGCTGCTCGCCCTCGACGAGGCACCGCATCCGCTCCACCCGGAGGTGCCGGTCGGCACCGCCCTGACCCTCAGGCTGATCCAGGCGCTCACCGCACGCGAGGACATCGGGCCACGCCTGTGGTGTGCCACTCATGAGGCCGTCGCCACCTCGCCCGCGGATACGCTCGATCACCCCCTCCAGGCGTTGGTCTGGGGACTGGGGCGCACCGCCGCCCTGGAACACCCCGATCTGTGGGGCGGGCTGATCGACCTTCCCGCCACCCTCACCGAGCGGGTCCTCCACAGCCTCGTCACGGCGCTGACCACCTGTCACGAGGAGAACGAACTCGCGCTGCGCGCCACGGGCCCGCGCACCCGGCGCCTGGTGCGGACACCGTCCACGGCCGCGGCTCAGGACGCCCGGCCGTGGACGCCGCGCGGCACCGTCCTCATCACGGGCGGCACCGGAGCCCTCGGCTCCCGCGTGGCGCACCGCATCGCCGAACGTCATCCCGACTGCCATCTGCTGCTGGTGAGCCGGCGGGGGCCCAACGCCCCCGGTGCCACCGCGCTCCGTGACCGGCTGACCGGACTGGGCGCCACGGTGACCCTCGCCGCGTGTGAGGTGGCCGACCCCGGCGCGCTCGCGGATCTGCTCACCGGTGTCCCCCCGGACCGTCCCCTCACCGCGGTCATCCACACCGCGGCCGTCCTGGACGACAGCACCCTCACCGCACAGACCCCGGACCACCTGGTCACCGTTCTGGGCCCGAAGTCCCACGCCGCACACCATCTGCACACCCTCGCCCAGCGCCACTCCCTCGACGCGTTCGTTCTCTTCTCGTCCGTCGCGGCGCCCTTCGGCGCCGCGGGCCAGGCCAACTACGCGGCCGCCAACGCCTATCTGGACGCCCTCGCCCAGCACCGCCGGGCCCGGGGGCTCGCCGCCACCTCCATCGCCTGGGGCAACTGGGACGGCGACGGGCTCGCGAACACCAGGACCGCGCAGACCTACCTCCGCGACCGCGGCTTCCCTCCCATGCCGCCCCTGCTGGCGCTGGCGGCCCTGGAGCAGGCCGCCGTCTCGCCCCACGCCCAGCTCGTCGTCGCCGACGTGGACTGGAAGAAGCTCAAGCCGGCTCCGCACACCCGCGACATCCCGGAGAGCCGCCGCCCGGCGCCCGCCGCCGACGGCAGCGACGAGACGGCCGACGTCTCCGCGAGCCTGCGTGCCCGCCTGGCAGGTCAGAGCCCGACCGAGCGCCACCAGACGCTCCTCGACCTCATCAGCCCGCACACGGCCGCCGTCCTCGGCCACTCCACGGCCCAGGCGATCGCCACCGACCGGACCTTCCGCGACCTGGGTTTCACCTCGCTGACGGCCATCGAACTGCGCAACCGCCTCGCGGCGGCCACCGGGCTGCGGCTGCCGAGCACCCTCGCCTTCGACCATCCGACGCCGGACAAGCTCGCGGCGGACCTGCTGGAGCGGTTCATGCGTCCGGACGGCACCGGGAGGACGGCCCACGGACCGGGCGCCACGTCCGCGGGCGGCCGTGCACAGGACCCGGCCGAACCCATCGCCGTCGTCGGCTGGGCCTGCCGCTATCCCGGCGGGATCAACTCCCCCGAGGAGCTGTGGGAGTTCATCACCGCGCACCGGGACGCCGTCGGGGACTTCCCGACCGACCGGGGCTGGGACCTGGCGAGGCTCTTCGATCCCGATCCGGACCGGCCGGGCACCTCGTACGCCCGGCAGGGCGCCTTCCTCCACGGCGCGGGCGACTTCGACCCGGAGTTCTTCGGGATCAGCCCGCGGGAGGCCACCGCGACCGACCCCCAGCAGCGGCTGCTCCTGGAAACGTCCTGGGAAGCCCTCGAACGAGCCGGGATCAACCCCCAGGACCTCCAGTCCAGTCCGACGGGCGTCTTCACCGGCAGCAACGCCCAGGACTTCGCCGCACATCTGCGGCAGGCACCACCGGAACTCGCCGAGCTGTGCGAGGGCTACGCGCTGACGGGCAGCAACAACAGCGTCGCCTCAGGGCGCGTCTCGTACGCGCTCGGCCTGGAGGGCCCGGCGGTCAGCATCGACACCGCCTGCTCGTCCTCGCTCGTAGCGCTCCATCTGGCCTGCCAGTCGCTCCGGGCCGGCGAATGCTCGCTGGCCCTGGCGGGCGGTGTCACGGTCATGATGACCCCGTTCAACTTCGTGGAGTTCTCCCGTCAGCGGGGCCTGGCCCCGGACGGCAGGTGCAAGGCGTTCTCCGCCACGGCCGACGGCACCGGCTGGGGCGAGGGCGTGGGCATGGTGGTGGTGGAGCGGCTGTCGGACGCGCGGCGCAACGGCCACCGCGTGCTGGCCCTCGTACGCGGCAGCGCCGTCAACCAGGACGGGGCCAGCAACGGGCTGACGGCCCCGAACGGCCCCTCACAGCAGCGGGTCATCCGGGCCGCCCTGGCCGCCGCCGGGGTCGGCGCGGCGGAGGTGGACGCGGTAGAGGCGCACGGCACGGGGACGACGCTCGGCGATCCGATCGAGGCCCAGGCCCTGCTCGCCACCTACGGGCAGGGACGGCCGGAAGACCGGGCGCTGTGGCTCGGCACGGTCAAGTCCAACATCGGGCACGCCCAGTCGGCCGCCGGCATCGCCGGGGTCATCAAGATGGTGCTGGCCCTGCGCCACGGGATGCTGCCGCGCACACTGCACGTGTCCGAGCCGTCGCCGCACGTGGACTGGTCGGCGGGCGCCGTGCGGCTGCTGACCGAGGACCAGCCGTGGCCGGACACCGGGCGTCCCCGGCGGGCGGGGGTGTCGTCCTTCGGCGTGAGCGGCACCAACGCCCATGTGATCCTGGAGCAGGCGCCACAGGAGGAGACCCCCGCAGAGGCCACCGCGGGGCCCGAGCCGGGCCCGTCCCCGAATCCGGCCGCCACACCCTCCCCGCTCCCCTGGCCCCTCTCCGCCAGGTCGGAGGAGGCCCTGCGGGCCCAGGCCCGGACGCTGCGGGCGTATATGGCCGAGCGCCCGGATGCCGACCCCGCCGATGTGGGGTACTCCCTCGCCAGGGGACGGGCGGTGTTCGAGCACCGGGCCGTGCTCCTCGGCACCGGCCACGACGACTTCCGGCGCGCCCTGGACGCCCTGGCGGCGGGCACGCCGAACGGCGCGGTCGTCCAGGGCACAGCGGCGGGGCGGCACGGCACGAAGGGACAGGGCAAGGTCGCCTTCGTGTGTTCGGGGCAGGGCACCCAGCGCCCCGGCATGGGCCGGGAGCTCCACCGTTCGTCCGCGGTGTTCGCCGGGGCGCTGGAGGAGGTGTGCGCCCACCTGGACCCGTATCTGGAACGCCCTCTGATGGAGGTGATGTTCGCCGACGAGAAGAGCGAGGCGTCGGAGCTGCTGCACCGGACCGGCTACGCGCAACCGGCCCTCTTCGCCCTCCAGACCGCGCTGCACCGCATGGTCACCGAGGAGTTCGGGCTCACCCCCGACTATCTGGCCGGCCACTCCCTGGGCGAGGTCACCGCCGCCCATCTGGCGGGCATCCTCGGCCTCCCCGACGCCGCGGCTCTGGTGGCGGCCCGCGCCCGCGCCATGCGGGACCTTCCGGCCGCCGGAGCCATGGTCGCCGTCGAGGCCACCGAAGCGGAGCTGCGGCCCCGGCTCGCCGAGTGGGCGGACCGGATCGGCATCGCCGCCGTCAACTCTCCCGCGTCCCTGGTCATCACGGGCGACCACGACGCCGTGTACCAGGTGGCCGACGGCTTCCGCGCACAGGGCAGGAAGGTCACCCCCCTCCAGGTCAGCGGCGCCTTCCACTCCCCCCACATGGAACCCCTGCTCGGCGCGATCGGGCGCACCGCCGAGACCCTCACCTACCACCGGCCCCACACCCCTCTCGTCACCGCGTCCGCGGACAGCGGCGACGGCACGCCCGAGCAGCGGGCCGACATCGACCCCGGCACGGCCGCGTTCTGGCCGCTCCAGGCCCGGCGCACCGTCCACTACGCGCGGGCCGTGGAGCGGCTGCACGCCCGCGGCGTGACCACGTTCCTGGAGCTCGGCCCCGACGCGACTCTCACCGCCCTGGTCCACCACAACCTCGCCGAGCACGATCCTGTGGCCGTCTCCCTGCTCCATCCGCAGCGGTGCGAGACGCGCAGCGTCCTCACCGCGCTCGCCACGGTCCACGCCCACGGCCGCCCGGTCGCCTGGACACGCCACTACGCCGCACGGCCGCAGCCGGCACCACGCCAGATCGACCTGCCCACCTATGCCTTCCGGCACCGGCGCTACTGGCTGCCCGCCCCGGCGGCGGCCGGCGATGTCACGGCCGCGGGGCTCGACGCGGCCCAGCACCCGCTGATCGGCGCGGCCGTGGGGCTCGCGGAGGGCGACGGCTGTCTGCTGACCGGCAGGATCTCGCCCCGTACGCACCCCTGGCTGGCCGACCACGTCATCTCCGGCACCGTTCTGCTGCCGGGTACCGCGTTCGTGGAGCTGGCGCTGCGGGCCGGGGCGTACGTCGGCTGCGACCACGTGGAGGAGCTGACCTTGCACGCACCGCTCCCGCTGCCCGCCGACGGCGAGGTGGTGCTGCAGGTGGCGGTGGGGGCCGCCGACGAGTCCGGCCGCCGTGAGCTGGGCATCCACGCCCGGCCGGCGGACCAAGGCCGGACCGAGGGGGGCTCCTCCGTGTCCGGCGCGTGGACCCGGCACGCCGTCGGCACGCTGGCGGCGGCCCGCGACATCGGCCTCGAAGAAGACGCCGGCCACGACGGCTCCGAGGGCAACGAGCCATCCGGGGCCTGGGCCGCGGCCTGGCCCCCGGCCGGCGCGGAGCCCTTGGACGTCACCGGGGTCTACGACCGGTTCGCCGAGGCGGAGTTCGGGTACGGGGAGGGATTCCGGGGGCTGGCCGCGGCATGGCGGCACGGTGACGAGACCCTGGCGGAGGTCCGCCTCCCCGACCAACTGGCCGGTGACGCCCTCCGCTTCGGGCTGCACCCCGCACTGCTCGACGCGGCGCTGCAGGCCATGTGGCTGGTGGAGCCCGACGGCACGCGGCCGGCGGGTGGCCTGGGCGGCCCGGATCGGGGCCTGCCGTTCGCCTGGCAGGGGGTCTCGCTGCGTACGGCGGGCCCGTCGGCCCTGCGGGTACGTCTGCGACGGCTGGGGCCGGACGCCGTGACGGTCGCCCTGTCCGACGCGGCGGGGCGGCCGGTCGCGTCGGTGGAGTCGCTGGCGCTGCGTCCGGTGGCCCGCGGCACCTTGCGCGGGTCCGGGGCGGCCGTGCGCACCGCGCTGTTCGGCCTGGACTGGACCGACGCGCCACTGCCGGCGCCGCCCCCGGCCCCGCCCCGGTGGGCGGTGATCGGAGCGGACGCCCTCGGTCCTGCGCCCGCGCTCGAGACGGCGGCGGGCGACCACACCACCGACGGCGTGGGCCGCTACGCGGACCTGGAGGACCTGGTGCGCTCCGTGGCGGCGGGTGCCCCCGTGCCGGACCTCGTCATCGCCGCCTGCCACGAAGCCGGTGAACGGCCACCGACCGAGACGGTGCGTACGAGGACCCGTCAGGTGCTGGACCTGCTCCAGCGGTGGCTCGGCGAGGACGGGCTCGCCGACGCGCACCTGGTGCTGATCACCTCCGGCGCGGTCGCCGCCCGGCCGGGCGAGCCGGTGCGGGACCTGGCGGGGGCGGCGGTCTGGGGGCTGGTGCGCTCCGCCCAGTCGGAGCATCCTGAGCGCTTCACCGTGGTGGACGTGGACGGCGCCCAGGAGTCCCGCGCGGCGCTGCTCGGCGCGCTCGGCCTCGGCGAGCCGCAACTGGCGCTCCGCGGCGGCCGGGTGCTGGCCCCGCGCCTGGTGCGCCAGGGCGACGGCGCCAACGACAGCGGTCCGGCCCTGCCGCAGGGGGCGGGAGGCTGGCGGTTGGAGTGCCCCGGCACGGGCAGTCTGGACGGGTTGACCGCGACCGCGTCCCCGGCCGCGGCGGTGCCGCTCGGGCCGTGCGAGGTACGTGTCGCGGTGCGGGCCGCCGGGCTGAACTTCCGCGATGTGCTGATCGCGCTGGGCGTGGTGCCCGGGCGGACGGCGCTGGGCAGTGAGGGGGCGGGGATCGTCCTCGAGGCCGGGGCGGAGGTCCGCGACCTGGCGCCCGGGGACCGGGTGATGGGCATCTTCCCCGAGGCGTTCGGCCCGGTGGCCGTGGCCGAGCGGGCGACCCTGGCGCGGATTCCCGGCGGCTGGTCATTCGCCCAGGCCGCGTCGGTGCCCATCGTCTTCGCCACGGCCTACCACGGCCTGGTCGATCTGGCCCGCCTGCGGGCGGGGGAATCGGTGCTGGTCCATGCGGCGGCCGGGGGTGTGGGCATGGCCGCCGTACAGCTGGCGCGCCACCTGGGGGCCGAGGTGTACGCCACCGCCGGCCCCGGCAAGTGGCACATCCTGCGCGCCCAGGGCATCGACGGCGACCATCTGGCCTCGTCGCGCACGCTGGAGTTCGAGCAGCGCTTCGCCGCGGTCCGTGGCGGGCGGGGGATCGATGTCGTCCTGGACTGTCTGGCCCATGAGTTCGTCGACGCCTCGCTGCGTCTGGTGGCCCGTGGCGGCGGCCGGTTCCTGGAGATGGGCAAGAGCGACATCCGTGACCCGCGGCGGGTGGCGCTGGACCATCCGGGCGTGCTCTACCGGGCGTTCGACCTGATGGAGGCCGGGTCGGAGCGGGTCGGGCAGATCCTGCACACCGTGCTGGACCTGTTCGAGCGCGGTGTCCTGACCCCGCTGCCGACGACCTGCTGGGACATCCGGCAGGCGGAGCACGCCTTCCGCCATCTGCAGCAGGGCCGCCACATCGGAAAGAACGTGCTCACCCTCCCGGCCGGCTGGAACACCGAGGGCACCGTGCTGATCACCGGTGGCACGGGCACCCTGGGCGCCGCCCTCGCCCGCCACCTGGCGGCCACCGGCCGCGCCCGCCATCTGCTGCTGGCCGGCCGGCGCGGCCCCGACGCCCCGGGCGCCGAGGAGCTGCGGCGGGAGCTGACCGAGCTGGGCGCGCGGGTCACCATCGCCGCCTGCGATCTCGGCGACCGCGCGGCGGCCGCCCGGCTCCTGGGGGCGATCCCCGCCGAGCGACCGCTGACCGCCGTCATCCACGCGGCGGGTGTCACCGACGATGCCACCCTCGGGTCCCTCACCCCCCGCCACCTGGACGCCGCCCTGGCCGCCAAGGCCGATGCCGCCTGGCATCTGCACACCCTGACCCGCCACACCGACCTGGCCGCGTTCGTCCTCTTCTCCTCGGTCGCCGGCCTCCTCGGCTCGCCGGGGCAGGGCAACTACGCCGCGGCCAACGCGTATCTGGACGCGCTCGCCCACCACCGCCGAGGCTCGGGGCTTCCGGCGGTGTCGCTGGCGTGGGGGCTGTGGGAGCAGGCCAGCGGCATGACCGGGCACCTGGACCGGGCCGACCGCGCCCGGCTGGCCCGGCTCGGCATCATCCCCCTCACGACTGGGCAGGCGCTCGACCTCTTCGACGCCGCCCTCGGCCACCACCGCCCCGTCCTCGTCCCCGCCCGCCTGGAGACGCCCGATCCGCGCCCCGGCTCATCGTCCGTGCCGCCCCTGTACCGGGGCCTGGCCGGACCCCCGATCCCACGGCCACGCCCCGCGCCGGCCGCCGGGCCGTCCCCCCTGCGGGCCCGTCTCGACGGTCAC
The DNA here is from genome assembly GCF_042959105.1 of Streptomyces sp. NPDC007917. NCBI lineage: Bacteria > Bacillati > Actinomycetota > Actinomycetes > Kitasatosporales > Streptomycetaceae > Streptomyces > Streptomyces sp. NPDC007917. The sequence continues at coordinate 52,251 of NZ_JBIBKK010000002.1, forward strand.
GGCCCGGTCGAGCAGCACGAGATCCTGCTCTCGCTGGTCCGCTCCCACGCCGCGCTCGTGCTGGGCCGCGACGATCCGGCCTCGGTCCACCCCGGCGCACACTTCCGCGGTCTGGGCTTCGACTCCCTGACCTCGGTCGAGCTCCGCAACCGGCTCAACGCCGCCACCGGTCTCCGGCTCTCCCCCACCCTCGCCTTCGACCACCCCACGCCCGACGAACTCGCCCGTCACGTCCGGGAACAGGTGCTGTGCGACGGCGAGGCGGCGCGGGTGGCTCCGGTGCTGGCCGAGCTGGACAGGCTGGAAGCGGCTCTGTCCCGGGTGGACGGGGACGACACGGTCCGGGCGAGGGTGACGGCCCGGCTGCAGGCCCTCCTTCTGAAGTGGAACGAGTCCGACGGCCCGGCGGAGGGCGGTGACGGCGCGGGCAGGCTGGCCTCCGCCACGGCCGCCGAGGTGCTGGACTTCATCAGGAACGACCTCGGCCTTTCCTGAACGGTCATCCGGCGTTGAAGCGGTACGAGCCGGCCCGGGCCCGGTAGACCGTGTAGCGGGCTCCCCCGGAGGTGTCGTCGCGGACGAAGGCGACGCCCCGGGGCGCGGTGACGGGCTGGTCCCGGGTGGGGACCCAGATCTCGGCGTCGGTGTTGTACGGGATGGTGACCGCGAGGTCGATCCGGCCGTCCGAGCGGCGCCGCCACCGCGAGGACACCGTGCCGCGCACGGTGTCGATGGAGGCGCTGACGTGGTCGAGCGTCGCGGGCGCCAGGTCGGTGTCCTGGGTGTCCTTGGGGACCCGGCTGTTGACCGCGGCCTCGGGGACGTACGGGCGGATGCGCAGCGACGCGTAGGCGGTGGAGGTCGGCTTGATGCCGGCCAGGCTCTGGTAGAACCAGGTGGCCACGTTGGAGCGGTAGTGGTGGTTGACCGAGAGCCGGTCGGTCCACTGCTCCCACAGCGAGGTGGCGCCCTTGGCGATCTGGTGGACGTAGCCGGGCACACCGGTCTGGGTGACAGCCGTGAGGGCGATGTCCGTGTAGCCGTACTCGCTGAGGATGTTGAACTCGTAGCGCGATCCGTACATGTCGCATCGGATGTGGTGGTCCGCGGCCACGATGCGGTCGGCGAGCAGTTTCGCGAGGGCCTTCTTGTTCTCGGCGAGCGTCTTCGTGCCGGCCAGGTAGCGGGGGTCGCCCGGGTCCAGGTCCGAGCCGGGGACCAGGTCGAAGGCGATGGCCAGGGTGTTCTCGCTGGAGATGCTGCCCTGGGTGAAGTGGCCTTGGGACGCGTCCCAGTAGTTGGCGATGAACGCCTTGCGCAGGGTGCGCGCGAGCTTCGCGTAGTGGGCGGCGCGTTCGGTGCGGCCGAGGCGGCGTCCCACCTCGTCCATGTAGTCGCAGAAGTGGATGTAGAAGGCGAGGCTGATGACGGCGTTGCTGCCGGGGGGCTCGGCGCCGGAGTAGGCGCCGAGGGAGGCTTCGAACGTGTAGTCGTTCTCGGCGGTGAACAGGGTCTCGTAGTACTTCAGGAGCGTGTCCTGGTGGTCGTAGAGCTCGGCGAACAGGCTGCTGTTGCCGTAGTACGCGTACAGCTCCTTCGGGATGACGAAGTACGCCGAGTCCCAGGCGGGCACCGCCTTCCACGCGGCGTTCCAGCCGGGGGTGTGGTCGTAGCCGTAGCCTCCCTTGGCGATGGGCACGAACATGGGCAGCTGGCCGGTGGAGATCTGGGTGTCGGGGAAGTGGCGCAGGTAGTTGGTGAGGAGGGCGTTGACGTCCCAGGTGAGGGACTGCGACTCGGAGCTGGCCATGGCGTCGCCGGTCCAGCCGTTCTTCTCCCGCGACGGGGTGTCGGTGGGCTTTTGGACCAGGTTGTTCTGCTCGGCCCACTCCAGATTGCGCTGGAGTCGGTTGAGCAGCGGGTTGTCCGTGGTGAACGTGCCGGTGCGGGCGAAGCCGGAGCGGGCGACGTCGACGGTCAGCACCTCCGCGTCCCGCTCGAGGTCGGGTGTCCGTCCGAGGACGGCTTCGAGGTTCATCACTTCCAGGTAGCGGAAGCCGAAGTGGCTGAACCGCTGTTCCCAGGTCTGCGCCGGCCGCCTGCCGAGGGTGTAGTAGTGCGTCTGGAGGTCGGCGTCGTGCTGGAAGTTCTCCTCCTCGACGGACAGCGGGGAGCCGGCGCCGCCATCGCCGCCCGCGATGCGGTTGCCCCCGCGGATCCGCAGGGTGATGCCCTCCTTGTCGGGGTGCACCTGGGTGAGGGACAGCCGGACGAAGCCGGTCATGATCTGGCCGAAGTCCAGGACCCAGCTTCCCGAGCCGGGGGCGGTCTCGGTGAGCGAGACCGGGCGCAGCGTCTGGCTGACCAGGACCGGCTCCGCCTCGTGGGCGCGTAGGACGGCCGGTGTGAAGCCCTGGGGAACCGTCGTGGCCGGCAGGGCGCCGTGATGCTCGGGCGCGGGGCCCGCGCAGCTGCCCGGGGGGATCAGCACCGTGGCCGGACGCCAGTCGCGGCCGGTGCGGTAGCCGGCCGAGCGCCAGTCGCCGAGCCGGTCGGCGCGCCGGGCGTCGTACTTCTCTCCCGAGTAGACGGAGTCGAAGGTCGTGGGCCCGTCCGCGGTGAGCCAGTCCCGGTCGGTGACGAGCGTGGTGGCCGAGCCGTCCGTGTAGGACACGACGAGCTTCGCTCGCATACGGGGCTGGCCGGCGTAGGGGGCGAGTTGCCAGTACCACTCCTGTGGCGTGGTCACTCCGTACCAGCCGCGGCCGAGTTCGGCGGCGACGACGTTGTCCCGGCCGGCCCGCAGCAGCGCGGTGACGTCGAAGGTGTCGTAGAGCACCGTGCGGTCGTAGGTGCTCTGGTCGGTGAGGAGCCGGGGGACGTTGGTCCGGTCTTCGGCCGCCTGCTTGCCGTCCACGGTGATCGGGTCGCCGTTGACGGTGAAGGTGACGTTGCCGGCGGCGCTCAGGTGGAGGCGTGCCCTGGCGATGCGCCGGCCGTGGGGCAGGGTGAACGAGCGGCGCAGCACGGGTGCCGGGTTGGCGATGGGCAGCACGGCGTTCTTGGCGGGGATGTAGGGGTTCTTGGGCGGGAAGGTCAGGCCGTCGAGGGTGCCGATGCCACTTTCGAACGGGTTGGCGCCGGTGGTGAGGTCGGCGGAGAAGTCGGGGGCGCCGGTGCCGGTCACCTTGACGCTGCGGACGGTGGCGGAGGTGCCGCCGCCGAAGCCGAAGCTTCCGTGGCGGCGGATCTGGTCCGCGGCGAGTGTGCGGCGGTCCACCTCGACACCGCCCACCTCCGTGGTCACGGTGAGCCCGCGGACCGTGACCTTCACGGTGTGGTCGCGGGTCGCCCAGGTGTCCTTCGTCAGTCCGGTGGCGGCGGGGAGGGTGACCGTGCCGACCGGGACGTCGCGGGTGCCGGCCGTGGTGGGGTTGGTCTCGCTCTGCGGGTCGTAGAAGTCGACGCCCCAGTTCGGCTCGGAGGTGCCGTCGTCCACCCAGGTGTTGCCGGCGTAGTGGCTGGTCTTCATGGCCAGCTGCATATCGTCGCCGCTGCGCCTGATGGTCCAGTCGAGCGCTTCGCTCCAGGTCTTGCCGATGGGTTCGGCGCGCAGCAGCAGGGACAGCCCGCCGGCGGCGTCGGGACCGCCACGGAAGACGACGGTGGCGGTCAGGTCCTTCCAGTCGTGGTCCTGCGGTTGGCGTCCGCCGATCCACTGCGCGCCCGACCAGTCCTTCTCGCCCTTCAGCAGTCCGGTCTCCCACCGCGCGGGCTCGCTCCAGCGACCCGGGGCGCCCTTCTCGTCCCAGGTCCGCACCCGCCAGAAGTACGCCTGCTCCGAGCGCAGCGCGCCGCCGCCGTAGGCCACGTCGACGCTGTTCGGGCTTGTCACCTTGCCGCTGTGCCAGACGTCCGCCTCACCGGGTGCGGTTCCGACCTGGATCTCGTACGCGGTCTGCCTGGCCACCGGCGGCACCCAGCCGAACGCCGGCGCGGTCTGCGTCCCCAGCGGTTGGACCCGGGAGTTGACCTGCAGATCCGTGGGGGCGGAACCGTGTCCGCCGGACGCCCTTCCGCCTGCCGCTCGGGCGCTCGGCGCCGCGGTGAGCGGGAGGGAGGCCCCGGCTGCCGCCGCCGTCATGACGCCGAGCAGGTGTCGACGGCTCAGCGCGCTTGTGTTCTCCTCGGGCACGGTTCGGGTTCCTTTCGGGCTGTGCGACGTTTCGACATCCTGGATCAGCGGCGTCGCCAATCTTTACCACTCGGTTGGTTTCCGCTGGACGGTAAGCCCGCGCCACCAGCGCGGGAAGAGTACGATCAGCGTTCGTAATCAGAGCGTTATCCATGGACCGCTCGCGAGCTTTCACCGAAGGGGGCGCACCGTGAGTCAGGGAAAGGCGCGCGGGCCGTACGCCAAGACACCGGCCCGCAGAGCGGAGATCGTCCGGGCGGCGCGCGACAGCTTCGCCGAGAACGGCTACGCGAAGGCCTCCCTGCGCGACATCGCGGAGCGGGCCGGTATCACCCATGCCGGGCTCCTCCACCACTTCCGCAACAAGGACGAGCTCCTTGCCGAGGTGCTCGCCGAGCGCGACGCCGAGGAGTGGCAGCAGGGCCTGTCCCAGGTCGACAGCCCGGACCAGCTCGCGCCCTACCTCGGCGAGCTCATCCGCCACCACCAGAAGGCACCCGAACTGATGCGGCTGTGGATCGAGCTCGCCGCCGCGGCCTCACGCCCTGACCACCCCGCCCACAGCTACTTCACCGAACGCTACGAGCGCGGGCGCGCGCAGTTCGCCGAGGGGTTCCGCGACGGAGTGGCCCGCGGCAGGCTGCGCGAGGACCTGAGCCCCGAGAGCGCCGCGGTCCTCTTCCACGCCGTGCTCAACGGGCTCCAACTGCAGTGGGTCCTCGATCAGGACCTCGATGTCATCGGGCCCGTCACCGACTTCGTACGCCTGCTCCTCGACCGCGACCACGCGGACGAGTGAGCGCTCAGGCCGCCCCCCGAGGCGGCCCGCTGGTCCCCCGCACCACGAGCTTGGGGTCCAGCACCGCCTCCCGCGGCTCCAGTTCCGGACGCTCCAGCCGCTCCACGGCGAACCGCACGGCGTGCTCGGCCATCAGCACCGCGTCCTGACGAACGGTGGTCAGACCTATCGGCATGAGATGGGAGAGGTGGCTGTCGTCGTAGCCGACGATCGAGATGTCCCGCGGGACGTCGACACCGCCCCGCGCCAGGGCCATCCACACCCCCATGGCGCAACGGTCGTTGCCCGCGAGGACCGCCGTCGGAAGGGGAAGGCCCCGGTCGCGCTCCGCCAGGAGCAGATGGCCGGTCTCGATGCCGGACTGCTCGGTGTGCTCACCGGGGATCACCCGGATCTCCGACTCCAGCCCGTGCCGGCGCATCGCGGCCCGGTAGGACCGCCGCCGCTCGGCCGACCCGGGCCCCCGGCCGCCGTCGATGTGCACGATCGCGCGGTGTCCGAGTTCGATCAGGTGGTCCATGGCCTGCCGGACGCCCTTGGCCTCGGCGCTGTGCACGAAGTCCACGCCGGCGCGCGGCACTCGATGACCGACCGACACGGTGACGGCGCGCTGCCGGAGTTCACCGAGGTAGGCGGGGACCGCGCCGGAGCCCAGCAGGATCAGCGCCTCGCAGCGGTGGCCGAGCAGCGCCTCAACCGCCTTGGCCTCGCTCCGCCCCTCGGCCGCCGCTGACAGCAGGACGTCATAGCCAAGGCGCTCGGCCTCGGGGTAGATCCCCTCGATGAGGTCGCTGTGGAAGGTCTGGTGCACGGTGAACATGACGCCGAGCGTGCGGCTGCGGCCGCGGGCCAGAAGCCGGGCCGCGCTGTCGGGGCGGTAGCCGATCTCGTCGGCGACCCGCAGGACCCGCTCCCGGGTCTCCCGGCTCGCGCCCGGCTGATCGCGGAACACGATCGAGACCAGTGCACGGGACACCCCCGCCTTGTCGGCAACATCGGCCATCGTGGGCCGCTGCCTGCCCGCCGCATCCACCAGTGATCCACCCTTCGACGGAGCCCACCCTAGGACAGCCGCGAAATCCCCCGGCAACAAGCTATTGACATGACATTCGGACAGGGGTCATCGTACTCGCACTAGAGCGCGCTAGTAGAGCGCGACAGCACCCCCTCTCCTGACCATTCCCCCGGGATTTCCGGAGCGAAGGGAAACCAGCGTGATGCCGTTCGAAGTGCTGACCATGGGCCGCGTCGGAGTGGATGTGTATCCGCTCCAAACGGGCGTGGGGCTGGCCGAGGTCACCTCGTTCGGCAAGTACCTCGGCGGCAGCCCGGCCAATGTGGCGGTGGCCGCCGCCCGGTACGGGCGTACCTCGGCTGTGATCACCAAGACGGGCGCGGACCCGTTCGGCGACCCTCACCGCCCTCGAGCACCGGGCGAAGGCCGGGACGACGGTGTTCGACCTCGACTGGCGGCCCACGTTCTGGAAGAGCACAGCCTCCAAGGGCGCGGCCGGGGGCGACCCCGCCGGGGCCCGTGCGTACTACGCCGAGGCCCTGCGCCACACCACCGTCGCCGTCGACAACCTCGACGAGTGCGCGGTGGCGACCGGCGAGCGCGAGCCGTACGCCGCCGCGAAGGCGCTGCTGGCCGCCGGGGTGGAGCTGGCCGTGGTGAAGCAGGGCCCGAAGGGTGTGCTGGCCATGGACCGGGACGGCTCGGCCGTCGAGGTCCCGCCGGTGGAAGTGGAGGTGGTGAACGGCCTGGGCGCCGGCGACGCGTTCGGTGGCGCGCTGTGCCACGGGCTGCTGGCCGGCTGGGACACCCGGCGCACGGTGTCCTTCGCCAACGCCGCCGCGGCGATCGTGGCCGGCCGCCTGGCCTGCTCGGAGGCGATGCCGACCGAGGCCGAGGTGGCGGCGGAGCTGCGCGGGACGACCGAAGACGAATGCCGGCGAGAGGTGTGACGACGTGCTGTCCGAGAAGGTGAGCCGTATCGTGGAGGCCCGGGTCAACGACCCCGGCGCCATCACGGCGGCGGCCGAGCAGCGGGTGAAGGCCACCTCGCTGCTGGGCGAGCACGGCAAGGCGATGATCATCGCCGCCGACCATCCGGCGCGTGGCGCCAACGGTGTGGGTGGCGACTCCACGGCCATGGCCGACCGATTCGCACTGCTGGACCGGCTGTGCACCGCGCTGGAGCGGCCGGGTGTGACCGGTGTGCTGGCCACCGCGGATGTTCTGGAGGATTTGCTGCTGCTCGGGGTCCTCGACGGCAAGAGCGTCTTCGGCTCGATGAACCGGGCCGGTCTCGCGGGGTCGGTGTTCGAGATCGACGACCGCTTCACCGGCTACGACGCCGAGACGATCGCCGCGATGGGCTTCGACGGGGGCAAGATGCTCACCCGTATCGCCCTGGAGGACCCGGCGACCCCGTCCGCGCTGGAGAACACCGCCCGTGCGGTGGACGAGCTGAACGACCGCCGTCTGGTGGCCATGATCGAACCGTTCCTCTCCCACTGGCGTGACGGCAGGATCCACAACGACCTCACCCCCGACGCCGTCATCAAGTCGATCACCATCGCCTCGGGGCTCGGCCGCCACACCGCCCACACCTGGCTGAAGCTGCCGGTCGTCGACGACATGGAGCGGGTGCTCGCCTCCTCGACCCTGCCCGCGCTGCTGCTGGGCGGCGAGGTCGAGGACGCCGACGCGGCCTTCGCCTCCTGGGGCCGGGCCCTGAAGCTGCCGACCGCGCAGGGCCTGGTCGTCGGCCGCTCCCTGCTCTACCCCTCGGACGGCGATGTGGCCGGTGCCGTGGACCGGGCGGTGAGCCTGCTGTGACGAGCGCGAACACCGTACGGCTCACCACCGCGCAGGCTCTGGTGCAGCAGCTGGAGGACGCCCGGGGCGGGGACGTCACGGTCAACGATGCCTTCCGGGCGGTGTCGATGGACGGCGGCTCCGGCCTCCTCGACGGGGACGTCCTGCCCGTCGACCTGGCCCCCAACGCCGCCTCCCTGGGCGCCGACGTCCTGCACGCCGTCTCGGTCGAGGAGTTCCGCACGGCGATGGAGAAGGCGAAGACCGCGGGCCGCACCACCGTCGTGCATGTGGAGACCGACCTGTACGGGCCCAACCCGCCCGCCCACGGCTGGTGGGACGTCCCCGTCAGCCAGACCTCCGCCCTGGACACCACGCGCGCCGCATACGACACGTACACCGCCCACTAGCGGGCGCAGCGCCACTACCTGTAATCCCGTCCCCGCAAAGGAAACCCGCACCGTGAAGACCATCGAGCACTGGATCGGCGGCTCCCCCACCCAGAACTCCGCCACCGCCACCCAGCCGGTGTACAACCCGGCCACCGGCGCCGAGCAGGCCCGTGTCGTCCTGGGCGGGGCCACCGATGTGGACGCCGCCGTCCAGGCCGCCACCGCCGCCTTCGAGACCTGGTCGGAGTCGTCGCTGACCCAGCGGACTCAGGTGATGTTCGCCTTCCGGCAACTCCTGGTGGAGCACGAGGAGGAGCTGGGCCGGATCGTCTCCGCCGAGCACGGCAAGACCGTCGACGACGCCCGCGGCGAGATCACCCGCGGCCGGGAGGTCGTGGAGTTCGCCTGCGGTCTCGGCGATGTGCTGAAGGGGTCGTTCTCCGACCAGGTCTCCCGCGGCGTGGACGTGCACAGCTTCCGCCAGCCGCTGGGCGTCGTCGCCGGCATCACGCCCTTCAACTTCCCCGCCATGGTGCCGCTGTGGATGCACCCCATCGCCATCGCGACCGGTAACACCTTCATTCTCAAGCCCAGCGAACGCGACCCGTCGGCCGCCAGCCACATCGCCGACCTCTACCAGCAGGCCGGCCTCCCGGACGGCGTGTTCAACGTCGTGCACGGCGGCAAGGACGCCGTCGACGCGATCCTCACCCACCCCGGCATCCAGGCCGTCTCCTTCGTCGGCTCCACCCCCATCGCCAAGTACGTCCACGCCCAGGCCACCGCCCACGGCAAGCGTGTCCAGGCCCTCGGCGGCGCCAAGAACCACGCCGTCGTCCTCCCGGACGCGGACCTGGAGTTCGCCGCCAACCACATCACCGCCGGCGCCTACGGCTCCGCGGGCGAGCGCTGCATGGCCCTGTCCGTGGCGGTCGCGGTCGGCTCCGCCGCCGACGGGCTGGTGGAGGTGCTGGAGCGCAAGGCGCGTGAGGTCAAGGTCGGTCCCGGCGACGCCCCCGGCACCGACATGGGGCCGCTGGTCACCAAGGCCGCCCAGGAGCGGGTCGAGAACGCCGTCGCCACCGCAGCCACCCAGGGCGCCACGGTCGTCGTGGACGGCCGCGGCCTGAAGGTGGATGGGCACGAGAGCGGCTTCTTCACCGGCCCCTCCCTCCTCGACCACGTCACCACCGAGATGCAGGCCTACCAGGAGGAACTGTTCGGCCCCGTCCTCGCGATCGTCCGCGTGGACACCCTCGACGAGGCGATCGAGCTGATCAACGCCAACCCCTACGGCAACGGCACCGCCCTGTTCACCGGCTCCGGTGAGGCCGCCCGCCGCTTCCAGCGCAAGATCAAGATCGGCATGATCGGCATCAACGTCCCCGTGCCCGTCCCGATGTCCTACTACTCCTTCGGCGGCTGGAAGGACTCCCTCATCGGCGACTCCCCGATCCACGGCCCCGAAGGCATCCGCTTCTACACCCGCCCCAAGGTCGTCACCACCCGCTGGCCCCGGACCGAGCAGCAGGTCGCCGCCGGGTTCACCTTCCCGACCTCCAGCTGACCTCCTCACCGGCCTCGCGCCGCCCCACACCCCCCGCAAGGAACACCGCAGGAAACTCCCCTGTCCCTCTCCCCAAAGGACACGTCATGGCAACGGCGCCATCCCCACTCCGGACCACCGTGGGCAATCTGTGCCTCGGCTCCGCCCCCGACTCCTGGGGCATCTGGTTCCCCGAGGACGAGCACCAGGTGTCGTACACCCGCTTCCTCGACGAACTCGCGCGGGCCGGCTACACCTGGCTGGAGCTCGGCCCCTACGGCTACCTCCCCACCGACCCGGTCCAGCTCAAGCGGGAGCTCGACGCCCGCGGCCTCAAGGTCTCCGGCGGCACGGCCTTCGGCGCGCTGCACCGCCCCGAGGCATGGGACGAGATGCTTGCCCACGTCCGCCAGGTGGCCACGCTGACGGCCGCCGCGGGCGCCCATCACCTGGTCCTGATCCCGCCCATGTACCGGGACGAGAAGACCGGCGCGTTCACCGAGTCCCCCGAGCTGACGGCCGAGCAGTGGGCCGGTTTCGGCCGCGCCGCCGACCGGCTGGGCAGGCTGCTCCTCGACGAGTACGACGTCCGCCTCGTCATCCACCCGCACGCCGACAGCCACATCCAGACCCAGCCGGAGATCGAGCGGCTGCTGGGCGAGTCGGACGGCCGGTACACCAATCTGTGCCTGGACACCGGGCATGTCGCATACGGCGGCGGGGACAACCTCGACCTGATCCGCCGGTTCGGCGAGCGCGTCGGCTACGTCCACATCAAGCAGATGGACCCCGAGATCCTGGCCCAGGTGGCCGCCGAGAACCTGTCGTTCGGCGAGGCCGTCAAACGCGGGGTGTGTGTCTCGCCGCCGGCCGGGGTGCCGGACCCGGCGGACGTGGTCGCCGAACTCTCCCGGCTGGATGCCGAGTTGTTCGTGATCGTCGAACAGGACCTGTACCCGTGCGCTCCCGACGTACCGCTCCCCATCGCCGTACGCACCCGTGAGCATCTGGCCGGCTGCGGCCTCACCGGAATCCGACGCCCGACTCACCACCGGTAGGAGGCGGCCATGGACGTCAGGGACGACGCGACTTCGGCCCCCACCCCCGCCGCCCCCACGGACGACGCGCCCCAGGCGGTCTCCCGGCGGCTGCGGGTCATCACCGTCATCGCCACGTTCGGCGGACTCCTCTTCGGCTACGACACCGGCGTCATCAACGGCGCCCTGCCGTACATGACCGACGACCTGGGCCTCACCCCGGTCACCGAGGGCATGGTCACCAGCTCTCTCCTGCTCGGCGCCGCGCTCGGCGCCGTCGCCGGCGGGCGGCTGTCGGACGCGCGCGGCAGACGCCGTACGATCCTCACCCTCGCCGTGCTGTTCTTCGTCGGCGCGCTCGGCGCCACCCTGGCCCCGACCACCGCGGTGATGATCGTGGCGCGGTTCGTGCTCGGCCTCGCCGTCGGCGGCGCGTCGGTGACCGTGCCCGTCTACCTCGCCGAGGTCTCCCCGGCGGAACGGCGCGGCGCGCTGGTCACCCGCAACGAACTCATGATCGTCAGCGGCCAGCTGCTGGCCTTCACCTCCAACGCGATCATCGCGAACATCGGCGGCGAGAGCGGCGGTGTCTGGCGCTGGATGCTGGTGATCGCCACCATCCCCGCCGTCGTCCTGTGGTTCGGCATGCTGGTGATGCCGGAGAGCCCCCGCTGGCTGGCCTCCCAGAGCCGTTTCAACGACGCCCTCGACGTCCTCAAGCAGGTGCGTTCGCGGGCGCGGGCGGAGGCGGAGCTCGCCGAGGTGTCCGCGCTCGCCGTCAAGGACGAGCAGGAGAAGCTCGGCGGCTGGAAGGACATGAAGTCGGTGCCGTGGGTGCGCAAGCTGATGTTCGTCGGCTTCGGCATCGCCATCGTGCAGCAGATCACCGGCGTCAACACGATCATGTACTACGGCACCCAGATCCTCACCGACGCCGGTTTCGCCTCCGACAGCGCGCTGACCGCGAACATCGCCAACGGCGTGATCTCGGTGCTGGCCACCTTCGTCGGCATCTGGCTGCTGGGCCGGGTCGACCGCCGCCCCATGCTGATGACCGGGCAGGTCGGCACGACGGCCGCCCTGCTGCTCATCGGTGTCTTCTCCCTGGTGCTGCCCGCCGGGGACGGCCGGGCGTACGCCGTGCTGGCCATGACGGTCACCTTCCTCGCCTTCCAGCAGGGCGCGATCTCGCCGGTGACCTGGCTGATGCTCTCGGAGATCTTCCCGATGCGGATGCGGGGCTTCGGCATGGGCGTGGCGGCCGTGGTGCTGTGGCTGACCAACTTCGTGATCGGCCTGGTCTTCCCGTCCCTGGTCTCCGGTATCGGGGTCTCCAACACCTTCTTCCTCTTCGTGGTGGCCGGGGTCTTCTCCTTCGTCTTCGTCAAGCGCTACGTCCCCGAGACCAAGGGCCACAGCCTCGAGAACCTCGAAGCCGAGCTCCGGGCGCGCTTCTCCTGACCCCCTTGTCCTTTAAGGAAACGACCATGACCGTACGTGTAGGCGTCATCGGCGCCGGAATGATCGGCCAGGACCACATCAGGCGCCTCACCGATGTCGTCACCGGGGCCGCCGTCACCGCCGTGACGGACCTCGACCAGGCCCGTGCCGCCGAGGTCGCGGCCCGGGTGGGCGCGGTGGCGCTGCCCACGGGTGCCGAGCTGATCGCCTCCCCCGAGGTGGACGCCGTCCTCGTCACTTCCTGGGGCCCGACCCACGCCGAGCATGTGCTGGGCGCGATCGCGGCCGGCAAGCCGGTGTTCTGCGAGAAGCCCCTCGCCACCACCGCCGAGGACTGTCTGCGCATCGTCGATGCCGAACGCGCCCACGGCGCCCGCCTGGTCCAGGTCGGTTTCATGCGCCGCTTCGACGTCGGCTACCGCCAGATGAAGGAGGTGATCGCCGGCGGGGCCCTCGGTGCGCCGCTGGTCGTGCACTGTGCCCACCGCAACCCGACCGTGCCCGCGTCGTACACCTCGGCGATGGCCGCCCAGGACACGGCCGTGCACGAGATCGACGTGCTGCGCTGGCTGCTCGACGACGAGATCGTCTCCGCCCAGGTGATCACACCGCGCGCCACGAGCCGGCGGTTCGAACACCTCAAGGACCCGCAGCTCATGTACTTCGAGACGGCGAACGGCGTCCGCATCGAGCTGGAGGTCTTCGTCAACTGCCAGTACGGCTACGACATCCAGTGCGAGACCGTCGGCGAGAAGGGTCTCGTCCGGCTGCCCGACCCGGCCGCCGTCGGGGTCCGCACCGCCGGAGCGCACGGCACCGCGGTCCCGCAGGACTGGAAGGGCCGGTTCGAGGACGCCTTCGACACCGAGTTCCGTGAGTGGATCAACGGCATCGCGGCCGGCGTCGAACCCACCGGTCCCTCCGCGTGGGACGGCTATGCCGCCACTGTCATCACCGACGCCGCCGTCCGCTCGCTGGAGTCCGGCAGCCAGGTCGTCACCGTCGACATGAAGCCCCGCCCGGCCTTCTACGGAGGCACCGCATGAAAATCGCCCTCGACCCGTACATGTTCCGCGCCCTGCCGATCGACGACATGGTGCGCACGGTGGCCGAACTCGGCTACGCGTACATCGAGCTGTCGCCGCGGGACGACTTCATGCCGTTCTTCCTGCATCCGCGGGCGGACGACGAGCGGATCGCCGCGCTGAAGAAGTCCCTGCGCGCCCACGGTGTGCGGCTGTCCTCCGTACTCCCCCTGTACAAGTGGTCCTCGCCCGACGAGACCGAGCGGCAGGCCGCCGTCCGCTACTGGAAGCGCATGATCGAGATCACCGCGGACCTCGGATGTCCGCTGATGAACTCGGAGTTCAACGGCCGCCCGGAGCGCGCCGCGGAGAGCGAGGCCGCCTTCTGGCGCTCCCTGGAGGAGCTGCTTCCGCTGTTCGAGCGGGAGGGCATCGCCCTGAACCTGGAGGCGCATCCGGACGACTTCTGCGAGGAGAACACCCCCGCGGTCGATCTCGTCCGCGCGATCAACAAGCCCTGGGTGAACTACCTCTACTGCGCCCCGCACTCCTTCCATCTGTCCGGCGCCGATCCCACGGCGGACATCGCGGCGATGATGCGCTACGCGGGCGACAAGCTCCAGCACGTGCACATCGCGGACTCCTTCAACCACAAGGGCTCCAGCGGGCTGCGCTACATCCTCAACCCGCCCGGCACCCCGGCCCGCATCCACCAGCACCTGGACATCGGGCAGGGCGAGGTCGACTGGGACGCCTTCTTCGGCACCCTGCGCGAGCTGAACTTCGACGGCGTCGCCACCGCGTGTGTCTTCGCCTGGGAGGAGCGGGCCCGCGAGTCCTCGGCGTTCATGCTGGACCGCATCACCAAGGAGCTCGCCGCATAGGCAGCCGCCCCGGGGAGCACCCGGACCACCGTCCGGAAGGGACACGGGCCCGGCCGCGCGATCCGCGGCCGGGCCCCGCCCCGCTTTCAGATCGCCGTGCGCACCTCCTCCAGCCGTACGGGCCGCCTCTCGCGCAGGGACAGGGTGCACGCCTCGGCAATCCAGCTCGCCTCGATGGCGTCCGCCACCGTGCACGGCGAGGGGCGGCTGCCCGCCACGACCTCGGTGAACGCGGTGAGTTCGGCGCGGTAGGCGTCGGCGAAGCGGTCCATGAAGAAGTCGTGCGGCGTTCCGGCCGGGAAGGTGGCGCCGGGTTCGACGGAGCGCAGCGGCAGCCGGTCCTCCAGACCGACCGCGATGCTGTCCTTCATGCCGTGCAGCTCCAGGCGCACATCGTAACCGCGCGCGTTGTGGCGGGAGTTGGAGACGACGGCGATGGTGCCGTCGTCGAGGGTGAGCAGGGCCGAGGCGGTGTCGACGTCGCCCGCCTCGCGGATGTAGTCCGCGCCCCGGTTGCCGCCGGTGGCGTACGCCTCGGTGACCTCGCGGCCCGTCACCCAGCGCACGATGTCGAAGTCGTGTACGCCGCAGTCGCGGAAGATGCCGCCGGAGGTGGCCACATATCCGGCCGGTGGCGGCGCGGGGTCGAGGGTGGTGGACCGTACGGTGTGCAGTGGTCCGAGTTCGCCGCTGACGACGGCCTCGCGGGCGGCTACGCACCCCGCGTCGAAGCGCCGGTTGTAGCCGATGTGCACCTCCACGCCGCCGTCCGCCACGGCGCGCAGCACCTCCAGGCTCTCGGTGACGCCGCGGGCCACGGGCTTCTCACAGAAGACGGGGACGCCCGCCTTGACGGCGGCCAGGATCAGCTGCGGGTGTGCGTCGGTCGCGGCGGCGATGACCACGCCGTCCACGCCGGCGGAGAACACGGCCTCCGGGGAGTCGACGGCGGTGGCCCCGAACCGCTGTACGGCGGTGGCCACGGCCGTGGCCACCGGGTCGGTGACCACGAGGGAGTCCACCGCGTCGAGCCCTGCGAGGGTCGCCGCGTGGAAGGCGCCGATCCGCCCAAGCCCCATGATGCCTATGCGCATGACTGTCTCGTTCCTTCAGCCCGAGGGGCGGCTCAGTCGAGGCCGCCGATGACGATCTGGTCCCAGTCGATGACCGAGCCGGTCACCACGCCGCTGCGGTCGGAGAGCAGGAAGACGACGAAGTCGGCGATCTCGTCGACCTGACCGAGTCTGCCCATCGGCTGGGCCTGGGCGGCCTTCTCGCGCCAGTCGTCGCCCGCGCCGTGGAAGGCGCGCTGGGTGGCGTCCTCGCCCTCGGTGTCCGTCCAGCCGATGTTGAGGCCGTTGATCCGGACGCGGTCGAAGCGGTGGGCGTGGGCGGCGTTGCGGGTCAGGCCGGCGAGCCCGGCCTTGGCGGCGACGTACGGGGCGAGGTAGGGCTGTCCGCCGTGGGCCGAGGTGGTGATGATGTTGACCACCGTGCCGGGTGCCTTGCGCCCGACCATGTCGGCGACGGCGGCCTGCATCGCGAAGAACGGGGCCCGCAGGTTGATCGCGATGTGGGCGTCGAACAGCTCCGGTGTGGTGTCGAGCAGCGAGCCCCGCGATGTCAGTCCGGCCGCGTTGACCAGACAGTCGACGCGCCCGTACGCCTCCACGGTCCGGGTGACGCTGTCGCGTGCCTGAGCCGGGTCCGCGAGGTCGGCGCGGAGGAAGTGTGCGCCCGCCTCCGCCGCGAGCTTTTCGCCGGCCTCGGCCCGGCGGCCGGTGAAGGCGACGGTCGCGCCCTCCCGTACGGCGGCCCGTACGACACCGGCGCCGACGCCCTGGCTGCCGCCGTTGATCAGGACGACCTTGTCGTCGAGCAGTCCCATGAGTGCTGTCTCCCTTTCAGCCCTGGCGGCGCTTGGCGCCCGCGTGCAGTTCCTCGCGCAGCCGCTGCGGGGCCCAGCCCTCGCTGACGGCCCGCCAGACGGTGTCCGCCTGCGAGGGCGGCGCGAGACCGTCGACCGGCGGGTCGAGGTCCAGGTTGGTGGGGAAGGGGTAGCCCTCGGCGGTGGCGGCGACCACCCGGCGCAGCCAGTCGTCGGAGGCGCCCTCGGCCTTGCGGCGCAGCAGCACCGGGAAGAGCGCGTTCGCCATCGCCTCGCGGTCGACCGTCTCCATGGCGCGGCCGAAGGCGGAGGAGACCTGCAGGAGATTGGCCATGCGCCTGGTGTCGGCGGAGCGGTTGTGCCCGGCGGCGTGGAAGAGCGCGGGGTTGAAGAAGACGGCGTCCCCCTTGTCCAGCGGGAGCTGGACGTGGTGGGCCTCGAAGTACTCGGCGAACCGCGGGAGCCGCCAGGCGAGGTAGCCGGGTTCGTACTTCTGCGAATGCGGCAGGTACATCGTCGGGCCGGTCTCGATGGGCATGTCGCAGTGGGCCACCGCGCCCTGCAGGGTCAGCACGGGCGACAGGCGGTGGACGTGCGCCGGGTAGGCGGCGGCCCGCTCCTGGGTGAGGAAGCCCAGGTGGTAGTCGCGGTGCGCGCGCTGCGCGGCTCCGCCCGGGTTGACCACGTTGACCTGGGAGGTCACCTGGTAGGCGGGGCCGAGCCAGGCCTCGGAGACCAGCTCCAGCATGTCGTTGGCGTAGTAGTCGGCGAACGTCTCCGGTGCGCGCACGGCCACCTTGTCCAGGGCGCTCCAGACCCGGTCGTTGGCGCCCGGCTTGGCGAAGTGGTCGCCGCGGGCCCCGCCCGTGGCGCGCTCCTCCTCGATCAGCGCGTTGAACGCCTCGGACGCCCGGTCCACGACGGCCGCGTCGGGGAACGCGCCCTTGAGGACCACGATGCCGGGGCCGTCCAGGAGGGCCCGGACCAGCTCGCCCTGAACGGTGCGCCGTCCCTCCGGCGTGTCCGCGAGGGTACGGAGCCGGGCGCTGTCGTAGAGCAGTACGTTCCGCTCGACCCGCTCGGCGAAGGGGTAGTCACCCGCGTCGGTCCGCTGCTCGACGAGCGACCGGAAGCTGGTGAGATCGCAGTCTTCCTCGGTGAGCCACGTCCGTGGTCGCTCGGGTACAGGGGACATGCCGAGTCCTTTCGCAGTCCTTGCTTCTCTGTCAGTCTTGTGAATCCGAACCCCTCATTCAATCCTCAGAAGCACATCAAAAAACCATCATCATCTTTGGGAAACATTCATGGGGCACCCCTATCCGATCAGGGAAATCGCCCGTCAGGCCGGGCTGAGCACGGCCACGGTCGACCGGGTTCTCAACGCCCGCGGCGGTGTGCGGGAGAGCACGGTCAGGGAGGTGCATCAGGCGATCAAGAACCTGGACCGGCAGCGGAGCCAGATCCGTATCGGGGGCCGCACCTTCATGATCGACATCGTGATGCAGGCGCCGGAGCGGTTCTCCAGCGCCGTACGCGACGCGCTCGAAGCGGAACTGCCCTCCCTGCACCCCGCCGCCGTCCGCTCGCGCTTCCACTTCCGCGAGACCTGTCCCCCCGCCGAGCTGGTCGGGACCTTGGACAAGATAGCCAAGCGGGGTTCCCAGGGCGTGATCCTCAAGGCCCCGGACGTCCCGGAGATCGGCGCCGCCGTGGGCCGGCTGGCCGCGGCCGGCATTCCCGTCGTCACCCTGGTGACCGACCTGCCGCACACCGCGCGCACGGCGTACATCGGCATCGACAACCGCGCGGCCGGGGCCACCGCCGCCTACCTCATCGGACAGTGGCTCGGCGACCGCCCCGGCCATGTGCTCACCACCATCAGCCGGGGCTCCTTCCGCGGCGAGGAGGAGCGCGAGATGGGCTTCCGCAGCGCCATGCGCCGCACTCAGCCCGCCCGGTCCCTGGTGGAGGTCACCGACAGCGACGGCCTGGACGCCACTCAGCGCGAACTCGCCCTTACGGCACTGGAACGCGACGAGGACATCGTCGCGGTCTACTCCATGGGGGGCGGCAACCTCGCGACCCTCGACGCCTTCGACGCCCTCGGCCGGGAGTGCGCCGTGTTCATCGCCCACGACCTGGACCACGACAACACCCGGCTGCTGCGCGAGCACCGGCTGTCCGCGGTCCTCCACCACGACCTGCGCCAGGACATGCGCCGCGCCTGCCAGACCATCATGCGGGCGCACCAGGCGCTCCCGGGCGACGGGCCCTCGCTGCCCTCGGCGATCCAGGTGGTCACGCCGTACAACATGCCGCCGGGGGATCCGGGCCCCGACCACGGTGCGGTGTGAACCCTCCGCGCGCTCGCGGCCTGTCGTATTCCCCGCCCCGCGCATACAGTGGTGCGGCTGTGTGCTCGTGTCCCACCATCATGTGCTCGCCCCACCACCCAAGGATGGCCACATGCGGACACCCGCTCGTCTCACCCGAAGGACGCTGGTCACGGCCGCCGCCGCGGGCGTCGTCACCGCCGCCGCGCCTGTCTCCCAGGCAGCCGTCGCCAGGGCCCGGTTCCACACCGTCGGCCGGGTCGAGAGCACCGCCGACGGATCGGTGCGGTACACCTGGCCCGGCATCTACTTCGAGGGCCGGTTCCGCGGTACCGGGGTCGGCATCGTCCTCGACGACTCTGACAACGACTACGACGTCCAGATCGACGGAACGACCGCCGCCACCCTGGTGACCCCGGGCAGAACCACCTCCTGGATCGGCGGCCTCCCCGACACCGGGCACAGCGTGCGCCTGGTCAAACGCACCGAAAGCCCCTGGGCCGTGGGCCGGTTCGGCGGTTTCGCCGCCGCTCCCGGGGGCGCGGTCCTCGCCGGGCCCCGGGCCCGCGGCAGACAGATCGAGTTCATCGGTGACTCCTTCACCGCCGGATACGGCAATGTCTCCGGCACGCGCGACTGTTCGGCCAACGGCGGGGTCAACCGGAACACCAACGCCGACCTCGCCTTCGGCGCCCTGACCGCCCGGAAACTCGACGCCGACTACCAGATCAACGCGTACTCCGGCCGCGGCATGGTCCGCAACTACAACGGCGGCAGCCCCGAAACCGACTTCCGCACGTACTACGACCGGGCGCTGCTGAACGTCGACGGCGACGTCTGGCGGAAACCGCACACCTGGCGGCCGCAGGTCGTCGTGGTCGGTCTGGGCATCAACGACTTCTCGACACCGCTCCACCCGGGCGAGCGCTGGGCCACCCAGGACGAGCTGATCGCCGACTACGAGACCGCCTACCACGGCTTCCTCGACAAGCTGCGCGCCCGCTACGGCCCCCGGACGTTCCTCGTGGTCGGCGCCACCCACCTCGCCGACACCACCGCGTTCGCCGACACCGCGCTGCGCATCGTCCGAGCGCGCAACCGGCGGGGCGACACCCGGGTCCGCTCCTGGTACTACGACGACCCCGCCCTGGACCGCCTCGGCTGCGACTGGCACCCCTCGTCCCACGACCACCGGATCATCTCCGCTCAGCTCGACCGGTTCCTCGCCGCCCTTCCGCTGCGCTGGTAGCCGGGCCACCCCGCTCGTCTCCCCGACGCGAGGCGCGAAACCGGTCGCGGTGCGGCGCCGTGCGCTGTTAGCTTGCGGCCGTGGACCTCTTCTCACGCTCTTGGACAGCGTTGCGCACGGCGGTCGCGGAACTCGCGGACGAGGACTTCGCACAGCCGTCCGGCTGTGCCGGCTGGCTCGTGCGGGACCTGGCGTGCCATCTGATCATCGACGCCCAGGACGTCCTGATCACCCTCGTGACACCCACCGAAGCGGAGCCGACACACGACGCGGTGACCTACTGGGCGGTGGCCGACACGCCGCCGACCGGTGACGACCCACTCGACGCGCTGACCGTCCGGCTGGCCGCCGCGTACGAGGAGCCGGGGCTGCTCAAGTTCCACCTCGACGACGTCGGCTCCGCCGCCGGGCGCGCGGCCGAACTCGCCGACCCGGCCCTGCGGGTCAGCACCCAGGACATGGTGCTCACTGCGGGCGACTACCTCTCGGCGTACGTCCTGGAGTGGACCCTCCACCACCTCGATCTGCTCGCCCACCTCCCGGACCTGGCGGGACCGCCCGCCGAGGGCCTGGCCCGGTCGCGCGGGATGCTGGAGGAGATCGCCGGGGCGGCGTTCCCCGCGGCGTGGTCCGACAAGGACGCGCTGCTGGTCGGCACCGGACGGCGTGCCCCGACCGACGCGGAGAAGGCCGAGCTGGGCGAGTCGGCCGCGAAGCTCCCGCTCGTCCTCGGATGACCCGCTAACCGCACGGCATGTCCGTCGGGCCCTGGCAATCGCGGCGGCAGAAGCAGGACGTCGTGATCGGAACGTCCGCGAGCGCGGCGGCGACGGTCAGTTGCCGCGCCACGATCCGGGCCTCCCCGGCCTTGCCGAGCCGCACCAGGCACTCGTGGTACCCGTGCAGCGCCCACACGTTCGCGGGGTGCTGTGAGGCCCTGGGGAGCGTGTCGTCGAGCCCGAGATCCGCCCGGTACACGGCCTCCGCCTCTTCGACCCTCCCCCGCTCCAGAAGCAGCGCCCCGTAGGCGTGACGGGTCGGCTGCATCCAGCCCCAGGGCTCGTCGTAGGGGAGATTGTCGTCCAGCTCGATCGAGCGCGCGAGCGACGCGAAGGCCAGGTCGTACTCGCCCTTTCGGTAGTGCAGTTCGCCGTCGAGCATCGCCGACGCGACCTCGAGGATGTCCCGGCAGGTGTTGTTGAACAGCATCCGGCTCTCGGGAACACGCGAGCGCGCGGAGGCGAACGACTCACGTGCCGCTTCGGCCTCGGGGATCATCCCCAGGGCGGAGTACGCCACTCCGCGGGCGTAGTGCAGCATCGCCGTAGTGACGCAGTAGAGCTCGGGATCGGCCGGCGGCGCAAGGGCGAGGATGTCCTCCCAGCGGCCGAAACGGATGAGTACGTGCACCCGCATGGCGAGGAAGCCCTCGAGCCAGTCGGCCATGGGCGGGCTGTCGACCCTCAGCAGCTCCTCCGGGATCGACGCCTCCAGCTGGGCCGCGGTCTCGAGCGCCGTCCCGCACCGCCCCAGGAACATCGCACCGTAGATCTTGAAGTGGTGGTTGTGGGAGCGGTAGAGCGTGTAGAAGTTCATCGCGCCCGCGTGCCGCAGGTATTTCTCGTCGGCCGCGATGGCGTCCGTGTTGGCCTCCACGACGTGCCGGTAGTCGCCGCACAGCACATCGAGGTGTGACGGCATGTGATGGAGATGGCCGGCGTCGGGTACCAGCCCGCGCAGCCGGTCGGCGACGACGAGCGCCTTCTCGGGTGTCGGTGACATCTCCATCAGATGGATGTACATGTGGAGCACACCGGGGTGGCGGGCGCTCGCCTCGCTCCGCAGCGCCCGGTCGAGGACGGTCTCGGCCTCGACGGTCCGGGCGCCCGCGGCGGGCTCGCCGGTGCGCAGGTCCCACAGCTTCCACGGGGTCAGGTTCATCAGCGCGTCGGCGTAGAGGGTGGCGACATCGAGGTCGTCGGACGCCAGTTCGTACACCGCGCGCATGGCCTCGGCGTACGGCACGTTCCAGATCGAGCAGTCCTCCGCCGCGTGCGAGCACGGATAGCGGGCGCGCAGGGCCTCGATCAGGGCCCGCTCCGTCCGCGTCGCGTGCGCCGAGGCCGCGTGAGCCCGCTCCACCGCGGCGTGTGTTCTGCGGACCGTCCGCTCCAGGTCCGCCTTGTCGAAGAAGCCCCATGGCTTGTTGTAGTTGGGTCCCAGTGCGTACGCGACGCCCCAGTGGGCCATGGCGCAGCCGGGGTCCGCGGCCGCGGCGGCTTCGAAGCAGACGACGGCCTCCTCGTGGTTGAACGCGTAGGTCCACACCATCCCCCGGTCGAACCAGAGCTGCGCTTCGGGTGAGCGTGTCGAGACGGGCCGGGTGAAGGTCCCGAGGTCGAAGTAGTCCATGAGCGTCTCCCGAGTCGCGTTCCTTCCCACCTGCTTATGGTCATGGATATACCCTTGAAGGAGATAAGCGCGCTTCATGTGCCTGTGGTGCGCTTCGCTCCTGCCACACCCCTCACCCATGCGTCAGCGGGCCATCGCGTCGATGGCCCGCTGACGATGGTGGGTCCGGGATCGTCCCGTCCGGCTACTCCCCTGACGGTGCGGTCAGCGGAACGCCGAGGGCCACCGGGGTGCCGAAGTTCGGCGTGCCGTCCGCGTTCCAGGTGAACTTCTGCGCTCTGGTGCTGCGGTTCATGTCACAGCCACCGCCGGCGGAGCTGTTGGCGTGGTAGACCATCCAGTCCTCGGTCCCGTCGGGCGACTTGAAGAAGCCGTTGTGGCCGGGGCCGTACACGCCGTTGGCGTTGGACCTCTGGAAGACCGGGTTCGGTGACTTGACCCAGGAGGAGGAGTTGAGCGGGTCGCCACCGTTGTAGGTGAGCATGCCCAGCTTGTAGTCGGGC
The DNA here is from genome assembly GCF_042959105.1 of Streptomyces sp. NPDC007917. NCBI lineage: Bacteria > Bacillati > Actinomycetota > Actinomycetes > Kitasatosporales > Streptomycetaceae > Streptomyces > Streptomyces sp. NPDC007917. Next base: position 74,796 of record NZ_JBIBKK010000002.1, read on the forward strand.
GTGGAGCAGTGGCTGGCGGAGTAGACGATGAACGTCTTGCCGCCACGCTGCAGCACCTCGGCGCCCTCGTTGACCGCGCCGCCCACCGTCTCCCAGCTGTAGGTGGGGGTCGACAGCAGACGGCGGGTGCCGCTGGCGGTCCACGGGTTCGACAGCGGCCGGATGAACATGGGCTGCGAGCCGTTGTAGTACGTGCCCAGGAGGTAGAGCTTGCCGTTCAGCTGCAGGATGCTCGGGTCCAGTTCCCAGGTGTTGTCCTGGGTCGGGTCGAGCAGATCGGCCTTGAAGGTGTAGGGGCCCATCGGGTCCGTACCGGCGCTTTCGAGCACATGGATCCGCTGGGTGCCCAGGTCGTACGGCTCACGCCCGGCCGTGTAGTAGAAGTACCACCGCTTTCCGTTCGGGCCGTCCAGCAGGTGGAACTCCGGGGCCCACATGGTGCCGGCCCCGTTGGGCCGTGTGAGGTTGAAGATCACCTGATCGGTGGCGGTGGCAAGGCCGGCGAGGGTCTTGGCCTTGCGCATGGTGATGGTCGAGTTCCAGGTCGTGGTGGCGAGGTAGTAGTACCCGTCGTGGTAGGTGAGCCACGGGTCGGGTCCGTGCTGGGAGAGCGGGTTGGTGAAGGTGCCCGCGCTCGTACCGCCGCCGGTGAAGCCCGGCAGCCGCCACACCCTCCCGTTCGCGGTGGAGCACGGCAGCTGCACCAGGCCGGTGTCGGAGGCCGTGGAGCCGCCGCTCGGCGTGATGCACTTGCCGGAGGCGACGGAGACGAGGTTGAAGGTCTTGTCGGCTCCGCCGGCCGACACGGGGACCAGCCGCCACTGCTGGTTGGTTTCACCGTGGCAGGTCCACTGGATGACCGTGGCGTTGTCCTGTGTGGACGCGCCGTAGACATCGACGCACTGCCCGGAGGCGGGCGTGCTGATGGTGTAGGTGTCGGCCGTCCCCGCGACCGGGGTGAAGCCGAAGGACTGGCTCCCGCCGGAGTTGCACGCGTTGGCCCGCAGCTGGGTCCCGCTGGTCGTCGAGGATCCGGGCACCTCCAGGCAGTTGCCGCCGTTCTGGTTCACCCCCGTCGAGGTGAAGGCGGTGGCGGCCGCGGCGGTGCCGGCGCCGGACGCGGACGGCGCCACCAGGAAGGCGACCACCATGGTGAACACGCCGGTGAGCGCGGACAGACATCTGGCTCGATTCACTGGTGCGCCTCCTTCATCGGTGGGCGGACGCCGACACCACCCCGGTTGTAGACCTTGACCTCGGTGAGGCCGGTCTTGGCTCCGGAGGCGTTGGTGGCCAGGACCCGGATGCGCTGGGCGCTGATCAGCGGGAACCGCACCACGTTGTAGTTGGCCTGCGGCACGGCCGGGGTCTTGGTCTGGCCGGGCGCGTCCAGCCAGGAACTGCCGTTGTAGTACTGGATGGTGTACGCGGATGGCGCCCGGTAGGTGGCGCCGGCCGGGCGGCTGTCCTTGAAGTGCAGGCGTACCTCGTTGAGCGTGCGGGCGGTGCCGAAGTTCAGCTCGTACCAGTCCTGGCTGTTGGGGGAGCCACCGGCGCCCCAGAACGGCTCATTGGTGGGATACCCGTCGACCGCCCCGGAGACATTGCTGCCGGACCCGGTGTAGGAGGCGGACACACTCGCCCCGGCGGCCAGGTTGGGGGTGTCGGCGGTCAGGTCGACGCCGGCCTTGGCGAACATGTCGACGAGCCGGGGGCTGTTCTGCACGACCTGGTTGGGGGCCTGCAGTCCGGCGGCGGCGGTGTGGTACGTGACCGTGCCGTTCGTCGTCACATTGCCGGTGGCCGGGTCCCAGGTGAAGGGCGTCAGCGAGTTGACGGTGGCGACCCGGCTGCCGTTGATGTAGATCGAGTAGCCCTCGGGGACACCCGGGTAGCGCGCCACTCCGTCGGCCGGGTCGTCCCAGACGATGGACAGGTCGGCGTTGCGGTAGCGGAGGTTGTTGACCGTGAAGTGGTCCCAGCCGATGTTGATCGGGGACACCTCGACCTTGGCGTCGTTGCGCGGCCGCAGGCCGGCGACGTCCTCGATCACCGTCCAGTTGCTGCTGCCCAGGATGTTGTGGTGGATCCAGGAGCGGTAGTCGATCCCGCTGCCGTTCCAGTCGGCCCAGAACTCGTTGGCGTCGGGCCACTGCGTGTTGCCGCCGACGTACTGCGCCCAGGTGTTCCAGTAGAGCAACTTCTTGTAGTCGGTCGCGGACATCCACGAGTTGGGGTAGTTGCGCAGCACCGAGGAGTAGAGCCGGAACTGCACGGTGGAGTTGATGGTGGAGAAGTTGTTGGAGCCCGGGTTCCCCGCGTCGGCCGCCGCCTTCTTGTCGACCTGGTTGGCCGTGTAGAAGGGGAAGACGGGGTACTGGGCCGGGTCGTTGAACAGGCGCAGCGCCTGCTTGTAGGTCGCCGTGTTGGGGACGGCTCCAACCGAGAACGGGTAATAGTTGTTGATCTCCTTCCAGGGCACCCATTCGCCTGTCGACTTCAGCCGGTGCTCGAACAGCTGCCGGTTCGGGTTCCACAACACGTTGACGATGGCGTCCTTGATCTGGTTCGCCAGCGTACGCATCTCGCCGGCCTTGCCGACGTTGCCGATCGCGTCGTAGGCCTGCGCGGCGGCCAGCGCGCCGCTGTACTGGTACGCGGACTCGGCGCGGTCCATGTTGCCCGGCTTCCAGTGGAAGGAGACCGCGTCCGCGTCGTTGCCCGTCAGGGCGCCCCAGTCGTATTCGATGAGCTTGTTGTTGTCGTGGTCGTAGTAGGCGAGCTGGCCCTTGACATCGCCTTCGGCGTAGTGGGCCAGGTTGCCGGCGATCGCCGGCTGGCCGCCGTGGATCTGGTAGCTCTTCCAGGCCGCCTCGGCGATGTACTGGGTGTAGCTGTTGGACCAGTTCTCCGGGTCACCCGGGTTGTCCAGGAAACGGCCGCCCTTGGAGACCTGGCCGACGTTGAGCCAGTCCCCGTAGGCGTACATCGGGTTGCGCAGGTACTTGAGGTCGTCGATGTGCATGGGCTGGGTGAGCGCGATCGCGTTGTTGTAGCCGAGGACGCCTTCGGTGGAGGTCGGGAACTGGTAGGTCTGCCCGGGGATGTTGGCGTCGAGGCTGTTGAAGCGCATCAGCCACCAGCGGTAGTAGATGTTCTTCTTGATCGCGGGTTCGGGCACGTCGATGTACGGCACGTTCTGCGCCCACCACAGGTTGTACGCCTTGACGTGGGTGGCGAAAGCCGTGGCGTTGGAGTAGCCCGCGTAGGCGTTGTACTCGGTGAGGGAGTCGGGGATCTCGTCGGTGATGAAGCCCATCACCACCTTGGCCGTCACGGTGGCTCCGGCCGCGATCGTCACGGACCGGTTCAGGCCGCCGCCGCTGGCGGTGAAGCCGTCGCCGGTGAGCCGCGGGCGGATGGTGGTGAGGTTGTTGTACGCGCCCACCTGGCCGGTCAGCTCGCTGCCGGTGCCCGAGGTGGCGTACGGGGAGGTCGCCCGCAACTGCAGCGTGGTGGAGCTGGAGCCGTTGTTCTTGATCGACAGGTTGGTCACGGCGACGTTGTTGTCGGTGATGAACTTCGTCTGGTCGACCGTGATCGAGCCGCTGGTGTGCACGCTCTTCCAGTGGCTGGGCATCTGCTTGCGCTGGGAGACCTGTTCGGTGAAGGTGCCCGGGGAGATGGCGATGCTGTAGGCGTTCTTGTCGCTGATGCTCTCCCAGTAGGCGACATGGCCACCGAAGCCGAGCACCGCGGGGTCGTGGGTCTTCATGAAGACGGCGCGCCCACGGCTCATCAGCCAGGACCCGGCCGGGTCGTTGCCGGAGCGGGCCAGCAGGCGGTCCATCCAGAAGTCGGTTCCCGAGCTCTCCGCGTCGTAGATGGACCGCATCATGTCGCCCGGTGTGTAGGCGACGGGCGGGGCCGGGATCGCGGGTCCGCTGAAGGTCGGAAACCCGATGGTCTGGTCAGCGGCGGCCGGGGTGGTCGCGGCACAGACACTGGCGATGATCAGCGCCAGGGCGACGAGGAGGCGCTTCATGGCAGGGCCAGTGCGGTGTGGTGGTGCTGCGTGTGGTCCATGGCGGCGGCCCCGTGCGGAGCCGTCATCGTGCGTCTTCTCATCGGGGGCTCCCTGTCCGGTTGACAGCAGGCGTTTGCTCGCGATGGTGCGGACGTTCTCCGACGAGGACTCCCGGGAGCCCCGGCGGACGGGGTTCGATCAGGCGTACCGGGGTCGTGCGTGAAACAGACCTAAAAGGTTTTCGCAAAGTCGCAAGGTAAGCGCGTGCTGCGCCACTGTCAACAGAAGTAGCATCACGCCTCAGGACAGCGGTGCCGTGGACCCCCTGATCACCAGGCGGCAGGGCAGGGTCTCCACCCCCGAACGCCGCCCCCCGGCGATCGCGCTGAACAAGGCGCGCGCGGACTCGCGCCCGACCTGCTCCAGATTCAGGTCGACGCTGGTCAGCGGCGGGCGGGAGGCGGAGGTCAGGACCTGCCAGTTGTCGAAGCCCATGACCGCCACGTCCTCGGGCACCCGGTGGCCGCGCTCGCGCAGTACGTCCATGACGCCGCGGGCGATCTGATCGCTGCCGCACAGCACGGCGTCCACCTCCGGGTGGCGGTCGAGCAGCATCGCGGTGGCCGCCCGCCCCCAGCCCTCCGACCACGCCCCGAACCGCACCTCGCCGACCAGCGCGAGACCGGCGTCGGCGAGCGCGGCCCGGGCCCCCTCGGCCCGCTCCTGGGCCGCGAGGTAGCCGGGATCGCCGGTGATGTGCGCGATCCGGGTACGCCCGCAGGCGAGCAGATGGTCGACGGCGATCCGGCCGGCGCCCACGCTGTCGGGGACGATGGACAGGTCCTGCGGATCCTCCGACGGGGCATACGCGTAGACGACGGGGACCGGCAGTTCACGGCCCAGGGACGGCCGGTGGTCGGTCCGGCTGCCCACCACGATGAGGCCGTCGACCCGGCGGCCGAGCAGCGCGCGGACGTGGTGCTGCTCGCGGATCGCGTCCCCGCGGGCGTCGCAGAGGAACACCGCGACCTCACCGGCTCCGAAGGCGTCCTCGGCGCCCATGAGGATCGGGATGGAGAACCGGCCCTCCAGGTCGCTGGTGAGCAGACCGACGGTGCCCGTCCGCCCGGCGAGCAGGCCGCGGGCCAGCTGGTTGGGCCGGAAGGACAGCCGCTCGGCCGCTTCGATCACCCGCTGCCTCGTCTCCGCGCGCACCTGGCTGCGGCCGTTGAGGGCCTTGGACGCGGTGGCGATGGACACGCCTGCCAGTCGGGCGACATCGCTGAGGGTGACGGGATGCGAACGAGAGGGGCCGGTGGCCTGGGTCATGGGGTGCACTCCTGTCTCGCGTCGCGTGCCGGGCCGTCGAGGGTGGCACATGGCGGGTGAAAACCCTACGCGGGTTGTTCAGGTCGGGGCGTACTCACGGTGTTTCCGAGGTTTCGATGACTCTCCTACGGCCATTCTCTCCCAGGGGATTGACGAGTCATGAGCTCGGTCCTAGTTTCTCGGAAAGCCTTTTCGGTTCGTTTCCGTCGCAGAGTTCAGTGCCACCACAGCCATCGTCCCCTCCGGTTCGGCCTGCCCACGGCCCGCCGTCACACAAGGGAGATCGTCATGGGGAGCACGGCCGGACCACGTGGACGCATACGCCGACTCGCCACCGGTGCCCTCGCGCTGCTCGCCGCCGCGAGCATGGTCACGGCCTGCGGGTCGGACGGCGGCTCGGGCGGCGGAGGAAGCGGAGCGGGGGGCGTCAAGGGCCTCGACGACGGCACCGAGCTGACGATGTGGACGCGCGCGGCGACCCGGCCGCAGAGCGAGGCCCTGGTCAAGGCGTACAACGCGAGCCACAAGAACAAGATCGAGCTCACCGTCATCCCCACCGACGACTACCAGGCCAAGGTCGGTGCGGCCGCCGGCTCCCGCGACCTGCCCGACCTGTTCGCCTCGGACGTGGTGTTCGTACCCAACTACACCTCCAGCGGGCTCTTCGCCGATCTCACCGGCCGTATCGACGCCCTGCCCTACGCCAAGGACCTGGCCCAGTCGCACATCAAGGCCGGCACGTACGAGGGCAAGAAGTACGTCGTGCCGCACACCCTCGACCTGTCGGTGCTCTTCTACAACAAGGAGCTCTACCGGCGGGCCAAGCTGGACCCCGACAAGCCGCCCACCACTTTGCGCGAGTGGGACCGGCAGGCGCGGGCCGTGGACGCGCTCGGCGGAGACGTCAACGGCACCTTCTTCGGCGGCAACTGCGGTGGCTGCGGCGTGTTCACCTGGTGGCCGTCCATCTGGGCCGCGGGGGAAGACGTACTGAACAAGGAGGGGACCGAGGCTCAGCTGTCCTCCGACACCGCGAAGAAGGTCTATGCGACCTACCGCGGATGGGTGAAGGACGACATCGTGGCCCCCGGGGCGCGCGAGGAGACGGGCACGACCTGGACCGGGGTCTTCCCCAAGGGGAAGGTCGGCGTGATGCCCATGCCGTCGACCACCCTGGGGCTGATGCCGGGGGGTCTCGACCTCGGGGTCGCGCCCATCCCCGGGCCCGACGGCGGCAGGTCCACCTTCGTCGGCGGTGACGCCATCGGCATCTCCGCCACCAGCAAGTCGGCGGACCAGGCATGGAACTTCCTCGCCTGGTCGCTCGGCGACAAGGCCCAGGTCGACGTGGTCGCCGCGCACAAGGACGTGGTGGCGCGCACCGACCTCGCCTCCAACAAGTACTCCGACGCGGACCCACGGCTGGTGACCATCAACCGGCTGGTGGCGGACGGCCGCACCCCGTACGCGCTCAAGTTCGGCCAGACCTTCAACGACCCCAACGGGCCGTGGCTCACCCTGATGCGCCACGCCGTCTTCGGCGACGGGGAGTCCGTGGAGAAGGACAACAAGGCGGTCAACGCCTCGCTGACCGACTGAGCGACACGCGGGCCCTCACCAGGCCCGACGCCCCGCACCCCGCGTCCGCGGCATCACCCCTCCCACGTCATACGGCAGAGGAGAGCCATGCAGGTCAGGTCCCGTAAGGTCCAGGGGCTCGGCTACGCGGCCCCCACGGCCGTGTTCGTCGCGGTCTTCTTCGTGCTGCCCCTGCTGCTCGTCGGGCAGATGTCACTCCACGACTGGCCGCTGCTCGCCGGGGACCGTGGCGGCAACGCCCCCGAGAACTTCACCGACGTCACCGACTCCACCCTGTTCTGGCCCGCGGTCCGCTTCACCCTCCTGTACACCGTGGTCGTCACGGTCGTCCTCCTCGGGCTGGCGCTCCTCCTCGCCCTGCTGGTGCAGGAGTCCCGCCCCGGGGCCGGCTTCTTCCGCACGGTCTACTTCCTGCCCAGCGCCCTGGGGCTGGCCTCCGCCTCCCTGCTGTTCTGGGGCCTGTACAGCCCCACCACCGGACCGCTGAGCCGCGTCCTGGAAAAGCTCGGCCTCGTCGACGACCCGGTGTCCTTCCTCGGCACGCCGACCTCCGCCCTGCTGTCCACGGTCTTCCTCATCGTCTGGAAGTTCGCCGGCTTCTACATGCTGATCCTCCTCGTGGGTCTCCAGCGCATCCCCCACGAGGTGTACGAGGCGGCGCGGATGGACGGCGCCGGCCGCGGCCAGATCTTCCGCAGCATCACCCTGCCGCTGCTGCGGCCGTCCCTCGCGCTCTGCCTGCTGCTCTGCGTCACCGGTTCGCTGCTCGCGTTCGACCAGTTCTTCATCCTCACCAAGGGCGGACCGGACAACAGCACCGTCACCGTGGTGCAGCTGATCTACCGCGAGGCCTTCCAGCGGATGAACCTCGGCACCGCGGCGGCCTTGTCGATCATCGTGCTGGCCGCGCTGCTCCTGCTCAGCGTCGTGCAGTTCCGCGGTCTGCGCCGCGCCGACGAGTCATGACACCCACCTGATGAGAAGGGACACCACGGTGCTCACCCGCGCCCTCGGCCGGACGCCCCACTACGTCCTCGCCGGAGGACTGGCCGTCATCTTCCTCTTCCCCCTGCTGTGGAACGCCTGGGCGTCGGTCAGCGGACAGCCCGGCACCGCGCAGGAGTCCGGCTACGGCCTCGGCAACTACCGGACGCTGCTCGACTACGACGCGGGCCTGTGGCGGTACCTCCTCAACAGCACCGTCGTCTCGGCGCTCACCGTCGCCCTGACCCTGGCGGTGTCGCTGCTCGGCGGCTACGCCTTCGCCCGCTTCGACTTCCCGGGCAAGAACCTGCTGTTCCTGCTGACGCTGGCCATTCTCATGGTCCCGTACGCCACGCTCCTGATCCCGCTGTACGTGCTGCTCGGCAGGCTGGGGCTGCAGAACTCACTGATCGGGCTGAGCCTGGTGCTGGCCATGTTCCAGCTGCCGTTCGCCACCTTCATGATGCGGATCTCCTTCGAGGCGGTGCCGCGCGAACTGGAGGAGTCGGCGCTCGTCGACGGCTGCGGCACGGCGGGCGCGCTGCGCCGCGTCCTGCTCCCGGCGGTGCGACCGGGGCTGATCACCGTGGGGCTGTTCGCCTTCCTCGCGGCCTGGAACGACTTCATCGCGCCACTGATCCTCATCTCGGACAGCGAGAAGGCGCCCCTGCCGCTGGCCGTCGCCAATCTGCGGCAGCAGAGCATGGGCGCCGTCGACTACGGCGCCACCGAGGCGGGTGTGGTGGTCCTCGCCGTGCCCTGCCTCCTGCTCTTCCTGCTGCTGCAACGGCACTACGTACGGGGGTTCATGTCGGGCGCGCTCAAGGGCTGAGCCGCCGGACCACGGAGAAGGACACCCTTGACTGTGCGGAGACGGACAACCGAAAGGACGAACCAAAGGCATGAACTGGTGAGGGAGAACACGGCGCGGTCACTCGTCCTGCCGGTGGCGCCGAGCCGGGGCCGGCTGCGGCCGCTCGGGCTCGACGAGGTCCGGATCACCGGGGGGTTCTGGGCCCGGCGCCGGCAGATCAACGCGACCGCCACACTCGGCCACTGCCGCGACTGGATGGCACGCGTCGGCTGGATCGGCAACTTCCGGGCCGCCGTCGAGGGCCGGATCGAGCGCGACCGGCGCGGCCGTGAGTTCGCCGACTCCGACGTCTACAAGCTGCTCGAGGCCATGGCCTGGGAGGCCGCCGGGCACACCCCCGGCGCCCCGCTCGACGCACAGCTCGCCGAGCTCACCGAGGTCATCGCACCCGCCCAGGAACCGGACGGCTATCTGAACACCGCCTTCGGCCGCCCCGGACAGCAGCCCCGGTACAGCGACCTCGAATGGGGCCACGAACTCTACTGCTACGGGCATTTGATCCAGGCCGGGGTGGCCCAGGCCCGGGCCCGGGGCGAGGGCGAGCTGACGAAGATCGCCCGGCGGGCCGCCGACCATGTGTGCGCCACCTTCGGCCGGGGCGGTATCGAGGGCGTCTGCGGCCATCCGCAGATCGAACCGGCCCTGGTGGAGCTGGCCAGGCTGACGGGGGAACAGCGCTACCTCGACCAGGCGGCCCTGTTCGTCGACCGCCGCGGCCACCACACCCTCGGCGACACCGAGTTCGGCCGCGCCTACTACCAGGACGACCTGCCCGTGCGCCAGGCCACGGTGCTGCGCGGGCACGCCGTCCGCGCCCTCTACCTCGCGGCCGGCGCCGTCGATGTGGCCGTGGAGACCGGGGACGACGCCCTGCTGGCCGCGATCGTACGGCAGTGGGAGGCCACGGTCGCCCGGCGGACCTATGTGACGGGCGGCATGGGCTCGCACCACCGGGACGAGTCCTTCGGCGACGACTTCGTGCTGCCGCCCGACCGCGCCTACTCGGAGACCTGCGCCGGTGTCGCCTCCGTGATGCTCAGCTGGCGGCTGCTGCTGGCCACCGGCGAGCCGCGGTTCGCCGATCTTGCGGAGCGCACCCTGTTCAACGTGGTCGCGGCCTCCCCGTCCGAGGACGGCCGCGCCTTCTTCTACGCCAACACCCTGCACCGGCGCCGCCGGGGCACCGTGCCCGCCGCGGACGCGGACAGCCCGCGCGCCGAGTCGAGCCTGCGCGCACCCTGGTTCGCGGTGTCCTGCTGCCCGACCAACGTGGCGCGGACCCTGGCCCAGCTGCCCGCGTATCTGGCGACGGCGGACGACCACGGCGTGCAGGTGCACCAGTACGCCGACGCGCAGATCGCCACGTCCCTCGCCGGAGGCCATGGCGTCGCGCTGCGGGTCCGTACCGACTATCCGTCCGGGGGGACCGTGACCGTGCGGATCGACCGGTCCCCGGACCGCCCGTGGACCCTGTCGCTGCGCGTCCCCGGGTGGACGGAGGGCGCCACCGCGTGGCTGGTCGACCCGGACGGGACACGCCGCCCCGTCCCCGCGGGCACCGCCACGGTGGAGCGCCGCTTCCGGTCCGGCGACGAGATCCGGCTCGAACTGCCCGTGGCGCCGCGCTGGATCGGGGCCGATCCGCGTATCGACGCGGTGCGCGGCACGGTGGCCGTGCAGCGGGGGCCGCTGGTGTACTGCGCCGAGTCGGTGGATCTGCCGGACGGGCACGAGGCCGACGCGGTACGGGTGGATCCATCCGCCCCGCCGCGGGACGGGCGAGGCCCCGACGGCGCGGACGGCACCGTCATCGTGGCCGGTGAACTCGCCGGACACGCCGAACGCGGCGAGGCGCCATGGCCGTACGCACCGCTGGGTCACCCCGACACCGCTCCCCCGCCCGCCACCGGGCGCGCGGAGATCGTCCTGGTGCCCTACCGCTCCTGGGCGAACCGCGGGCCCTCGACGATGCGGGTGTGGCTGCCGACGGCGGAACCGGAACCGGCCGACACCACCACCGCCGCCCCTTCGTGACCGTACGCTCCCCGCTCCCCCGTGCACCCCCGCCGACGACCGACCGATCGATCGGAGTCACGAGATGTCCCACCCCCCGTCCCGCCGTCGCGCGTTGAGACTCGCCGCCGGAGCCGCTGCCGCCGCCCCGCTCGCGACCGCCGTTCCACCGGCGCAGGCCGCCGCGCCCGGCGCCGTCCCCGCCGCGGCGCCGTCCCGGGCCACAGGCGTGTCGTCACCCGTCCCGGACACCTGGTCCGTACGCCCCTTCCCGCTGGACGCGGTGACCCTCGGCGACGGTGTCTTCCGCCGCAAGCGCGACCTGATGCTCGGTTACGCCAGGTCCTACCCGGCCGACCGCATCCTGGCCGTCTTCCGGGCCAACGCCGGGCTCGACACCCGCGGCGCCCGGCCGCCGGGCGGCTGGGAGACCTCCGACGGCAATCTGCGCGGCCACTACGGCGGCCACTTCCTCACCCTCATCGCCCAGGCCTACGCGGACACCAGGGAGGCCGCGCTCAAGACCAAGCTCGACTACCTGGTCGGCGCGCTCGCCGAGTGTCAGAAGGCACTGGCCGAACACGGCTCGCCCAAGCCCAGCCACCCCGGCTATCTGGCCGCGTACCCGGAGACGCAGTTCATCCTGCTGGAGAGCTACACGACCTACCCCACCATCTGGGCGCCGTACTACACCTGCCACAAGATCATGCGCGGGCTGCTGGACGCGCACACCCTGGGCGGGAACCAGCAGGCCCTTCAGATCGCCTCCGGGATGGGCGACTGGGTGCACAGCCGGCTCGGCCATCTGCCGGCGGCCCAGCTGGAGCGCATGTGGTCCATCTACATCGCCGGTGAGTACGGCGGGATGAACGAGGTGCTGGCGGATCTGTACGCCCTCACCGGCCGGGCGGAACACCTCGCCGCCGCGCGCTGCTTCGACAACACCGCGCTGCTGAAGGCCTGCGCCGAGGACCGCGACATCCTGGAGGGCAGACACGCCAACCAGCACATTCCGCAGTTCACCGGCTATCTGCGGCTGTTCGACCACACCGCGGACGAGGAGTACGCCGACGCGGCCCGCAACTTCTGGGGCATGGTCACGGGCTCCCGGATGTACAGCCTGGGCGGCACGGGGCAGGGCGAGATGTTCCGCGCCCGCGGCGCCATCGCGGCCACCCTGGACGACAAGAACGCCGAGACCTGCGCGACGTACAACATGCTCAAACTGAGCCGGCAGCTGTTCTTCCACGAGCCGGACCCCGCCTACATGGACTACTACGAGCGGGGCGTGACCAATCACATCCTCGCCTCCCGCCGGGACGCCCCCGCCACGGACAGCCCGGAGGTCACCTACTTCGTCGGGATGGGCCCGGGGGTGCGGCGCGAGTACGACAACACCGGCACCTGCTGCGGCGGCACCGGTATGGAGAACCACACCAAGTACCAGGACTCGGTGTACTTCCGCTCGGCCGACGGCGCCGCGCTGTACGTCAATCTCTCCCTCGCCTCGACACTGCGGTGGCCGGAGCGGGGCTTCGTCATCGAGCAGACGAGCGACTACCCGGCCGAGGGCGTCCGCACCCTGACGTTCCGCGAGGGCAGCGGGCGGCTCGACCTGCGGCTGCGCGTTCCGGCCTGGGCCACGGCGGGCTTCACCGTCACGGTCAACGGGGTGCGGCAGTCGGCCAAGGCCGTGCCGGGCAGCTATCTGAGCCTGAGCAGGGACTGGCGGCGCGGCGACCGGGTCGCCATCTCCGCCCCCTACCGCCTGCGGATCGAACGGGCCCTGGACGATCCCGCCGTCCAGTCGGTGTTCTACGGTCCGGTCCTGCTGACCGCCCAGAGCCAGGAGCCGGCCTTCCGCGTGTTCTCCTTCTACAAGGACTTCACGCTCCGGGGCGATCTCGCCGACGCGATCAAACCCGGGGGTCGGCCGATGTACTTCACCACCCACGGCCTGACCCTCGCCCCGTTCTACGTCGGGGACGAGACGCGCTACCACGCCTACTTCAAACGCTCGGAACCGGTCGTCGTGTTCGGCGCGAAGAACTCGGGCGTACCGAACCGCGCCCGGGGCAACGGTCTCACCTTCCTGGACGTGCTCTGGGCGCAGGCACCCTTCGCGTCCTCGGGCCTCTTCGTCCAGGCGGTACGCACGCTCGCCGACACATGGCTGTCCGAGGGGCTGTTCAGCCGCACCGAACGGGACAGCGTCGTGGCCGCCGCGGTCGGGGCGGACCTCAGGCGCTGACACCCCCAACCCCCCACCAGTCCCCCCCCCACAGGAGGAGCCCTCATCTCGAACACGGCGGCCGACCGTCATGTCCAGATCGTCGTCGTCATGGTGCGCGACGGTCTGTGAGTTCAGGACACCCCGAGCCGTGGCTCGCGGGTGAGGGCGGCCGCCAGTCGGTGCAGGGCGGGGTTCGGGCTGTCCGGGCTCCAACAGGCGTGCGGGGTGACGGAGTGGGCGTCCGGTGCGGCCCTCGGCGGCGTGGCGGGCGGCGGTCGGCGCGGCACGCCCGAAGTGCTGCTCCTCCGCCACCGCGACAAAGCCGCGGAGCTGTTGCAGGGAGAAGTCCATGCCGGTCACGGTATCGGCCGAGGACCATGGGGCCACAGCGCTGTGCGCTGTGGCCCCGTCACGGCGGTCGCGGTGTCAGGCGTGGATCCCGGGAAACGTGAGGACGTCCCGCTGCTGCTCGGCGAAGGCGGCGTAGGTCGTGCGACGCAGTTGTTCGTCCCGCTCGTGCCGCTGCCGCGGGTCCTCCAGTTGCTCCTGTTCGCTCAGCGCGCGGGAGGCGTGGACCATGGCCCGGGTGCGCTCGCGGCGCTGGTCCTCGTAAGCGCGCAGTCCGGCGGTGAGATCGCCAGCCCGGGCCAGTGTCCCGGCCAGGACGACGGCGTCCTCGATGGCCATCCCGGCCCCCTGCGCGAGGCTGGTGAGCATGGGGTGCGCGGCGTCTCCGAGGAGGGTGACGCGGCCGTCGCCCCAGTGCTCCAGGAAGTCCCGGTCGCGGGCGGGGATGGCGATGATGTCCTCTTCGGGCGTCGCGCGGATGGCTGCCTCGACCTCGTCCGCCCAGCCGGCGTACGCCTGGACGATCTCCTCCTTCGTACCCCGCCAGTCGGCGGCCCGTTCGGCGGACATGTTCTTGGTGCCGAACCAGTAGGTCTGTCCGTGCCCCACGTCCAGCAGGCCGAAGCGCTGGCCGCTTCCCCAGTAGTGGAGGACCGAACCGGTCTCGAAGCGCGGATGGCTGAACGGGACGATGGCGAGCCAGCACACGTACCCGGCTTCGTTCACCGGTTCCGGACCGGTGATCTGGCGGCGGATGGCGGAGTTGATCCCGTCGGCCCCGATCACGATGTCGCCGTGGGCCTGGCTTCCGTCGGCGAAGCGCACGGTCGCTCCGTCCGGCCGTGTCTCGTAGCCGACGGCGGCGGCGCCGAGGGTGATGGGCGTGTCTCCCACCGCCTCCAGGAGGCCCTGCTGCAGTGCGCTGCGGCTGATGACCACGGTGGGCGGCAGCCCCAGCTCGTTGCTCAGCTCCGGGATGGGAAACCAGGTGATGTGGTTGCCCTCGGCGTCGTTGATGCCGAAGCGCTGGAGGATCTGTCCGCGCTTTTCCAGGCCGATGTCGATGCCGAGGGCTTCCAGCGCGGCGCCGCCGTTGCTCAGCACGCCCAGGCCGGAGCCGGCGGCTTTCAGTTCGGTGGCGCGCTCGTACACCTCGACGTCGATGTCGACCTGGCGCAGCGCGGCGGCCAGCGTGAGGCCGCCGATCCCCGCCCCGATGACCACTGCTTTGGGCCGGTGGGATGTCATAGAACTCGGTTGTCCCTTCGGAGATGGGTTGAGGGGTGCAGGATGTCGGCCATCGTCTTGGCCACATGGGCGACGCCGGGCTCCTCCATGATGGAGAGGTGATCGCCGGGAACGCCGATGACCTGGATGCGGCCGGTGGTCACCCGCCGCCAGCCGTTGGTCGGCTCGTCGTGCAGGCTGCCCGCGGCGCCGTGCATGGCCTCGAGGATCGCGGGAAGCGGTTCGTCGGCCCGCAGGAGGACGATGTCCTGGTCGACGGTGCCCGGCCGGTAGTCCAGCGTGGCCAGCCAGTTCGCCCGGTAGAGGCGGAAGAGGCGCCGGATGACGGACCCCGAGCTGTCGGCGGGCAGTACGCCCAGGTCGACGGCGCACCGTGCGATATGGGCGAACTTCTCGTCCAGCGAGGTGGCATGTTCGGGTATCTCCTCCAGGGGCGAGGTCCCGCCGCGCACCGGCCACAGCAGTTCCCAGAAGAACCAGCCGAGCAGCGCGTCGTCGGTGTACAGCTCGCGCAGCCGTGGGTTCAGGGTGACCGTGTCCAGGATCAGCACGTCTGCCCGCTCACCCCGCGCGCTGAGTTGCCGGGCCATTTCGAAGGCGACGAACCCGCCGAAGGAGTAGCCGCTGATCTGGTAGGGGCCCTCAGGCTGGATTCGTTTGAGCGCGGCGATGTAGCTGCGGGCCATGTCCGCGATGGTCTCAAGCGGTTCGGTGCCGGGGTCGGCGCCGGCCGCCTGGAGGGCGTACAGCGGCTGGTCGGGGTCGAGGTGTTTGGCGAAGGGCAGGAAGCACAGCACGTTGCCGCCCATGGGGTGGACCATGAACAGCGGGGTCCGGCTGCCCGACGGGTTGAGCGGCACGATCGGGTCGAAGCGGGCCGGTGCTGCCGCGGCGGACCCCAGCCGGTCGGCGATGGCGGCCACGGTCGGCGCGGCGATGAACTCCGACAGCGGGATGACGGTGCCGAAGCGCTGTTCCAGGGTGGCGATCAGCCGCATCGCGGTCAGCGATGTGCCGCCCAGGTCGAACATGGAGTCGTGGATGCCGACTTCGGGCAGGTGCAGCAGGTCCGCGAGGATTTCGGCGAGCGCCTTCTCCAGCGGGGTGCGCGGCGGGGTGGTGTCGTGGTCGGCCGGCGCCTCGAGGGGGATGGCCCGCAGGGCGGCGTCGTCCCGTTTCCCGCTGGGGGTGGACGGCATGGCGGACAGCCACTGGACGTAGGACGGCACCATGTAGTCGGGGAGCGTTTCGCGCAATCGGCTGCGGAGCGCACCGGTGTCCACCCGCGACGGATCGCCGGTGAGGAAGGCCACCAGGACGGTGTCCGTGCCGGGGCGGGTGTGGGCGACGACGGCGGCCTCGGCGATGCCGGGGTGGCGGGGGGCGAGGTCGCGGATCGCGAGCTCCACCTCGGCCGTCTCGACGCGGAACCCGCGGACCTTGACCTGGGTGTCGGCGCGGCCGGTGCACACGATCTCGCCGCTCGGCAGGGTGAATCCGAGGTCGCCTGAGCGGTAGAAGCGGCCGGGTGTGCCGGGCAGGGTGACGAAGCGTTCCTTGGTCAGGTCGTCGCGGCCCAGATATCCCCGCGCGACCGAGGCGCCCCCGAGATACAGCTCACCCGTGACGCCCGGCGGCACGGAGCGCAGCCGCTGGTCCACCACGACGACCCGGGCTCCGTCGACGGCGGTTCCCACCGGGGGGAGGTCGGGGAAGTCGGCGGGCGGTCCGGTGAGGGTGCGGCGGGTGACCACATGGGTCTCGGTGGGGCCGTATTGGTTCTCCAGCACCATCCCGGGCAGGGCCGAGCACAGTCGGCGTACCTCGTCGGTGATCCTCAGCTGTTCGCCGCTGGAGACGATGACGCGCAGCGCGGCCGGGGTGAGGCCCAGCGCCTCGGAGGCCAGCGCCAGTTGCTGGAGGGCGATGGAGGGTACGAAGACGCGCTCGACCCGTTCCCGGTGCAACAGGCGCACCAGGGCCGGCATGTCCCGGCGGATCTCCTCGGGCACCAGGCGGAGGGTGCCGCCCGCGCACAGGGTGGAGAAGATCTCCTGGAGGGAGACGTCGAAGCTCAGCGGAGCGTACTGCAGGGTGATGCCCGTCGAGGCGCTTGGGGCGCGGTTCTGCCAGGCGACGAGGTTGGCCAGGGTGCGGTGGGGAATGTCGACCCCCTTGGGCCGCCCGGTGGAGCCCGAGGTGAACAGGACGCAGGCGGTGCCGTCCAGGGCGGTCGCCGGCAGGGGCGGGGCGGGGGTGTCCCCGGTGGGCGGTTCGGCGAGCTCCTCGAACCGTACGCTCCGCGTGGTGCGGCCGAGGAGGGCGTCGTGCCGGCCGGCGGCGAGGACAAGGCGGGGATCGGCCTCTGCGATCATGTAGGAGAGCCGGCCGGCGGGGTATCCGGTGTCCAGGGGCATGACCGCCGCTCCTGCCCGCATGATGCCCAGGATGGCCGCGATCACCTCGGGCGACCGGTCTGCCGCCACCCCGACGACATCGCCGGTGCGCACCCCCAGGGCGAGCAGGTTGCGGGCCACGGCCTCGGTCGCCCGGGTGAGCCGCGCGTAGCTCCACTCCTCGTCGTGCGTCGCCAGGGCGAGGGCGTCCGGGGTGTGTGCGGCCTGTTCCGCGAAGCGGTCCACCACGCTCGGTGCCGTGCCGGTGGCGGTGGCGGGGAGTGGTTGTGGCACGGCGGTGAGGAAGTCCCAGCCCGGCTGCTCCAGGGGGTGGTGGACCATACGGTCCAGGACGCGCGTGTAGTAGTCGGCGAAGACACCGGCCTGGTCGCGGGTGACGGTCCGCCCGTCGTTGTCGACACGCAGCCAGATGCTCTGGTCGACAGGGTCCGTCACGGCGTTGACCAGCAGGGTGAAGTTGGTCTCCTCGACGGTGCGCAGGTCCGTCAGCTCCAGCCCCGGCTCGTGGAGCGCGTCCGTGAGCTGCTGGAACCGTACGTAGTTGAACACCGTCTCGAACAGCGGCCCGCCGCCGTGCTCCTCCTGGATGGCGCTGATCGGGTAGTGGCGGTGGGGGTAGGCGCTCCGCTCGCACCGGAACGCCTCCCGCACCGCGTCCAGCCAGCTGTCCTGGGCCGTGTTCACCCTCATGGGCAGGGTGTTGAGGAACAGTCCGACCATACGCTCGGCGTGTGGGTGTTCCGGGCGGCCGTGCGCGATGAGACCGGTCGTAATGTCGTCGCGCCCGGACAACAGCCGCAGTGTCATGCAGTGGGCGGCGAACAGCACCGACTTCACCGGTACCGCCTGAGCGCGGGCGAAGGCCCGTACGTCGTCGCCGAGCCGGGCCGGCAGGTCGAAGCGGTGCGACCAGCGCCCGCCGGCGGACGACGGCGGCTGGTGCGGGCGGTACGAGCCGACCGAGGTGGGTTCGCTTCCGTCGAGCTCCCTCCGCCAGTACCGGCGGTCCTCCTCCGAGGCCAGGGCTCGGCGCTCGGCCAGCAGATGCGTGGCGGGCGAGGGCAGGCGGACCTCGGGCGCCGGGGTCGGGTGCAGGCCCAGGGCATGCCCGTAGTCACGCAGGAGTTCGCCGATGAGGTTGGCGACGCTGGCGCCGTCGAGCAGGGCGTGGTGGAAGCTCAGGACCAGGTCGAGGGCGGAGCGGCGCACATGGACGCGGAGCGCGTACAGGGGGGCGGTGGCGGTGGCAGTGTCGAAGGAGTACTCGTGGTGGCGGCGTTCTTCGATGTGCCGCAGGACCTCGGCTTCGGCCTCGTCGGCGTCATGGGACCGCAGATCGACGATGTCGAGGCCGTCCTCCATGGCCGCGTGCACCAGTTGCAGGGGTTCGGTGAACCCGGCCAGGCCGAAGCTGGTGCGCAGCGCCGGATGGCGCCGCACGAGGTGGCCGAAGGCGGCGCGGAAGTGTTCCTCGTCCCAGTGGCAGCGCAGGGTGTAGCGGAACACGTCCTTGTAGAGGGACGATCCCCGCCGCTGACGGCTGTGGTAGATCAGGCCGAGTTGCATCCGGGTGAGCGGGTAGGCGTCCGTGACCGCGCCCAGCCGCGCCCGGTCGATACCGGAGACCGTCTCGAAGGGGCGCGGTTCCTCCTCGAACGAGGCGTGGTCGGCGCCGTCCGGGGGGCCGGAGGGGGACGTGTCGAGGGCGGCCCGCGCGGCCAGGCGGGCGACGGTGGAGTGCCGTACGAGATCGGCCAGTGAGAAGCGCAGGCCTCGCCGCTCGGCCAGGGCGCGGACCCGCAGCATCTGCAGCGAGTCGCCGCCGAGCGCGTAGTAGTCGTCCTCGGCGCCCACCGGACCGCACCGCAGGACCTCGGACCACACCTCCGACAGGATCTGTTCGGCTGGGGTGAGCGGGCGTGAGGCCGGTGCGCCGCCGCGGGCGGCGGGCTCCCGCAGCGCCCGGCGGTCCGCCTTGCCGTTGGGCGTCAGCGGAATGCGGTCGAGCCGCACCAGCAGGGCCGGGATCATGAACTCCGGTAAGGTGTCGGCGAGGTGGCGGCGTACGTCGGCGGCGGCGATCTCGTCCTCCGCGACGTAGTAGCCGACCAGATGGACGCCCCGTTCGTCATCGGTACGGTCCACCACCAGCGCGTCCCGGATGCCGGGTACGGCCATCAGGGCCCTGCTGACCTCGCCCGGCTCCACCCGGTTCCCGCGGATCTTCACCTGGTCGTCGAGGCGGCCCAGGTATGCGAGGGAGCCGTCGGCGAGCCACCGCACGAGGTCGCCGGTGCGGTACACGGTGCCTTCGCCGGTGAACGGGTCGGCGATGAACCGCTCCTCCGTCAGGGCGGGCCGGTCCAGATATCCGGCGGCCACCCCGGCGCCGCCGATCCACAGCTCGCCCGGGACGCCTGTGGGCTGCGGCTGCCCGTCCTGTCCCACCACGTACAGCCAGGTGTTGTCGATGGGCCGTCCGATGGGCACGCGGCCGACGGGGCGGCCGGGGTCCCCGGGGCAGTCGTGGAAGGTCACGTCGACGGTCGCCTCGGTCGGGCCGTACAGGTTCACCAGGGCCGGCGTGGCACGACCCCCGTCGTGGAAGAGCCGGTTGAACCGGTCGACGCGGGCGGCCGGCAGCGCCTCCCCGCTGCAGAAGACACGCCGCAGTGTCTCCGTCCGGGCACGCACCCGCGGAGTCTGCTCCGCGGCGTCAAGGAAGGCACCGAGCATGGACGGCACGAAGTGTGCGACGGTGACGCGCCGGTCGTGGACGGTCCGGGCGATCACGCGCGGGTCCTTCTCCCCGCCCGGCGGCAGAAGGGCCACGCTCGCTCCCTCGACAGCCCACCAGAACAGCTCCCACACGGACACGTCGAAGGACACGGGTGTCTTCTGCAGCAGTACGTCGCCCTCGCCGATCGGGTATGCCCGCTGCATCCACGCCAGCCGGTTGACCACGGAGTGGTGCCGCACCCGCACGCCCTTGGGCTTGCCGGTGGAGCCGGAGGTGTAGATCACGTACGCGAGGTCGGAGCCGTCGGCCAGGGGCTCCGGCGGGGAGTCGTCGCCGTGCAGCAGGTCGGGGACACGGTGCACGGGAACGCCCGCCGCCACCGCGGTCCTCGGCATGCACTCGTCCGACGCGAGCACGGCGGCCGGACGGCTGTCGTCGAGCAGAAAGCGGATGCGCTCGCGCGGATATCCCGGGTCCACCGGGACATAGGCACCGCCCGCTTTGCCCACGCCCATCAGCGCGACGAGCAGGTCGGGGCCGCGCTCCAGCGAGACGGCGACCCGGTCCCCGGGGCCCACGCCGTCCGCGCGCAGCGCCCGGGCGACCTGGTTGGCCCGCGCGTCGAGTTCGGCGTAGGTCAGGGCGTCGTCCGGGCCAGGGCCCATCACGGCGATCCGCTCCGGACCACGGGCGACCTGCCGCTCGAAGAGCTGGGAGAGGGTGGCCTCCCGCGGATACGCGACGCGCTCCCCCCGGCCCCGGCGGATCAGCTCGTCCCGCTCCGTGGCCGAGAGCATCGGCACCGCGGACACCGGCCCGTCCGCCAGGTCCGCGCCCGCTTCGAGCAGGTGCTTGAAATGTCGCGCCATCGCCTCGATGGGGAAGTCGTCGTCGAAGACGTCCGTGGCGTAGCCGAGGTCGAAGCGGATCTGTGGCGCGCCGTCGAAGTCGAGTACCACCACCGAGAGCGCGTCCTGCTCATGGCAGGGCGATTCCATCGAGGTCTCAAGTCCGATGCCTTGGCCGGGATCCGGGCGCCCGGCCCGCAGATAGGACAAGGTGACGTCGAACAACTGGCGGTTGCCGCCGTGGAGTTCGGGTAACGCGCGTACGACGTCCCCCAGCGCCACCCGCTCATGTCGGCGCAGCGCCCGGGTGGCGCTCCGCGTCCGGTCGACGATGTCGCGCAGGGGCATCCCGTCGTGGGCGGGCAGGCGCAGCGGCAGTGTGTTCGCGAAATGCCCGACGGTGTCCAGGAATTCCTCCGGCCGGTTCAGGACCGGAACCCCCAGGATCACCTCCTCGGTGCGATGCACCCGCGACAGATACGCGCCCAGCATGGTGGCGATGTAGGGGAACAGCGGCAGCTGGGCCTTCCGGACGCGTTCCGCCCATGAGCGATCCAGTGTGAAGGACAGGCGCACGCCTTCGCGGGGAGCGCTCGCGGGCCTCCTGGGGAACAGGGCGGGGACCGCGCCGGCGAGGGCGGAGCGGTGGGCCTCCAGGTCGGCGGTGTGCTCCTCGGATCCCTGGTACGCGGCGTCCCGCGCGGAGAACGAACGGTACGGCGGCGCGCTGCTCCGCGCCGCGGCCCCGCCCGCCACCACCGACGCGTAGTCGTCGAGGATCCGGGCGCTGACCTGGTTGAGCGACCAGCCGTCCAGCACCAGGTGGTGCGCGACCAGCTGGAGGTGTGTCACGCGGGGGCTCTCCACCAGGAGCGCCACCCGGACCATGGGCTGATCGCGCAGTGGCATCGGACGCTGCTGGAGTGCGCGCACCCGGCGACGGCAGGCCGCCGCCGGGTCGGCTTCCCCTGACAGGTCGGTCGTCTCCACGGCGGGCGGGTGGGGTTCGACCCACTGAAGCGGGGTCCCGTCCCGCTCGTCGAATCGCAGACGCAAAGCGTCATGGTGTCGCAGGGCCTGCTCGGCACACTGGCGGAGGATGCCGAGATTCACCTTTCCGGTGAGCTTCTCATGGCACGAGACATTGTACTGCGGTGATTCCTCGGTCTGTGCGGCCGAGACCCAGATGTCGAGTTGATATCGCGTCAAAGGGAAAGGCTCGGGCGAATTCATTGTCACGATCTCCGGGTGAGACGAAGGGGGGCCGGCTACCGGTCGAACGAAGGAAGGAGACGGGCCGCGGAGGAAAGAACGCGAAGGACCCGAGGGGTGTCAGTACCAGCGCACCAGTGCCGCGGCGGCGTTCATACCGCCGCCGATGGATGCCAGCAGGAGGTTTTCCCCTCGCTCCAGGGGCCGGTCCCGGTCCGTCGCACACAGCGTGACGGGAATGGAGGCGCCCGCGGTGTTCCCCAGGTGGGGAGCGGTGAGCGGCATGCGTTTGCGGTCGATTCCCGTCATATCGGCGAATGACTCGAGCAGGCGGGGGTTCGCCTGATGAAAGATGAACCGGTCGACTCCTCCCAGGCTCAACCCGGCGTCGTCCAGGACCTGGTCCACGACCTTGGGCAGAGTCGTTTGCACATACTGCCGGATCGCCCGC
This sequence comes from Streptomyces sp. NPDC007917, assembly GCF_042959105.1. Taxonomy (NCBI): domain Bacteria; kingdom Bacillati; phylum Actinomycetota; class Actinomycetes; order Kitasatosporales; family Streptomycetaceae; genus Streptomyces; species Streptomyces sp. NPDC007917. The sequence goes on from NZ_JBIBKK010000002.1 coordinate 97,119, forward strand.
CCGTCCATCTTCAGAAAATTCCGTCCGGATTGGAGCGCGGCCCCGTCGAGCGGCAGAGCCGTGCCGCCGGCCGGCACCCCGACGAGATGGTGGAGCGAGCCCTCGCTGATCGTCCGCATGGCCAGCAGCCCGTACCCCTCCGGCACGGGGCCGAGCAGCACGGCCCCGGCTCCGTCCCCGAAGAGGCTCACGGTGCTCCGGTCGGTGCGGTCCATGATGGTGGAGAACATGTCGGCGCCCACCACCAGCACGTGTTCGGTGTCCGGCGACGCCGACCGCAGGCCGTCGGCGACGGCCATGCCGTACAGGAAGCCGCTGCACACCGCGTTGATGTCGAAGGCCGGCATGACGCGCAGCCCGAGCTTGTGCTGCACGATCGCCGCCGTCGCCGGCTGGGGCACATCGGGCGTGCATGTGGCCAATATCAGGGCGTCGGTGAGTTCCGCGGCGCCTTCGCATGCGGAGAAGATCTGCCGCACCGCGTGTACCGCGAGGTCCGAGGTCGCGGTTCCGGGTCTCGCATAGCGTCTCTCGCGAATTCCCGTGCGTTCGTGGATCCATTCCTCCGACACGCCGGCCCATTCGGCTATCCGGTCGTTCCCGACCACGTGATCGGGTACATGAGCTCCGGCGCTGATGATCCCTGTAGGCATGGGGAAATCCCGTTCGTCGATGGCCAGAAAGCGCGCATGGCGGCCCTGGCTCGGGGAAGGAAAACAGGAATCGCGCTGTTCCTTGAATTTCTTCTCGTCGACGGTCTGCGGACTCGCATGGAAAGGGATGGCTCGGTGACGGAAGCTTAGCCTGCACCAGAGAAAGCAGTCACTGTGACGTACACCACTTCATCGCTCCGATGAACGGTGGCCCCTGGTCCGTTTTCAGTCCCCGTCACTTCAAACTGACATAGTTCTGCCATACATGGCTTTCCGGGTCAACGTTAAGCGGCGTCAGTTGCGACTGACAATGCGAGGACCGAAGGCCCCCGGGCCCACCCGCGATGTCACATCCGGGGCGCCCCGATCCGTCCAGAAGTAGGTGGTGCCTCAGATACCGCGCTTCGAAGGGGACAGGAAATGCTTGACAGGCTGGCCAGGCTGGTCATCCGGCGCCGAGTGGCGGTTCTCGTGGTGAGTCTCGTCCTCGCCGTGGCCGGGGGAATCGCGAGTACGACCCTGTTCGGCAAATTGGCCGCCGGCGGGTTCGACGACCCGGACTCGGAGTCCGGGCGTGCCGTCAGGATGCTCTCCAGCACGTTTCACCAGGACCGGCCCAACCTCACCGTGCTCGTCACCGCCGACAGCGGCGTGGACGACCCGGCCGTCCGCGCCGCGGCCGGCGAGCTCACCGGGAAGCTGAGCGAGGAGCCCGGGGTCGAGAACGTCACCTCTTACTGGACGGCGGGCAAACCGCTGTGGATGAAGAGCAGACACGGCGACGAGGCCCTGATCACCGGCACGGTGACCGGCGACGACTCCACGGCGCAGAAGCGCGTGGCCGAGTTGGCCGATGCCTACGAGGGCGAGCGAGCCGGTCTCGACGTGACATTCGGCGGCAATACGAAGTTCCAGGCCGAGTTCCTCGAGCAGGGGCAGAAGGACGCCCAGACCGGAGAGGTCATCGCCATCCCCCTCACCCTGGTGGTGCTGGTCTTCGTCTTCGGAGGGCTGGTGGCGGCCGCCCTTCCGCTGATCGTCGCCGTCGTCGCGATGATGCTCTCCATGGGGGTGATGTGGCTCCTGGCGGAGGTGACGGCCGTCGGATCCCTCTCCGCGAGCGTGGTGACCCTGCTGGGTCTGGGGCTGGCGATCGACTACAGCCTGCTCTTCGTCAACCGCTACCGGCAGGAGGTGGCCCGGGGGAAGCGGACCGAGGAGGCGCTGCGGGCGACGATGACGTCGGCGGGACGGACGGTGCTCTTCTCGACCCTCACGGTCGCGGTGGCCTCCAGCTCCATGATGTGGTTCCCGCTCCTGGCCGTGCGGTCCATGGGCTATGCGGGCGCGCTGACCGCGGTGCTGTCCGGCGCGGCCTCGCTGCTCGTACTCCCCTCGGTGCTCGCCATGCTGGGTGACCGCGTCGAACGCGGCCGGGTCACCGGCCGCAGGAAGCGCGCCGCCGGGGCCCCGGCCAGTGAGGGTGCCACCGCCACGAACGGGTTCTGGCACCGTCTGGCGACCGTGGTGATGCGGCGTCCCCTTCCCCTCGCCACAGCGGTCACGCTCTTCCTGCTGCTGCTCGGCGCGCCGTTCCTCGGCATCAACATCGGCATGCCCGACGAGCGCGTGATGCCGGAGTCGTCGTCCGCGCGCCGGGTCGCGACCGCCGTCAAGGAGGACTTCGTCGGCAGCGGGCAGAACGCGCTGGTGGTGGTCGCGCCCGAGGGCGGATCGGAGGCACCGGCAGTCGAGCGGTACGCGAAGCGGCTGTCGTCGCTGCCCGGTGTCGCCGCGGTGCGCACCTCCACCGGAAACTACGCGGAAGGAGACCTTGTCACGCCCGCGGACGAGCAGTCACGGGGCTTCGCCGCCGGGGACGCCGTCTCCTTCTCGGTGATGCCGGCCTCGGACAGCCCGGACGAGGCGGGGCGGATCGTCGGCGAGATCAGGGACAGCGAGGCGCCGTTCGAGGTCCTGGTGGGCGGAATGGCGGCCACCAACGAGGACGCGGCGTCCGCTCTGGTGGAGTGGCTGCCGTACGCGCTGGGCACGCTGCTGCTCGCGATGCTGGTGCTGCTGTTCCTGGTCACCGGAAGCGTTCTGCTGCCCTTCCTGGCCGTGGTGCTCAGCCTGCTCAGCCTGACGGCGACGTTCGGCGCGCTGGTGTGGGTGTTCCAGGACGGCCACCTGGCGGGGCTGTTCGGCGGCTTCACCGTGACCGGCAACATCGCCGCGACGATCCCGGTGATCCTCTTCGGCCTCGCCTTCGGCCTGGCCATGGACTATCAGGTGTTCCTGCTGTCCCGTATGCGGGAGGAGTACGAGCTGACGGGCTCCCCGACGAAGGCCGTGACCCACGCCCTGGAGCACACGGGCCGGATCGTGACCGCCGCCGCGGTGGCCATCTCGATCGTCTTCCTCGCGTTCACGGCGTCGGACATCTCCCTGGTGAAGGCGTACGGCGTCGGGCTGCCGCTCGCGGTCCTGATGGACGCGACGCTCATCCGCGGCGTGCTGCTCCCCGCCGCGATGCGACTGGGCGGCAGGGCCACGTGGTGGGCGCCCCCGCGGCTGCGGCGGCTGCACTCCCGCCTCGGCCTGCGGGAGGAGGCGGGTCCGCGGAAGGAGCGGAAGGAGCGCGAGCTGACGCCGGCCGACTGACCGCCGGCCGGCGTGTGCCCGGCTCCTGGCCGGCGGCGGCTCAGGACAGGAAGCTGCCGTAGGGGCCGCTCAGGATCCCGTTCTTCTGGGACTGGTTGAAGTGACAGTTCGGGTAGTCGTAGAACGACGCGGACATCGGTGTGCCGTCGGTGAACGAGGAGTCGGGCAGACCCGTACCAGGCCCGGTTGTGGTCGCCGTTGACCACCTCCACCGCCGGGTTGTTCAGCGTGAAGGTCTTGCCGGGCTCCTGGCGGTAGTAGCGCTGCGCCTCCTGCATCACACTCGTGATGCCATTGGGGTACCGCTGGTCGAATGCCACATCCGTGGGCTTGAGCCAGAACACCCGCACGGTCCTGGACGGCGGACGAAATACCGTCAATGGCGGGGAGCTGCGGCCTTAGTGGACACCTTCGGAAAAGGTGTGTCCGAAGTCCGCGTCAGCCCAGAGCGGGGGTGAACTCCACCGGGAGCGCCGCGATGCCCCGGAACCAGATGGACGACCGCCACTCGAGCTCGTCGGACGGCACGGAAAGCGCCACGTCCGGCAACCGGTCGAGCAGCACCTCGATCGCCGTCATGGAGATCACCTCGGCCAGTTCCCGGGCCGGCACGGGGCAGCTGTGCTCGCCGTGGCTGAAGGACATATGGGCCTGGTTGCCCCCCGCACCGGCCTGGAAGTCCGGCCGTACGCTCGGATCCGCGTTGGCCGCGGCCAGGCCCAGGACCAGGCAGTCGCCCTTCTTGATGTGCTGTCCGCCGAGGACGGTGTCCTCGGCGGCCCAGCGGCCGATGAAACCGGGCACCGGGGTGTTCTCCCACAGCACCTCGTTCAGCGCCTGGCCGATGCTGCGCCGTCCCCCTGCCATGGTGACCGCGAACCGCTCGTCGGTCAGCATCAGCCCCAGCGCGTTGCCGATCCAGTCGGTCGTGCTCTGGTGGCTGGCGTACACCGTGCCGATCAGATCGTTGATGATCTCCTCGTCGGTGAGGGCCGCCCGGTGCGCCGCCATCTGCGCCGGGATGCCCGGCATACCGGGGTTGCTCCGGACCTCCGCCATCAGCGCCACCATGCGGTTGTGCACCCGCTGGTACGCGGCCACGCTGCCGTCGTTGGCGCTGACCATCTCGACCGTGTCACGCTGGATGGCGACCGCGGTGTCCGGATCCAGGCCGAACAGACGGGTCACCACCCGTATCGGCACCTGGCTGGCGTAGTCGGCCACCAGTTCGGCGCGGCCACTGCCCGCGAAGGCGTCGATCAGCGCGTCGGCCACGCGCTCGGACTCCGCGCGCAAATCGAACTGGTCCACCGACGCCAGCGCGTCGAACATCGCCTCGGCCCGCCGCTGGTGCTCGGCGCCCTCGGCGAACAGCATGGTCGGCCGGTAGCCGACGAAAGGCATCAGCGGCCAGTCGGCCGGGATGTACTCCCACGCGTGCCAGCGACGCGAGTCACGGGCGAACAGCGTGGGATCGGAGGTGACGCGGTGCAACTCCCGGTAGCCGAGTACCAGCCAGGCGGGGATGTCGCCATCGAGCAGGATCGGCGCCACAGCGCCGTGGTCCCGGCGCAACCGCCGGTACAGCTCCGCCGGGTCTGCCTGCAACTCCTCGGTGTGCATGCGCACGGCGTCGGGGTGAGCCGGGCAACCGAGGAGAGGCGACGGGCCGTCGACCGGCGAGGGGTGGTGCACGTTCGTCACGCTGTCAACTCCGGGGCGAAGGAGGCGGAAGGTCAGGAGTATACGTACAGGTGAGCCGCCCGTCAGCGCCCTGAACGCCCCGTTGTTCCCGCACCTCGGCCTCCCTTGCGCACACGGTAGTCTCGGCGAGGTGAACGGCCCCTCACCCATCGGCCCGCTGGACGTCCTCGCCGCGCTCGGCGCGCCCTTCCGGCTGCATGAGCATCCCGACGTGGTCGGCTCCCTGGAGGCGTGCGCCGCGCTGGGCGTTCCGCTGGAGCGGACCGTCAAGACCCTCGCCTTCGTCACCCCCGAGGACCGGCTCCTCCTGGCGGCGCTGCCCGGCCACGCACGGCTGCGGTACGGCGCGCTGGCCCGCGCGGCCGGGATCCGCCGCGCCGACCTGTCCCCCGCGGACGCCGAGCGGCTGGCGCGGGCGGGAATGCGGCCCGGCGGGGTGTGCCCCGTGTCCGCGGACCGCGCCGCGGCGGTGGTGTTCGACGAGACCATAAGCGGCCTGGGGCGGGTGCACTGCGGCAGCGGCCGGCCCGACAGCAGCATCGAGATCGACACGGCGGATCTCATCGCCGCGGTCCCGGCGGCCGTGACGGCGCCGATCGCCGACCTCCCGACGAGCCGGCCGGCGTGACCTTCCGTGCCGCGACGGGCCCGGCCGGGACGTGCCGGCTCTCGGTTGCCGGCCGGGCCCCTTGTCACGGGCCCCGGCCGGCGTGCCGGACGGCTAGTTGCCGCGCAGCACCGTGGTGACCTTGTTTCCGGCGTAGTCCTCCAGTACGGCGACGACCTTGCTGGTCGTGCTCGACATGGTCACCGTCATCGCCGAGCGGGTGGTGCGGCCGCGGACGATGTACGGCTTGTTGCCCGACCCGTACGTCGTGGCGAACGACTTGGGCTGCCCGTCCTCCAGGACCGTCAGCGTGTGCCAGTCGGGAAGGGACGGGCGGGAGAAGGTGAAGGTGTTCCCCGAGACCTTCACGGCCGCGGCGGGATAGGGGCTGATCTCGGTGTCGGCGAAGGTGCCCCGTACGCCTGTGGCGGTGCCGTCCGTGCCGTTCTCGGTCTGCACGGTGAGGAGGTATTCGTCCCCGTTGACGGGGACGCCGGTCAGGGTCGCGCCCGTCTGCTGGCCCGGCACCGTGACCTTCTTGGTGAAGGGCTTGGAGGTGTCGAGGCTACGGACCTCCACGGAGAGGGGCTGACCGGTCTGTCTCGGGGTCCATGTCGTCTTCAGCGTGCCGTCGGCTCCCGCCTTGGCCGTCACGCCGGACGGAGCCGTGGACAGGTCGAAGGACACCGTCGCCGGCTTGGACCGGGATCCGTCGGGGCCGACCGCGACGAGCTTGATCGTCCCTGATGTGGCGGTGAAGCGCTTGACGTAGTAGACGTCGTCGTAGATGCCGCCGAGGTAGGTGTCGTCGAGGTAGACGTCATAGCGGCGGACCGTGTCGTAGTCGCTTCGCTGCCAGGACAGGAACAGCTCGTCGCTGTCGGGCAGCAGCTGGTCGATGCGCAGTTTCCCGGGCTTGGCCGGGGTGCGGTCCACGCCGTCGTGCAGCGCCAAGCCACCCAGGTTGACCTGGTAGTTCTCGATCGGCTGTGTGCCCGCTGCCACCACGAGGCCGAGGGAGGCGATGTGCTGGCCGGCGTAGTCCGACAGGTCCGCGGAGACGGTGGTCCAGCCGTCGGTGCGCCTGCCGGTGCCGGACAGCGGCACCTGCACCACCTTGCCCGGGTCGGAGGCCAGTACCAGAGCGAGCCGGAGCTGGGAGTCGTCGTCCGCCGAGGGCTTGTTGTAGGTCAGGGAAAGGGTCGAGTCCGCCTTGACGCTCAGGTCGGTCTTGTAGAGGCGCACGGTGTTGTCGCTGTCGAGTCTGCCGCTGAGTACGAGGGAGCTGCCCCCGTTGTAGGCGCCGACCTTCTGGTAGGAGAAGCGGCCGGCGGGCGTGTACTTCGGGCCGTAGTCGAAGTCGGCCTTGAGGGGCGAGCTCGCGGCGTCGATCCACCACTGCCAGGTCACCGGGATGTCCTGGAGGTTGATGTTGCCCCACTCGGCGTCGTTGGAGAGCTTGCCGTCGCTCCAGGTCGACAGGCCGTGTCCGGTGTTGAACGAGGTGGCGAAGGTGCTGCCCTTGATGACGGAGCGCTCGGCGACGTACTTCGAGATGCCCTTCCAGCCGCCCTCGGGCGTGGTTGACCCCTGGGACGAGCCGGTCCACCAGCGGCGTTCCCGGTCGAAGACCGCCGACTGGGCCTTGTCGTCGGTTTTGTTGGCGTAGTCGGAGGAGACGAAGTCGGCGCCCAGCGTGGCGATGGCGTTCATGGGAGCACCGTCGGCGCCGAGGTTGTTGTCGAGGTTGTACGGCTGGTCGAACTGGTACATGCCGGCCTCGACGCCGGCGAACACGCTCTTGCGGGGGTTGAGACCCAGGCTCTCCGCGTAGGTCTTGGACCGGGTGAGCTTGGACTTGTCCCACCAGTAGTTGAGGAAGACCGAGTCGGACACGTCACCGACGGCCTTGTCGCGGACGAACGGAGCGTTGACCGAGTTGAACTCGTTCTGGTACGAGACCCTGCCCGTGGTGTTGTCGATGGAGTCGTACCACTGCACATACAGACCGCCGTCGCGCAGCTGCTTGAGGAAGCGCTTGAAGATGGGGATGTCGGCCGGGGCGACCGCGTCCTCCTGGTTGAAGAAGTAGCCGTCGAAGCCGTAGTACTTCGCGACCTCGACGAGCTTGGCGGCGGCGGGGAAGTTCCCGGCCGCGTCCCGGACGAGCAGTTCGGAGTACGCCTGGTCGCCCCGGTCGTTCGGGGAGAAGAAGATGCAGCCCAGCGACCGCACGCCGTTCGCGTGCGCGGCGTTGGTGTAGCCGGGGTTGGGCAGGTTGACCGACCCGAACTCGAACCACTTCTCCTTCCAGTCGAGGTCGGGGTCGTAGTAGTTCACGGGCACGCCCTCGGTGGGCATGCCGTGCCAGGACGCGTACACATCGGAGTACTGCCAGTAGTTGAAGAGGTACTGGCTGAACTCGTTGGTGTACGGGTGGCTCTCGAAGAACGCGTTGCCGTAGTCGCCCGCGAGGGTCAGCAGCTGGGTGTCGGCCGGCAGCGCCGGGTTGCGCTGGGTTCTGGCATCGGCGGCTATGCGGGTCTGCAGGGGCACCTTGGCCCGCAGCAGTGCGGCGTCGGTGTCGTCCGCGGGGTTCCAGCGCAGCAGGTCGGTGGAGGAGTATCCGTGCTGGTAGGGCTGGTTGGCGCCGACGGCGCTCTCCCCGGGCCAGGGGAGGGTGTCACTGGCCACGGCGGTGCCCACGCCCAGGGTCAGGGCCAGTGCCGCCGCCAGGGCAGCGGTGCGTGCGCGGGCCGGGGCCCGTCTTGCGGTGCTGTGTTGTCGTGCCATGTCTTTTCCTCGCTTTCCCTAATGTGGTCCGGCCTGGGTGTGTGCCCGGTTGAGCACCTCCGCATCGCTGACCGAGCTGTAGAAGGTGCGCCCGGTCGGCTCGGCGTGGACGAGGGATTCGATGCCGCGGACGCCCAGCGCATCCGGGTCGGCCGCGGTTGCGGACGTGGTCAGGGTGGGGCGTGCCCCGGCGCGGGCCCGGCCCATCCACGTCTCGAACACGCCGCCGCCCGGGGAGAGTTCGGCACGGGAGACGGGGACGTCCTGATCGTCGACCGGGACCACGACGGCCTCCCGTCGGGGCGAGGGACGCGGCCGGTCACGGAGCTCCTCGGCGAGCGCGGCGAAGCGCCGTCCGATCGGCTTCACCGTGCCGTCGGCGTCGATCAGACCGAGGCTGTGCTCGAGGTCGGGGAAGTCCCCGAGCCTGCGTTCCACATCGTGTGAGCACCACCAGGTGATGCCCCACAGCGCCTCGCTGTCGGCCGCCGCCCGTACCGTCTGTTCGCAGAAGTCGGGCGCCTGTTCCTCGGTGAGGTGGTTGAGCGGGGCTCCGACCTCCTGGAGCCACACCGGGCGGGCGGGGTCCACGGCGAAGGCGCGGGAGAGCTCGATGAGATAGGCGGCGTGGTGGATGCTCTCATGGGACATGGCGCCGTAGCCCTGCGCCGTCCCGTTGAAGATCCACGAGTGCACCACGCTCATCTGGCCGTGGCGGCTGGAGTGGGCCGGGACGAAGGGGTGGTCATCGGCGTACCAGACGGCGTCGTATTCGGCGTTGAGCCGGAAGTGGCGGGGGTCGCGCGGGCCGGTGCCGTGCAGGGCGTCGAGCCAGGACGTCACCTGGGGGGTCGTGGCGGGCATCCGGTTGGGGTGCACCGCCGAGGTGAACTGGTTGACCTCGTTGCCCAGGGTCAGCCCGAGGAAGTTGGGCAGGTCGTGCAGATGCTCCTCGAACGCCTCGACCAGCAAGGCCTGGGCGGCGATGGCGTCGGCGTCGCTGAACATGCTGCGCCGGTGCCAGTTCGCCAGCCAGCTCGGCACGAAGTCGAAGCCGGACAGATGTCCTTGGAGGACATCGACACCGGCGTCCAGCCCGGCCTCGCCGGCGATCTCCACGACCTCGCGGATGTCCTGCAGGGCGCGGCGGCGGATCAGGGTCCGGTTCGGCTGCACCACGGGCCACAGCGGCAGGATGCGCACATGGTCAAGACCCAGGCCGGCCAGGGCCTTCATATCGCGGCGGGTGACCTCCCGGTCCGGGGCCAGCCAGGAGTAGAACCAGTCCTGGGAAGGCGTGTAGTTGACTCCAAACCTCAGCATGTCAACCTTTCAGGCCGCCGGCTTCCAGCCCGCGGAAGAAGTAGCGCTGCAAGACGGCGAAGAACGCCACGATGGGGAGCAGGGCAATGATGGTGCCGGCCGCGATCAGGCGCGGGTCGTCGTAGAAGGTGCCGCGCAGCCGGTTGAGACCGACGGTGAGGGTGTAGTTCTGTTCGTCCGACAGGACGATCAGGGGCCAGAGGAAGTCGTTCCACGAGCCGACGAAGGCGAAGATCGCCACCACGGTGATCACGCCCTTGACCTGGGGAACGGAGACCCGGATGAACCGCTGCCAGGCGTTGGCGCCATCGACGATGGCGGCCTCTTCGAACTCCGCGGGAAGGTTGCGGAAGGCGTTGCGCATGAGCAGTACGTTCAGCGCCGCCACCAGGATCGGCAGGGCGACCCCGAACAGCGTGTTCACCAGCCCGGCGGTCCTGACCGTGAGGAACTGGGCGATGAGCACGGTCTCGGAGGGGACCAGCAGGGCGGCGACGCAGACCGCGGTCGCCACGCCCCTGCCGCGGAAGCGCAGCTTGCCCAGCGCATAGCCGGCACAGGTGGCGCCGACAACGTTGCCAACCACGGCCATGGCCGCCACCGCCAGGGAGTTCAGCAGATAGCGCGGCACGGGAACCCGGTCGAGCACCGTGGCGAAGTGGTCGAGGGTGGGGTGTGCGGGGATCACTTCGGGCGGCCGGGTGTACAGCGGTTCACCGGAACCTTTGAGGGACAGCGAGAGCTGCCACACCAGCGGTCCGGCCAGCAGCACGGCCATCAGTACGAGGATGAGATAGCGCGCCACGGAGCCCGGCCGGGCCCTGCGCCGCCGGGCGGCCGTGGCGTTCGGGCGGGGAGAGAGCCGGGCCATCAGGAGCTCCTCTGCCTGCGCTGCACGGCGAACTGCAAGAGCAGCATCGCGCCGAGGACCACGAACATGAAGAGACTGATCGCGCCCGCGTACCCGGTGCGCGCCTGCAGCCCGGTGCCCTCACGCTGGATCAGCATGGTCATGGTCAGATCGCCTCCGCCCACTCCCCCGGTGCCGCCGGTGAGGACATAGATTTCGCCGAACACGCGGAACGCCGCCACGGACGACAGCACGGCGATCAGTGTCATCGTCGAGCGCACCCCGGGGACCGTGACATTGAGGAAGGTGCGCACCACTCCGGCGCCGTCCATCGCCGCCGCGTCGTACAGACTCTGGTCGATAGTGGCCAGGGCCGCCAGATAGATGACCATGTAGTAGCCCAGGCCGGTCCACACGGTGACGAACATCGCGCTGAAGAGCAGCAGCCACCGGTCGCTGAGGAAGGGTACGGGCTCGGCGACCACGTGGAGGGTGTCGAACAGCGCGTTGACCAGGCCCCGCTTGTCGAGCATGTTCGTCCAGATCAGCCCGACGACCACGGGCGACATGACGACGGGCAGGTACATGGTGGTGCGGAAGAAACCCGTCAGCCGTCCCGCGCCGCTCACCAGCGTGGCGAGGATGAGCGGGAGGACCACCATGCAGGGCACCACGCACACCGTGTAGAGCGTGGAGTTCAGCAGGGCGGTGGTGAAGCGCTCGTCGGCGAACATCCGCTGGAAGTTCTCCCAGCCGACGTACTCCCCCTGCCGCAGCAGGGTCGAGTCCGTGAAGGCCAGCCCCAGTGTGTTCGCGAACGGCACCATGACCATGAGCACGATGACGGTCAGCCCGGGCAGCAGAAACAGCCACGGGGTCAGGAACCAGCGGTGCGTGGCCAGGACGGTCGCCCCGCGGCGAGACGGGCGACCGCCTCGCCCGAGGGAGGTCCCACGCTGCACGGAGTGGGTCACTTGTTCGCGTCCAGGCGCTCGTTGGAGTACCGGACCGAGTCGTCCAGCGCCTTCTTCACCGACTTCTTGCCCAGCAGCGCCTGGGCTATCTGCTCGCGCAGCGTCTGGCTGTCGGCCGCCCCGGAGAACGCCGGCGGCCACCACACGACCGCCTTCTTCACCTGGGCGGTGGACTCCAGCCGCACCTTGGTGGCCGGGTCCCCGTCGTCCTTGGAGAAGTACGTGTCGTCCAGCGTCCCGGCCGACGAGGGGAAGACCGACGCCTTCTTGGCGAAGGCGAGCTGATTGGCGGAGTTCGTCACGTACGTGGCGAAGGCGAGGGCCAGGGACTTGTTCTTGCTGGTCGCGTTGACGACCAGGGACTCGATGTACATGTTGGGGGCGCTGTTGTTGATGCACGGCCCGATGCCCAGGTTCTTGTAGACCTCGGGCGCGGTGGCCTTCAGGTCGTCCAGGGTGTAGGAGCTGCCGGGCAGATAGGCCAGGCGGCCCGCCTTGAACTCCTCGACCTCCTTGGTCTGAAGGTTGTTCAGCGCCTCCTCGTCCATGCCCTTCTTCGCGTACAGCTTGCGGAACCGCTCGACGTACTCCACGCCCTTGGCGTCGTTGTAGGTGAACTTCTCGCCCCGCTCGTCCATGAGCGGCACGCCGTACTCGCCGAAGGTCTCGATGGCGGGCATCCTGGCGATCATCATCGTGCCCGAGCAGTTCTCGGCCATGGTCTCCGCCTGGTCGAACAGCTCGTCGTAGGTGGCGGGCAGCTTGTCGGGGTTCAGCCCGCACTTCTTGAACAGGGCCTTGTTGAAGAAGGACGGCCCGGTGTTCAGATACCACGGGTAGCCGTACGTGCCGCCGTCCAGGCCGCCGAACGTCATGGCCTCCCACGCCTTGTCCAGGTACTTGCCCTTGGCCTTCGGGTCGGCCTTGCCCAGGTCGAGCAGGACCCCCGCCTGGGCCAGGGTGTACGCGGCCTCCGGCCCCATGTCGACCACATCGGGGAGGGATCCGGCCGCGGCGTCGGCGGACAGCTTGTCCTGGTAGCCCTCGGCGGGCTGGTCCACCCACGTGATGTCGGTGCCCGGGTGGGCCTTCTCGAACGCGGCGATGAGGCCGTTGAAGTACGAGGTGAACTTGTCGTTCTTCAGGTTCCAGGTCTGGAAGGTGATCTTCCCGGACACCTTTCCGTCCGGTGCCTTCGCCGTCTCGTCGTCGCCACCGCCACCGCCGGTGACACAGGCCGACAGCAGCAACGATCCGACGGCCAGTCCCGCGGTGAGCACGGCCCGTCTTCCCGCTGACTTCATTCGTCTTCTCCTCATCTGGGGTGTGGGGTGGCGCCTTCTGATCAGGGGGCGATGCGCAGGGTCGCCACCTGGAAGGGGCCGAGGTCCAGGGCCGCGCCATCGGCGGGACGGCGCGTGCCGGCCGATGTCCGGGGCAGGGCGGTGGACAGCTCGCTCGCGGTTTCGTCGTCGGTTCCGTCCCCGGCCCCGAGCTCGCGTTCCAGCAGGTCGGTCTCCCACACGACGGCGTCCGCGCCGAGGTCGGCGCAGGGGCGCAGCAGGGCGCGCGCCCGGCCGCCCTGCGTCTCGTAGATCCGTACGACGAGGTCGCCGGAGCCGTCGTCGGCGAGTTTGACCCAGTCGACGACCGCATGGCCCGTCAGCGGCTCCATGGCCACCAGGGGTTCCAGTGGCGGGAGCGCCGCGAGGTCGGGCGCGTTGAACACGGAGGCGGCCTCCACCGCGGCGGGCACGTCCGCGCCCGGGAGCAGCGCCCAGCGGAAGCGGTGGCGGCCCACGTCGGCGTCCGGGTCGGGGAAACGGCTGCCGCGCAGCAGCGACAGCCGGACGACGACGACTCCGTCCTCACCACCATGGCGCGCCCCACCCTCACCGCGCTCACCCGCGACACCTTCGCGCTCGGCACGCTCACGGCCACCGAACTGCTCCGTGTGATGGCCGAGCGCCCCACGCCCCGCTCCGTGCAGGCCCCCACGCCACAGCTCGTCGTGCGGCAGAGCACCGCGCCTCCCGGCGAGCACGCCGGCGGAGGCTGAACCTGGCGGGGCGCGCCTCGGCCACGTCCGCCGCATTCGGCCGGGCGCGTTCCTGGCCCCGGGGTTCGGGCCGCACCGTGCGGGGAGTTCACGCCATGTCGACGGCCATGGGATTGTCGAATTTGCGGCGCATATACGACAGGTCCCTGAGAAGATCCGCCGAAGTGAACCGCCCGCCACCACCGCGCCGCGGGGAGCCGCGGAGCGGCAGGGCTCCGGTGGACTCCCAGCGCAGCCGGCCGTCGCGGTCGATAAAGCTCCGCGTGTCTCCTCTGTTGTCCGGGTGTAAGCAGTAGGGGATGTCCAAATACCCCCGTCTGAAGGCCAGCAGCAGCGCGCGGCCCACATCAGGGGCGAGGTTGAGCACCGCGCCGACCAGCGCCGTCGCCTCCTCGTACGTACGGGAGTCGGCGTCGTCGTGGGCGCGGGCCGACGGGGCGCGCCCGGCCGCCCAGGCCGCGTACTCCAGCGCCCGCACGTTCTCGTCGATGGTGGGGATACGCCGCGATTCGGAAGCCGTCTTGACGATCAGCCGCTGTGCGCCGCCGGCGACCGCGAGCTCCGCCGCCTGTCCGAGGAGGCGGTAGGCGCCGTCGAGTGTTTCCGGGTAGAGGCCCATGTAGGCGTAGACGACGACATGCCAGTCGACGGCGGGCAGCAGTTCGCGGCACAGCCGTCGCAGCGCCGCGATGGCCTCCCGGTCCTGCGCCGGGTCGGTCTGCTGGGCGTAGCTGACGGACACGCTGCGGATGCCGTGCTGGACGAAGAACAGGGCCTCGAGCACGCTGATGGCCACGAGCTGGCCGGGCGGGCACAGCTGCCCGAGCATGCAGCCGCCGAACGTCTCCAGGTGGGGCTCCATGCCGGTGTCCCTCAGCCGCGCGAAGAGTTCGCAGCCGGCCTGCCAGTTGCGCACGGACTCGGCCAGCGGTGTGCGGCCGTAGGGCAGGCAGTAGGAGACGGGGCCGCCCTCGGTGGCGCCCAGCCGTACGGGGATCAGCGCGCGGAAGATGTCCAACGGGTTCGCCGAGCCGTGCCGCACCTGCACGGGGAAGTCCTCGCCCTGGATGCCGGACAGCACCTGTGCGGTGGTGGCGGGCGGATGGCTGACCAGCGGGTAGCCGTTGAGGTCGATTCCCTCGCGCAGGGCGGTGGCCACGGCGTCCAGGTGTCCCACCCGGGTGTGGGCGTCGACGGTGATGGTGCCGACGGTACGCGCGGCGGCCCCGCGGGTCGCGGCGAGCCCGGCGCGCATGGTGGCCGGGTCGCTGAACCCCATGCGGGGTTGCACGACGAGTCGGCCACGCGCGGCTTCGGCCCGGACGAATGCGCCGAAGTCCACCACGGTCTACCGCTCGCTCATCGCGCGCTCGGGGCCGGGGCGAGGAGCCGGCCCGGGCGGTGGCGGGCGGGGACGGGCAGCGAGGCGGCGAAGGCCCGCAGGGCGGCGGCCGGGTCGCCGCCCTCCTCGAAGACCTCGTCGAATCCGGCCGCACGAAGCTCCTGTGCGCGGGCGCCGTCCGCGCCCTTGACGCCGAGCTTCCCCCCGATCACCACCGGGGTGGCCGCGAGCCGGTGATCGGCCCGCAGTTTCCTGATGACCCGCAGCCCGTCCTGGTAGCCATGGCCGTTGACGCTGCTCACCGCGATGAACGCGGGGGCCGTTTCGGCGCATCGGGCCACCAGCAGATCGTCGGGGACGCAGGGGCCCAGGTTGACCACGGAGAATCCGAGTTCCTCGATGAGTAACTGCAGGAACACCAGGTTCCAGGTGTGGGAGTCCGAGGCCATCGTGGTCACGACGACGGTCTGTCCCGTCTCGGCTCGCTGGTCGGTCATATGTCCGTTCCCCCGTTCTGATGGATCCGTAAGTCTCATGCGGCCACCTCGACCCGCGCGTGGTCCCCCACGATCAGCCGGTGGGAGCCGTCGGCGGCCGCGGTGACGGTGGCCTCCCGGCCGATGACGGAGCCGCGCAGGGGTCCCACGCCCTGCACGGTCGCGCGCTCCAGGATGATCGTGTCGCTCAGCCGCACCTCGCGCAGCACACAGCCCTCGCCGATCGAGGTGTGCGGGCCGATGGTGCTGCCCTCGATCAGCGTCCCGGCGCCCACGACGGCGGGCCCGGTGATCCGGGAGCGGACGATGCGGGCGCCCTCCTCCACCACGACCGCGCCGATCAGTTCGCTGTCCGCGTCGACGGCACCGCTCACGGAGGGCCTGAGCCGGTCGAGGAGTTCGCGGTTGCAGGCCAGGACGTCCTCGATCCGGCCCGCGTCCTTCCAGTAGCCCGTGTAGGCGCGGGCCTGTACGTCGGCGCCGCTGGCCACCAGCCACTGGATGGCATCGGTGATCTCCAGTTCGCCCCGGGAGCCGGCCTCGATCGCGGCCACGGCCTCGTGGATGGCGGGGGTGAAGAAGTAGACCCCCACCAGCGCCAGGTCGCTCACCGGATGCTCGGGCTTCTCGACGAGCCCCAGGACCCGGCCCGAGGCGTCGACCTCGGCGACCCCGAAGGCGCACGGGTCGGCCACCTTGTGCACCACCAGCTGGGCGGCCGGGCGGCGCGCGCGGAACTCCTCGGCCATGTCCGCGACCCCTTCCGTGAGGAGGTTGTCGCCCAGGTACATGACGAAGTCCTCGTCGCCCAGGAAGTCACGGGCGATGGACACGCAGTGGGCCAGCCCCCGCGGCGCGTCCTGCTGGATGTAGGTGAGCCGTACCCCCAGCGTGGCCCCGTCGCCGAGCCGTTCGACGATCTTCCCCGGCCGCTCCCCGACCACCAGCCCGATGTCGGTCACACCCAGCGACCGCAGTCCCTCGAGCACATGGACCAGAACGGGCTTGTTGGCGAGCGGGATCAGCTGTTTGGGCATGGAGTGGCTGAAGGGCCTCAGCCGCAGCCCCATGCCGCCGGACAACACCAGCGCTCTCACCGGAACTCCTTCTCAGAGTGTTGTGAGGACGTCACCGCGGGGCGCCGGCGCCTCGTGCCGGCGCCGGCACCGCAATCGCGGCAGCCGCACGCGGCGAGATTTCCGAAGAAGTCAGGAGGTGAATTCTTCAACCTGGTCCGGGAAGATACCCCGAGAATCGGCAGGAATTTCCAATAACCGCAATGCAGCCATCTTGCGGCAAGGACATGCTCGACAACACGCAGAAATTCCCCCGCTCCGCGCGAAAAGTGGACATTGCGCCCGCCGGCACCTTCTCCCGTCAGAAGACGGCCCCGCGTTCCGGAATCCCCGAGAAAACCCATGAGAGACCTCGCCACCCTAACCCGTCGGGCTGATACGGAGTCAAGGTTTTCTCAGGCACGTATCCGCCGCGGTGAGGCTTTCACCCTTTGTCCTGCGGTCAACTCGCTGCGCATTCCACGATTCGTGGCAGCGGAGGCGTTTACGCCCGGCCCGGCTGTGACGTGGCCCGGACCAGCCCGGTCCTCCGGGGCGCGGGCGTCGGCCGTCGAACAGCTGCCCGAGGCGGCCGGTACTCCTTATGCTCGCTGCATGATCGACCTGCCGCTCTCCGCACTGGAAGTCGCCACGGTCCAGGCCGGCACCCGGGCCGTGGACACGCTGCGCGACACCACCGCCTTCGCCCAGCGTCTCGACGCCCTCGGCTACCACCGGCTCTGGTACGCCGAGCACCACCACTCCCCCGCCATCGGCGCGTTCCCACCCGTCGTCCTGACCGCCCACGCCGCCGCGTCGACATCGGCCATCCGCCTGGGCTCGGGAGGCGTGCTCGCCCCCAACCACGCCCCCATCATGCTGGCGGAGCAGTTCGGCACACTCGCCGCACTGCACCCCGACCGGATCGATCTGGGCATCGGCCGCGGGCCCGGCACCTTCGACGAGTCCACCGCCCGGGCGCTGCGGCGCGGCGCCGGGCCGACGACGGACGACGAGTACCGCGACGATGTGGCGTCGACGCTGCGGTTCCTGGTCGACGAGGTCGCGCTCGGCCCGCTCCCGGAACCGTGGCTGCTGTCCTCGAGCACCGCCGGTGCCACCCTCGCCGCGGAACTCGGTCTGCCCATCGCCTTCGCCCAACACATCCGTCCCGACAACACCCTGGCCGCACTCGCCCATTACCGCGCGCACTTCTCCCCCTCCCCATGGTGTGAGAGCCCCCGCGTGCTGGTGTGCGTGGAAACGGTGTGCGCCGAGACCGAGGAGGAGGCGATACGGCTGGCCGGCCCGATGAACGTCGTCAAGGCCGGGCTTCTCAAGGGGCACAGCGAGATTCCGTTTCCCACCCCCGCCGAGGCGTCGGCGCATCCGTTCACCGCGGAGGAGCGGCAGGCGCTGGCGGCCTTCCTGGCCCATCAGGCGCACGGCACACCCGAGACCGTCGTGGGGCGCCTGGCGGAAGTGGCGGACGCCACCGGCGCGGACGAACTGATGCTGGTCACACCGGTCCATGCGCCGGCGGCCCGGCTGCGCTCGTACGAACTCGTCAAACTCCATGCCCGGGGGGCACGTCCGTCTTCTCCTTGCTGACGGTGGTCAGGTGCTCCCTGAGGTACTCCGAGGCCTGGGCGCGCTCTGCCGCCAGCAGGAGGTCGGCGATCCGCACGTGTTCGTGGAAGCGGCTGTTGAGGTCGTACAGCTGGGCATTGCCGATGGTCCAGATGTCGCCGTCGACCAGGCGCTGCTGCTGGGCTCGGACGACGTCCAGCGCGTCGCGGTCCAGGACGAAGCCGGGTTCGAGGATGGCGGCGGGTTCGATGGTCAGGCGGAAGCGGTAGCTGTCCTCGTACCGGTCCATCGGGGTGAGCATGGGCTGGAACTCCCAGCCGTAGCCGGGCAGCCGTTCGATCCGGCCCTCGACGGCGATGCGGCGCAGCAGGCGGGCCAGTTGGCCCGGGGCGAGGTCGCAGCGGCGGGCGAGGGCGTTCTCGGTGACGCGGTCGGGCAGATGGCCGTCGAGGCCGTCCGCGGCGATGCGCAGATACGTGGCCTCGATGTCGTCCTCGGCGGGCGGGACCGCGGCCGCCCGGGTCAGGGCCTCTCCGGTCAGTGCCACGGTGAAGCCGCCCCGCTCGGCCGGCGTGACCACGCCGTCGTCCGCCAGCAGCCGCAGGGCCTGGCGGACGGGCGAGCGGGAGACCTTCAGCAGTTCGGCGAGGTTGCGCTCCACCAGCCGGGTGCCCTCCGGCAGCCCGTCGGCGTTGATGTGTTCCACGATGCGGGCGGCCGTCTGGCGGGTCAGCGGGGTGACCGCGTGCTCCGCGCCGCCACCGCCGGAGTTCGGTTTCCGCGCCGTGGGCGGGTTCATGGGTCATGCCTGCGCAGGAGTGGCCGGAGCTGGCCGGGACCGGTTGGGCCCCGGCCGCCGGTCATGAGGCAAGCACGGAGTATACGTGCTCGACCTGCGGCGCAGCGGTGAAGTACGGGCCGGCGAGGGCCCGCCACCGGGTGAAGGCGTCGGACTGGCGGAAGGTCACGGTGTGGTGTTCGACGGTTTCCCACCGCACCATGAGCCGGTAGCGGAACGGCTCCTCGACGCTGCGGGTGAGGTCGATTCCCTCGCAGCCGTCCGCGGCGAGGAAGAGCGGGACCGCCTCGGCCACGGCCTTCTCGAACTCCTCCTCGCTGCCGGGCTTGACCTCGATCTGGGCGATCTCCGTGATCATGCGCTTCTCCGTCCTCAGTGCGTGGTTCCGGCGGGCCCCGCGTGCTACGCGTCGACGCGGGTGGTGATCCCGGTTTCCACGAGGGTACGGGTGGCGTCCACGGAGGCGTAGATCCACAGGATCCGCATCGGCTCGGTGTCCGAGGCGTTGCGGAAGCGGTGCGGGGTGCCGGCGGCCACGTAGGTGGTGTCGAAGCGGGTCAGGCGGTGTTCCGCGCCGTCGATCTCGACGATCGCGTCGCCTTCGCAAGTGGGCGGCTCCCTCGGCACCGCCCTGCTCAACACCCTCTCCACCAGCGCCGTCACCACCTACCTGGACGGCAGGAACCCCAAGGACCCCGCCGTCCTCGCCCAGGCCGGCCTGGAGGGCTACTCCACGGCCTACTGGTGGTCGGCCGTCTTCTTCGTCGCCGGCCTGGTCATCAGCGCCCTCCTCTACCGGCGCGGCGCACCCGCCCAGGACGCCGGCGCGGCACCCGTCGTACACATGTGAGCCGTACCCGGGAAAGCCCCGGGCCGCGCCCGCGACGAGCCCCCTTCCCCGCCCCCGCCCACCTCAGCTCTTCGCCAGGAGCGCCTTGAGGGCGATGTTCAGCTCCAGGACGTTCACCCTGGGCTCGCCGATGAAGCCGAGGGTGCGCCCCTCGACGTGGTCGTCGACCAGCTTCTGCACCCGGGAGACGGGCAGGCCGTTCCTCGCGGCGACGCGGTGGACCTGAAGGTCGGCGTAGGCCGGGGAGATGTCCGGGTCAAGGCCCGAGCCGGAGGAGGTCACCGCGTCGGCGGGCACATCGGACCGCTTGACCCGGTAGCCGGCCACCGAGTTGTCCTTGGCGACGGTGGCCTTGGCCTCCTTCACCCACTGGATGAGCTCTTCGTTGTCCGCCGAGCGATTGGTGGCGCCGGAAAGGATGAGCTTGTACTGGGTGTTGCGGCTGTTGCCGCCGAGGCCGTTCTGCGGGCGGCCCTGGAACCACTTCAGGTCCGCCCGCGGGGTTTCCTGCCCCTTCTTCAGCGGCAGGTTGTAGGCCTGCCCGATCAGGGACGAGCCGACGACCTCGCCGTCCGCCCTGATCTCGGAGCCGTTCGCCTTGTCGTGGAACAGGCCCTGGGCGATGCCGGTGATGACCAGCGGATAGATGACGCCCGTCACCAGGGTCAGCACGAGGAGGGCGCGCAGACCCGCGCCCAGCAACCGGGCGGTGTTCATCAGGGTGTTGTTCATGTCCTTCAGCCGATCCCGGGGATGAGCGAGATGAGCAGGTCGATGATCTTGATGCCGATGAAGGGCGCGATGAGCCCGCCGAGGCCGTAGACGGCGAGGTTGCGGCGGAGCATCCGGTCGGCGCTGACCGGGCGGTACCGCACCCCGCGCAGGGCGAGCGGCACCAGCGCGATGATGATCAGCGCGTTGAAGATGACCGCGGACAGGATCGCGGAGTCGGGTGAGGACAGGCCCATGATGTTGAGCTTGTCCAGCCCCGGGTAGACCGCCGCGAACAGCGCCGGGATGATCGCGAAGTACTTGGCGACGTCATTGGCGATGGAGAACGTCGTCAAGGCGCCCCGGGTGATGAGGAGTTGCTTGCCGATCTCGACGATCTCGATGAGCTTGGTCGGGTTGGAGTCGAGGTCGACCATGTTGCCGGCCTCCTTGGCGGCCGACGTACCGGTGTTCATCGCGACCCCGACGTCCGCCTGGGCCAGCGCGGGCGCGTCGTTCGTGCCGTCGCCGGTCATCGCGACCAGCTTGCCGCCCGCCTGCTCGCGTTTGATGAGGGCCATCTTGTCCTCGGGGGTGGCCTCGGCGAGGAAGTCGTCGACGCCCGCCTCCTCGGCGATCGCCCTCGCCGTCAGCGGATTGTCGCCGGTGATCATGACGGTCTTGATGCCCATGCGGCGCAGCTCGTCGAACCGCTCCCGCATGCCCTCCTTGACGACGTCCTTGAGGTGGATGACCCCGAGGATCCGGGCGTCGCCCCTCCCGTCCGGGCCAACGTCATGGACCGCGACCAGCAGCGGCGTACCGCCCGCCTCGGAGATCCGGCCGGCGATCTCGTCCGCGTCCTGTGCGACCGTACCGCCCTGCTCCCGGACCCAGGCGACGACCGAGCCGGCCGCGCCCTTGCGGACCTTCCTGCCGTCGACGTCGACCCCCGACATACGGGTCTGAGCGGTGAAGGCGATCCACTCGGCATCGGTCAGTTCGCCCTGGTGCCGCTCGCGCAGCCCGTACTTCTCCTTCGCGAGGACGACGATGGAACGGCCCTCGGGCGTCTCGTCGGCCAGCGACGAGAGCTGCGCGGCGTCGGCGACCTCGGCCTCGGTGGCGCCGCGCACCGGCACGAACTCCGCCGCCTGGCGGTTGCCGAGCGTGATGGTGCCGGTCTTGTCGAGCAGCAGGGTGGAGACGTCACCGGCGGCCTCGACGGCGCGCCCGGACATGGCGAGCACATTGCGCTGGACCAGGCGGTCCATACCGGCGATGCCGATCGCGGAGAGCAGTGCGCCGATCGTGGTCGGGATCAGGCAGACCAGCAGGGCCACCAGGACGACCATGGTCAGGTGCCTGTGCGCGTACGCGGCGAACGGCGGCAGTGTGGCGCAGGCGAGGAGGAACACGATCGTCAGGGACGCGAGCAGGATGTTCAGCGCGATCTCGTTGGGCGTCTTCTGCCGGGCCGCGCCCTCGACGAGGTTGATCATCCGGTCGATGAAGGTCTCGCCGGGCTTCGTCGTGATCTTGATGACGATGCGGTCGGAGAGCACCTTCGTCCCGCCGGTGACGGCGCTGCGGTCACCGCCCGACTCGCGGATGACGGGCGCGGACTCGCCGGTGATGGCCGACTCGTCCACTGAGGCGACACCCTCGACGACATCGCCGTCACCGGGGATGACGTCGCCCGCCTCGCAGACGACCAGATCGCCGATCCTCAGCTCGGTGCCGGGTACGCGCTCCTCCGCGGAGCCGTCGAGCCGGCGCGCGACCGTGTCGGTCTTCGCCTTGCGCAAGGTGTCGGCCTGCGCCTTGCCGCGGCCCTCGGCGACCGCCTCCGCGAGGTTCGCGAAGATCACGGTCAGCCACAGCCAGGCGCTGATCGCCCAGCCGAACCAGTCGGTCGGGTCCTGCCACGAGAACACCGTCGTCAGGACCGAGCCGACCAGCACCACGAACATCACGGGAGACTTGACCATCACCCGCGGGTCGAGCTTGCGGACGGCGTCCGGCAGCGATCTGAGGAGCTGCCCGGGGTCGAACAGGCCCGCGCCGACACGGCCCTCGGCGGGCCTGTGGCCGGTGGGTACGTCGCTGTGCGGCGCCCGGGCCGGAGTGGCTGTGGACATCGAGTCCTCGTGCTTCTTGGTGTCGGTCGTCATGCCGGTCATGCCGCCATCCCCTCGGCGAGCGGGCCCAACGCGAGCGCCGGGAAGTACGTCAGACCGGTGATGATCAGGATGGCGCCCACCAGCAGGCCGGTGAACAGGGGCTTCTCGGTGCGCAGGGTGCCCGCGGTGGCCGGTACCGGCTTCTGCTCCGCCAGCGAGCCCGCCAGCGCCAGCACGAACACCATCGGCACGAACCGGCCGAGCAGCATCGCGATGCCGATCGTGGTGTTGAACCACTGCGTGTCCGCGTTCAGGCCGGCGAAGGCCGAACCGTTGTTGTTGGCACCGGAGGTGTAGGCGTAAAGGATCTCGGAGAACCCGTGCGCCCCGGTGTTCGTCATGGAGTGTTGCGGGGTCGGCAGGGCCATCGCCGCGGCCGTGAAGATCAGCACCAGGGCCGGGGTGACGAGGATGTAGCAGGCGGCGAGCTTGATCTCGCGGGTGCCGATCTTCTTGCCCAGGTACTCGGGCGTCCGGCCGACCATCAGGCCCGCGATGAACACCGCGATGACCGCCATGATCAGCATGCCGTAGAGGCCGGAGCCCACACCGCCGGGCGCGATCTCGCCCAGCTGCATGCCGAGCATGGTGATGCCGCCGCCCAGGCCCGTGAACGAGGAGTGGAAGGAGTCCACCGCACCGGTCGAGGTGAGCGTGGTGGACACCGCGAAGATCGACGAGGCGCCGACCCCGAAGCGGACCTCCTTGCCCTCCATCGCCCCGCCCGCGAGCTCCAGCGCCGGGCCGCGGTGGGCGAACTCGGTCCACATCATCAGCGCCGTGAATCCGATCCAGATGGTGGCCATCGTGGCGAGGATCGCGTACCCCTGCTTCACCGAGCCGACCATGAGGCCGAACGTGCGGGTCAGCGAGAACGGGATGACCAGGATCAGGAAGATCTCGAAAAGGTTGGTGAACGGGGTGGGGTTCTCGAGCGGGTGGGCGCTGTTGGCGTTGAAGATGCCACCGCCGTTGGTGCCGATCTCCTTGATGGCCTCCGTCGAGGCGACCGCACCGCCGTTCCACTGCTGTGAGCCGCCCATGAACTGGCCGACCTCGTGGATGCCGGAGAAGTTCTGGATCGCGCCGCACGCCACCAGGACGACCGCCGCGACCGCGGCGAGCGGCACCAGGACCCGGATCGTGCCGCGCACCAGGTCGGCCCAGAAGTTGCCCAGCTCACCGGTGCGCGAGCGGGCGAAGCCCCGCACCAGCGCCGCGGCCACCGCCATGCCCACCGCGGCCGACACGAAGTTCTGTACGGCCAGGCCGGCGGTCTGCACGACATGGCCCATGGTCTGCTCGCCGGAGTACGACTGCCAGTTGGTGTTGGTCACGAACGAGACGGCCGTGTTGAACGCCTGGTCCGGGTCGACGGAGGCGAAGCCGAGCGAGCCGGGCAGCGCGCCCTGAAGCCGCTGCAGCAGATAGAGGAAGAGGACCGAGACGGCCGAGAAGGCGAGAACGCCGCGCAGATACGCGGGCCAGCGCATTTCGGTGTTCGGGTCGGCGCCGATGCCCTTGTAGATCCACTTCTCGACACGCAGGTGCTTGTCGGTCGAGTAGACCGTGGCCATGTAGTCGCCGAGTGGACGGTGGACGAGCGCCAGCGCCCCGATCAGGGCGAGAAGCTGGAGCACGCCGGCGAGGACGGGACTCATGAGGGGGCTCAGAACCTCTCCGGGAAGATCAGGGCGAGGACGAGATAGCCCAGCAGGGCGACGGCCACGACGAGGCCGACGACGTTCTCGGCGGTCACAGCTTCGTCACCCCCTTGGCGACGAGAGCCACGAGCGCGAACAACGCGATCGTGGTGACGACGAAGGCCACGTCGGCCATCGCGAGCTCCTAGAGATCGGATGAAAATCTGATCATTCGATGATTCGAATCGATGAAGAGAGCAAAGCGCGCTCATGGCTGGTTTCCGGCGTCGTTGACGGCTCTCTTACGGCCGCCCGTACGGCTTTGACGCATCCCTTACGGCGGCCATGGCGGCGTCAGGACGGCCGGAATCCTCACCCGTGTCATACGTCGTCCATTGACGGGCCACCTCTCGGCCCTAGGCTCCCCGAGCGCGGCCCCGCCGCCGGCCGGCGGCGGGCACACACACCCCGGGAGTGAGAGTGGAACGTCGTACCTTCCTGCGCGGAGCGGTCATCGGCACCTCGGCCGCGGCCTTCGGCGGCACTCTGATGCGCGGCGCCGCCTACGCGGCCCCCGCCCAGAACGGACCCGGCCCCTACGGAGCGCTGGGCACGGCCGACGCGAACGGCATCCAGCTGCCCAACGGCTTCACGAGCAAAGTCATCGCCCGTTCCGGAAAGGTCGTCTCCGGCACCTCCTACACCTGGCACAACGCCCCCGACGGCGGCGCCTGCTTCGCCGACGGCACGGGCTGGATCTACGTCTCCAACTCCGAGATCAGCACCGGTGGCGGCGCCGGCGCCGTCACCTTCGACTCCTCGGGCACCATCACCGGCGCCCACCGCATCCTGTCCAACACGCGGAACAACTGCGCGGGCGGCGCGACGCCCTGGCACACCTGGCTCTCCTGTGAAGAGGTCAGCCGCGGCTACGTCTACGAGACCGACCCCTGGGGCGTGAAGGCCGCCACCCGCCGCGCCGCCATGGGCCAGTTCAAGCACGAGGCGGCAGCCGCCGACCCGGTGCGCAAGGTGATCTACATGACCGAGGACGAGCCGGACGGCTGCTTCTACCGGTTCGTGCCGGCCACCTGGGGCGACCTCTCCTTGGGCACGCTGCAGGTGCTGACCGCGGGCTCCGGCGCCTCCGGGTCGTTCAGCTGGGCGAACGTACCCGACCCCGACGGCTCCCCCACCGTCACCCGCGACCAGGTCCCGGGCGCCAAGATCTTCAACGGTGGCGAGGGCTGCCACTACGCCGGCGACACCGTCTGGTTCACCACCAAGGGCGACAACCGCGTCTGGCAGCTCAACCTGGCGAGCAGCACCTACGAGCTGGCCTACGACGACTCCCTGGTCAGCCCCGGCTCCGCCCCGCTGACCGGCGTGGACAACGTCACCGGCTCCTCCTCCGGAGACCTGTTCGTCGCCGAGGACGGCGGCAACATGGAGATCTGCGTCATCACACCGGACGACGTCGTCGCGCCGTTCCTGCGGATCAACGGCCAGTCCGGTTCCGAGATCACCGGCCCGGCCTTCTCACCGGACGGCACCCGGCTGTACTTCTCCAGCCAGCGCGGTACGAGCGGCAGTTCCTCGGGCGGCATCACCTACGAGGTGACCGGGCCCTTCCGCCGCTGACGGACCACGGGGCACCCGGGAGAGTCACGAGGAGTTCTTGAGCACGCTCCAGCCGCCATGGATGATCACGGCGCGCCAAGGGGTCGGATCAGGCCTCGTGATACTGTCGGCCCCGCCGTGCGCCGCTGCGAACCGAGGAGGTGAGACCGATCAACACTGTGACAGGTCGGGCCTTCCTCCCCCGCATGGCCTAGGGAGTGCCCGCAGAAGGCATCCCGAAAGGCTTGCGCCGCTATGCGTTTCACCTCTGACACCTCGTACGACAGTGTCCGCGAACAGCTCTTCACCCTCGGCGAGCTTCCCGGCGCGCTGTGGACGCCGGAAGGTGCCGCCGGCACCCGTCCCCTGGTCCTGCTGGGACACGGCGGCGGTCAGCACAAGAAGGCCCCCGACATCCTGGCCCTCGCGCGCCGCTTGGCGGCCGAACGCGGTTTCGCGGCGCTGGCGGTCGACGTGCCCGGCCATGGCGACCGGCCGAGCGACGAGAAGTACGGCCGGATCGCGGCCGAGAACCACGCTCGTGTCGAGGCCGGAGAAGAGCCGGCTCCGCTGATCGCCCGCTTCCAGGCGCTCGTGGCCCGCCAGACCGTCCCGGAGTGGCAGGCCGCCCTGGACGCGGTCCAGCGGCTCGACCACGTCGGCGCCGGTCCGGTGGGCTACTGGGGCATCTCTCTGGGGTGCGGACTCGGCGTTCCGTTCGTCGCCGCCGAACCCCGGGTCCGCGCGGCGGTGTTGGGCCAGGGCGGGGCCCTGGCCGCGGCCGAGGACGCCGCGCGGATCACCGTCCCGGTCGAATTCCTGGTGCAGTGGGACGATGAGCGAGTGCCGCGGGCGCAGGCCCTGGCGCTGTTCGACGCCCTGGCCTCGGCCGAGAAGACGCTGCACGCCAACCCCGGTGGACACGGGGAGGTCCCGGCCTTCGAACTGGACAGCACGCTGCGGTTCTTCTCCCGGCACCTCGTCTGACCAACGCCGCTCACTCCGGCCCCGCGGATTCTCGTAACTCCCGTTACCCTGGCACGGCTTGATCGCTGATTCGCACCAGCGCGCATGGCGCACGGGGCGCATCCGGGCAACAGCACGGACGGGGGACGCACATGGGGAGTGACGCCGCATGGCCGGAATGAAGCTCTACTCGCTCGAATCCAACGATCCGCCGCGGCTCGGCCCCTACCGGCTGCTGCGGCGGATCGCCACCGGCGGCATGGGCCGTATCTATCTCGCCCGGCAGGAGGCCCCCGGGACCGCCGCCAGCGCCGCCGGCCCCACCGGCACCGTGGTGGACCACGGGCTCGTGGCGGTCAAGACACTTCTCGCCGAGGGGTTCGTGAGCAGGCCGGACCGGGAGCGGTTCGCCCGCGAGGTGGAGCTGGCGGGGCGGGTCGACAGTGCGTACACCGCCACGGTGCTCGACGCCAACCCCAAGGCGGAGCGCCCGTGGCTCGCCATCGAGTTCATTCCGGCGCCGAGCCTGGGCGAACTCGTCGTCAGCGCGGGAACGCTGCCCACGGGCGCCGTGCGCCGGATCGCGGCCGGGGCGGCGCGGGCGCTGGTCGAGCTGCACGGTCTGGGGGTCGTCCACCGGGACATCAAACCCCTGAACATCCTGCTGCCCCATGACGGCCCCCGCCTCATCGACTTCGGCATCTCGCACGCCCACGACCACACCAGCTCGACCACGACCATCGGCACCTTCGCCTTCACCTCGCCGGAACAGGCGTGCGGCAAGAAGTCCACCGCCGCGTCCGACCTGTACTCCCTGGGCGCCACGCTCTTCTTCCTCGCGGTCGGCCGCCCGCCGTACGAGCAGACCGACCACCCCTTCGGCGTCCTCGCCCTCGTCCAGCGCGGCGAGCTCGACACGAGCGGGCTGCCGCCCGAGCTGGAACCGCTGATCCTCCCCTTGCTGCGGGTCGACCCCGGAAGCCGTCCCACCCCGTCCGACCTGCTGCGGGACGTCCTCGCCGACCTCGACCAGGGCACGGCGGACCTGGGCGCCGAGCAGCGGCTGCCGCAGGCGTGGACCGAGCTGATCGAGGAGTACGCGGAGCAGGGGCGCCAACTGCGCAGCGAGGCGGTGGACTTCGCCGCGGCGGAGGCGCCGACTCAGGTGAGGTCCGAGGGCGCTCCCGAGCGCGCGGACGAGGCGCTGAGCGAGATGCGCGAGCAGTTGGAGGCCCTGCGCAAGCAGCGGGACGCCTTGATGCAGGCGCAGGCCGAGGAGCAGGCGGAGGCGGCGGCACGGGAGCTCGCGCGCCGGGAAGAGGAGGAGCGCAGGCACAGGGAACAGGCGCGGAAGGACGAGGCGGAACGCCGGGAGCGGGAGCGCAAGGATCAGGAGAGGAGGGAGAAGGAGAGGAAGGAGAAGGAACGGAGGGAGCGCGAGCGCAAAGAACGCGAGCGCAAGGA
Source organism: Streptomyces sp. NPDC007917 (assembly GCF_042959105.1). NCBI lineage: Bacteria > Bacillati > Actinomycetota > Actinomycetes > Kitasatosporales > Streptomycetaceae > Streptomyces > Streptomyces sp. NPDC007917. Next base: position 125,466 of record NZ_JBIBKK010000002.1, read on the forward strand.
ACGCGAGCAGAAGGAGAAGCAGCGCAAGGAGCGCGAGCGAATAGCGCACGAGAAGACCGAGACCGCCACCAAGAACAAGAGCACCGGCACGGCGTCGACGCCCAAGGCCACGCCGAAGTCCGGAGCGGCCAAACAGCCCGCCAAGAGTACGGGCTCCTCGGAGAGTTGGGGCGGCCTGCTGCTGGTTGCGCTCATCATCGGGGCCCTGATCTGGCACCCCTGGGACAAGAAGGACGACGACACCCCGAGCAGCAGCCCGAGCTCACGTGTCACCCTCTCCAGCAGCAGCGGAACCACCAGCGGCCTCGGAGACGACGACAGCGACAGCGGCACCGACAGCGGCACCGACACAGACAGCTCCTCCAGTTCGTCGAGCGGCGGCGTCGATGACACCGAGACCGAGCCCGAACCCGAGCCGGAGACCACCTCCCCCGAGCCCGAGCCCGACCCCACCGAAGAGGCGTTCAAGGCCGTCTCGTACGGGGACTGCCTGGACGTCGTCGACACCGGTTACGGCGGCACCACCAAGTACGACTGGAGCGAGGAGGAGCCGAACACGACGTCCTGCGGCTACGGGACGCGCGTGAAGGTCACCGGTACCACCGGCGACTGCCCGTCCGGCGTGGGCAAGGCCACTTGGTCGTACTACTCCACCAGCAGCGGCGAGCGGACCGAGCTCTGCCTCACCGGCCAGTACCGCCAGGGTGACTGCCTGCTCGCCAAGCACGAAGGCAACAACGTCAGCAGCATCGCCATGCTGTCGTCCCCGAACTGCACGGACCGCCGGGTTCCCGTCCCGTACAACGAGATCCTGGTCGTCACGGACATCTACCGGGCGACGGGCGCCGGCGCCGAGGTGTGCCGCCACGGGCAGTACGACAGCAACACGTACTGGTCCACGGAGGTGGACGACGGCGCGACGATGCTGTGCATGAAGGCGTACGACTGAGGCGGGCGGCGGGACAGGCCTGAGGCGCACGGGGATCAGGGGCCCGGCACGTTTCAATTCCATGGGCTCCCTCATACGGGTGAACTTTCCGGTGTGGCGCGGCCGCCCCAGCCGGACCGCCCCATCAGGCGCCCCCCGAAGAACTCGCAGGTGCCACAGCATGGGAGCAACCGAAACGTGATCAACAAGGGCCGCGGGAGACGACTCTTCATCTCATAGACTTCCGGCGGCAGTTGATCTTCACTGACGGCCTTCCCCGGACCTTTCCCGATCTCCCCTCAGGAGAGCCCTATGTTGGCTGACGCCGTCGACAACCGGCTGGCCCGAAACCCGATCGCGATCGTGGGACTCGCGGGGCTCTTCCCCCGGGCGATGAACGTGCGGGAGTTCTGGAGCAACATCGTGGCCGGCACCGACTGCATCGAGGAGGTCCCGGAATCCCGCTTCAGCGTCGCCGACTACTTCGATCCCGATCCCTTCGCCGAGGACAAGACCTACTGCCGGCGCGGCGGCTTCCTCCCCCCGTTCCGCTTCGACCCCCGCGAGTTCGGCATCCCCCCCAACACGCTGGACGCCACCGGGCTGATCCAGCTGCTCAGCCTCCATGTGGCCAAGGACGTGCTGCGGGACGCCGGCTGCGACACCGCAAAGTGGTACGACCCGGCGCGGACCGGGGTGGTGCTCGGAGTGTGCGGCGGGAGTTCGAGCATGATGCCGCTGGCGGCCCGGCTCCAGACGCCCGCGCTCAAGGCGGCGGCCCTCAGCTGCGGCCTGAGCGAGCGGGACGCCGAGGAGATCGCGCGCCGGTACACTGCGGCCTTCCCGCCGTGGACGGAGAACTCCTTCCCCGGTTTCCTGGGCAACGTCGTCTCCGGCCGGATCGCCAACCGCCTCAACCTCGGCGCCTTCAACGGCACCGTGGACGCCGCCTGCGCCAGCTCCCTCGCCGCGCTGCGGATGGCCGTCAGCGAGCTGGTCGGACATCGCGCCGACCTCATGATCACCGGCGGCTGCGACGCGGACAACACCGTCTTCTCCTTCATGTGCTTCAGCAAGACCCCGGCGCTGTCGCCGAGCGGCGAGATACGCCCCTTCGACGAGGACGCCGACGGCACCCTCGTGGGAGAGGGCATCGGGATGCTGGCCCTCAAGCGGCTGGCTGACGCCGAGCGCGACGGCGACCGGGTCTACGCCGTCATCCGAGGCCTCGGCACCTCGAGCGACGGCCGGTCTCAGAGCATCTTCGCGCCCTGCGGAGACGGCCAGCTCACCGCGTTGCGCCGGGCCTACGAGGACGCCGACTGCCCGCCGTCCTCGGTCGGGCTGATCGAGGCCCACGGCACCGGCACCACCACCGGTGACGACGTGGAACTCGGGGCGCTCAACACACTGATGGCGACGCCCGGAGACCGGCGGTACGCGGCCGTCGGCAGTGTGAAGTCCCAGATCGGGCACACCAAGGCGGCGGCCGGCGCGGCCGGGCTGATCAAGGCGGCCCTGGCCCTGCACCACAAGGTGCTGCCCGCCACCATCAACGTCCGCACCCCAACCGCCGCGGCCCGGCAGGAGGACGCGGCGCTGTACGTCAACACCACCACCCGCCCGTGGATCCGCGACCCGCGGCGCCCGGTGCGCCGGGCCGGGGTCTCCGCGTTCGGCTTCGGCGGGGTCAACGCGCACGCCGTACTGGAGGAACACCAACCCCCCAACGGCGCGACCGACGCGACGCGCACCCTGCACACCGCCCCGCGAGCCCACCTCTGGCACGCCCCGACCCCCGAGGCGCTGCGCGAACTGCTCGAACGCGGCGAACAGCTGGCCGCCCGCGGCGAGATACCCGCCGACCACGCCCGTCTGGGCTTCGTCGCCACCGCCGACTCCTATGCCGACCTGCTGGCCAAGGCCATGGCACAGTTCGACGCGCACCCCGGCCTTGCTCGCTGGACTCACGCGGACGGCATCTGGTACCGCGCCGCCGCGCTCCCCGCGGACGGCAAGGCGGCGGCGCTCTTCGCCGGCCAGGGCAGCCAGTACGTCAACATGGGCCGCGAGGCGCTGCTCTGCGTCCCACCGGTGCGCGCCGCCTTCGACGCGGCCAACGCGCCGTACGCTGAGGCCGATCCGCCCCGGGAGCTGCTGTCCGACGTCGTCTACCCGGCGCCCGGGCGCGACGGGAAGGACCTGCGGCGGGCCTCCGAGCGGCTGCGCCGCACCACCTACGCCCAGCCGGCCATCGGGGCGTTGTCGATGGGGCAGTTCCGCTATCTGTCCGGACTCGGCTTCGCGCCGGACGGCGTGCTCGGCCACAGCTTCGGCGAGCTGACCGCCCTGTGGGCCGCCGACTGCCTCGACGACGCCGGTTTCCTCGCCGCCACGGCGGCCCGCGCCGAGGCGATGGCCCCGCCCGCCGACGCGGCCGGGCACGACCCGGGTGCCATGGCCGGCGTGCGCACCTCGCCCGCCCGGCTCGACGCGCTGCTCGCCGAGTTCCCCGAGCTGACGGTGTGCAACCGGAACGCGCCCGAGGAGGTGGTGGTCGGCGGTCCCACGGCCGCCGTTGAGCGGTTCACCGCGGCCTGTGGCGAGCGCCGCATCCCGGCGCAGCGGCTGTCCGTCGGAGCGGCCTTCCACACCCCGCATGTCCAGCACGCCGTCTCCTCCTTCGCCCGCCGGATCGCCGACATCCCGCTCCGTGCCCCGCGCGTCCCGGTGTACGCGAACACTCCGGGAGCGAGCTATGGCGAGGACCCCGCGGCGAACCGCGAGGTGCTGACGCGGCAGATCGTCGACACCGTCGACTTCGAGGCCAGGCTGCGGCAGATGTACGCGGACGGCTTCCGGGTCTTCGTGGAGTTCGGACCGAAGCGCACCCTCTCCCAGTTCGTCGAGCACACACTCGGCGATCAGGGGGTGGACATCGTCTGGACGGACATCGGCACCGGTGGCGACAGCGCGCTCGCCCTGAAGCAGGCCGCCGTCCAACTGACCGTTCTGGGGCTGCCGCTGAGCGGCATCGACCGGTACGACGAGCCGGTGCCGCCGCGCCCCGCCGCGTCCGCGGTGGCCCGGGTCCTCGACGGCCCGCAGTTCGCCACGATCGCCCGCCAGGAGGAGTACCAGCGCGTCCTCGACACGCCGTACCGGGTGGCCGAGCCCGTCGGCCGGGAGCCGGAGCCCGTCGCCGCGCCACAGACCGCGGCCCCCGCCCACGACGATCCGCTGGGGCGCGCCGCGGCCGAGCACCTGACGATGCACACCCGCTATCTGGACGGGCAGCTGCGGACCGCCGACCAGTTGGTGAACCTGCTGAACGAGGGCGTCGGCGGCGGCTCGGCCGAGGCGGTCCTCGCCGGGATCACCGCCATCCGGGACCACAGCGTGGCGCTCGGCGAGGCTCACGCCCGCGCCAGCGAGGTGCTGGGCGATCTGCTGCGCCTTCCCACGGGCGTGACGCCGACGGGGTATTCGCCGGGCGGCACGGCCGACGGGCCCCTGAGCGATGTGAACGGGGCGCCCGCCGCGTTCGCCGCGGCCGACGGGCATGTGCTCGACACACCGTCGCACCCCGGTGGTCTGCCCGCCGTGGACGGACCGCCGCAGAGCCCGGCCCCGCTCGTACCCGTCGAGCCCATCGGCCCCGTCGTACCCGTTGAACCCATGGGGCCCGGCGAAGCGGGCACGCCGACCGGCAAATCCGCGCTCGAAGTGCTCCGCGACGCCGATTTCGACGCCGCGATCGACCCCGAGCTCCGCGCCGAGCTGGCCAACCTCGATCCCGTGGAGATCGAGCAGGTGATGCGGGAGGTGGTGGCCGAGAAGACCGGCTACTCGATCGACATGATCGATCCCGACATCGATCTGCAGACGGAGCTCGGCATCGACTCCCTCAAGCAGTTGGAGATCGCCTCCGAACTCTGGCGCCGCTACCCGGTCTTCTCCCGGGAGGAGATCTTCCGCTTCACGGCGGCCCGAACCGTCCGGGACTTCGCCACGCTGATCCCCGAGGTGCTGAAGAACCCCACCACCAATCTCCGTGTCGCCGCCTCGGTGCCGCTGGGCCGGGCGCACATCGGCTGGCGCGGTCTGCCCGAGCCGGACGTCCTGCTCGGCGCCTATGCGGAACAGCCACGCGCCGTACTGGTCGACGACGGCGGGGAGCTGAGCGGCTGGATCGCCACGGCGCTCCGGTCGCGCGGCTGGTGGGTCGGCCGGCTCGCGCTGCCCGGGACCCGCACCGCGTCCGGAGAGTCAGAACCGGACACCTGGCAGCCGGCCGACTGGGGCGAGGAGAGCCTGGCGGAGCAGGTCCGCCTCCTTGACGCCGCCGTGCCGCGCCTCGACCTGTGCCTGCTCCCCTTCAGCGGCGACCCGGGGACCGACCGCGACGACGCCGTGCGCCGCCTGGCCCACGCCGTCCTGGTCGCCAAGCATCTGCGTCAGCCCCTCGGCGGGGCGGCGGCCGGCGGCACCCGCGCCGGGTTCGTCGCCGTCACCCGGCTCGACGGCGCGCTCGGCTACGCCGGCTCGGGCGGCGATTCCGACCGGGCGCTGGCCGGCGGCGTCACCGGGCTGGTCAAGTCGCTGGCCCTGGAGGCGCCCGAGCTCTTCTGCCGAACGGTCGACCTGGCTCCCGAGCTGACCGAGGAGGAGGTCGGCACCTGCCTCGCGGGCGAGCTCGCGGATGCCGCCGTCGACCTCCACGAGGTGGCCCGCCACCCGGCCGGGCGCCGTACGCCGGTCCTGGTCGCCGAGCCGGTCCCGCTGGTCGACGCGGCCGCGCCGGACGACCGGGGAGCAGTGGCCGCGCCGGACGACCGGAACGCAGCGGCCGCACCCGACGGCCGGGACGTGGCCGTCGAGCCGCCCGCGGAGCTGACGGCCGACGACACCCTGCTGGTCACCGGCGGCGCGCGGGGCATCACCGCCTGGTGCGCCATCGCCCTGGCGCGGCAGGTGCGCTGCGGCTACCTGCTGCTCGGCAGCACACCGCTTGCGGACGAGCCCGACTGGGCGGCAGGGCTCGACGGCCGGGAGGAGCTGAAGGCCGCCGCCGCCGAACAGCTGCGCGCCACCGGCCAGGACCCGGAGGAGCCGGCCGCCGTCGAGCTGATCGCCCGGCAGGTCCGCGAGACCACCGGCGGGCGCGAGATCCGGGCCACCCTGGCCGCCCTGCGCGATGCGGGCGCCGAGGCCGAGTACGTGGCCGTGGACCTGACCGACGCCGCGGCGGTGCGCGCGGCGCTGGGCCCGCACGCCGACCGGGTCACCGGCGTCGTCCACGGGGCGGGCGTCCTCGCCGACCAGTTCCTCGCCGACAAGGACGCGGAGGGTGTCGGGCGGGTGGTCGGCACCAAGCTGACCGGGCTCGGCAACGTACTGGACGCGCTCGACGCCGAACGACTGCGTCACCTGGTCGTCTTCACCTCCGTCTCGGGCATCTACGGAAACCTCCGGCAGGCCGACTACGCCCTGGCCAACGAGGCGCTGAGCCGGTTCGTCTGCGCCTGGAAGGCCAGGTATCCCGGCCGCCATGCCACCGCCCTGGCCTGGGGGCCGTGGGCCGGCGGCATGGCCTCCCCCGGCGTCCAGAAGCTGTTCATGCAGCACGGGGTGCCGCTGCTCGCCCGGGACGTCGGCGCCGGCTACTTCACCGAGCAGATGAGCCCCGAGCACGCCGCGGACCTGGTGACGGTCATCGGCCCGCTGGAGCCCATGTACCGGCGCAGCGAGACGCTGCCGGCCGGCGGCGTGGTCGTGGAGCGGCGGATGGCGGAGCTCGCCGCCGAGCCGCTGCTCGCCGACCACCGCATCCACGGCTGGCCGGTGCTGCCGCTGACGGCCGCGGTCGGCTGGGGCGTACGCGTGGTGGAGGCGATGCACGGCGGGCAGCCGGTCGTCGAGTGCCGCGACTTCAAGATCAGCAAGGGGCTGGTCTTCGACGGTTCGGTGGAGGACGACCGCTTCCTGCTGACGGTCTCGCCGCCCGAGAGGCCCGAGAGCGGGGACTCGGCCGCCATCGCCGTCCGGCTCAGCAGCGAACGGGAGGGCGCCGCGCAGGTGCTCCGCTTCGCGGGGAACTTCCTCCTCGAGAAACGGGCCACCCAAGCGCCGGAGATCGACCTGTCGCCCCACGAGCTCCCGGACTTCGACCCGCAGACCCACGAGGCGTACGAGGGCTTCCTCTTCCACGGGCCGACCCTGCGCGGCCTCGGACCGATCCTGGAGGAGCGGCCCGGCAGGCTCGTCCTCGCCGTCCGGATGGCCGACCCGGCCTTCGGCCAGGGCGCGTTCGCCGGGGCCAGGTACAGCCCGGCCCTCACGGACCTGCTGCTCCAGGCGGCGGCGCTGCTCGGCCGCCAGCGCCTCGGCCTGCTCTGTCTGCCGGTGTCGGTGGAGCGGGTTCAGCTCTTCGCGCCACTGCCCGCGGACGTGCCGTTCGTGCTCGTGGCCGAATCCGTCGAGGAGAGCCCCCTGCACCTGATCTGCACGGTCACCGCCTGCACCCCGGAGGGAAGGGTGCTCCAGCGGTGGAGCCGGATCGGCATGATCCTCACCTCACCGGAGATGAAGGACAGCGGCATCTTCCTGCCCGCGGAGCCCGGGGGACGAAATGGCTGACACCGGCGCTCCCGCCGGGGCCGACGGCGCCGCCACCGTCGCCGCCCACGGTGAATGGGGCTTCGACGCAGTCGAGGAACTGGGCTTCGAAGGTGAGCCGTTGCTCCTTCCTGCCCTTCCCGCCCCGTCCGCCGCGCCGGCTCCGCCCGCCCCGCAGGGCCTCGGCGACCTGAGCCACCTCGCGCGCGACATCGCCGACCGGGTCGGCCGCGCCCACGCGGCGGTGCTGGAGGCCCACGAGGCTGTCCAGCGGCACCTCCTCGCGCGCCATGCGCCGGGCGCGCGGCCCGCGGCGGCTCCCGCGCCGCAACCCACGGAATACATGGACCGCCCGGCGCGCGTCGAGCTGGTCCGGACGGTCCCGGCGGACGCGGCGTACAGCGTGGCGGGCCAGGCCGACCCGGTGTGGATCCTCGACGCCGCCGCGGCGGCCCTGCCCCTGCTCGGGGCACGCGGGCTGGCGCCGGCCGGGGCCGTCCACCGGCCCGGCCGCACCGACCTCAGCTGGCACCGGGAGCTGCCGGAGGCCGGGGCGGAGCTCCACGTGCGGGCGGGCGCCGAGGCCGTCCACCGGGACGAGCGCGGCACACGCTTCACGTTCGACTGGCAGGTCCACGTCGAGGGGAACCTCCTGGTCGAGGCCACCGGCACCGGTGGCTTCCTGACGCCCGGACATGCCACCCAGCAGCTGCCGGACGAGGCTCCCTGGCCGGAGCGTCAAACCCCTCGCTACCCGCGCCAGTTCCGCCCGCTGGCGGTCGCCCGGCGGTCCCGGCTGACCTGGCAGGAGCTGCGGGCCCTCGCCGGCGGATTCCTCACGGAGGTCCTCGGCCCCGACTTCGAGGGCGAGGGCACCGGCCCGCGGCTGCCAGGACCGGCCCCGCGGCTGATCGGCAGCATCACGGAACTGGCCTGCGAGGGAGGCCGTTACGGGCAGGGCAAGGTGGCCGCCGAGCTCACCTTCCACGGCGGCGGGCCCGCGCGCGGAGGGGACGCCACCCCGCTGCTTGCCGAGGCCGTCGCCGGTGTGCTCCAGGCGTACGCGCTGTACTGCGGGCTGCATCTGTGCCTGCCGGAGCCGCGCTTCCAGCCCTGGGACGGCGGCCCGACCGCCATCGAGGTGATCGACCCGGCCGCGCTCGGCTCCGCCCTGCGCTGCGAGCTCGACGTGGCCGAGGTGGGGCTCGTGCCCCGCCCGCACGTCGTCGCCGACGCCGTTGTCCTCGCCGGCGACCGGCCGGTGGCCCGTCTGCACGGCATCGGCGTGGCCCTCCACGAGCCGCCGGGCACCGACCTCGGCGCCCTGACGATCTGGGAGGCGCGCGACTCCCCGGCCGCCGCCCAGAAGTCGTTGCGGCAAAGCGGCGCACTGCAGCGGCTGCTGCTCGCCCACTCGGCCGAGGGCGACCTCTCGGCCGTCACCGGCGAACCCCAGGCGACCTCGGTGTCCCCGGTGACCGTGCGGCCCCGGCTGCCGCGCGGCGACCTGCTGATGGTCGACCAAGCGCTCGACTACGACGCCGAGCCTCTTGAATTCCGGACGGGCGCCACCCTCACCAGCGAGTACGCCGTCCACCCCGACCCCTGGTTCTGCCGGGAGAACGGCTCCGGCGCCGTGCCCAACCTCCTGTACATGGAGTCCAGCCTCCAGGCCGCCGCCCAGTTGAGCGCCGCCCAGGGCATGCTCGACCAGCATCGCGACAGCGCCTTCGTCTGCCGGAACCTGGAGGGCCGCGCCACCCTGCTCCGCCACGCCGACCCGCGCGGTCTCGCCCTGCGGCACCGCATCACGCTGGCCGACCACTCGAAGCTGCCGGGGGCGATCCTCCACCGTTACGCCTACGAGCTCAGCCTTCCCGACGGGCCGGTCTACTCGGGCGAGTCGGTCCACGGCTTCCTCACCAAGGAGGTCCTGGACAACCAGCAGGGGCTCGACGGCGGCCGGTGCGTTCCGCCCTGGCTGGACCGCCTTCCGGCGCGGCCCCCGGGGCTGCGCCGGCTCGACCTCTCCCACGACGTCCGGCTCGGCCGCGGGCGGTTCGCGCTGCTGCGCGAGGCCGACCTGGTGCCGGACGGCGGCGAACACGGCGCCGGATACCTCCTGTGGGAGCGGACGGTGCCGAAGGACGACTGGTTCATGGCGCACCACTTCCGCTTCGACCCGGTGATGCCCGGATCGGTGGGCGTGGAGGCGCTGTTCCAGTCCGTCGCGGCGTACGCGCTGCACACCGGCCTCGCCGACGCCCTGCCGGCCCCGGCCGCGCGGCCCGCGGCCCTCGTCGAGCTGGCCTGGAAGTACCGGGGGCAGATCACACCCGGTCACCGGCTGATGCGCGGCGAGGTCCACATCCGCCAGGTGCGGCCTCACGGCGACGGTCTCCTGCTCATCGCCGACGGCAGCGTATGGCGCGACGACCTGCGGATCTACCAGGTGGACAACATCGGCGTGGAGATCCTGCCGACCGGCGGGACGGCGGAGGAGCGGGTGTCGTCATGACAGTGCGGTACGACCCGGACGGGGTGTACGCCGTCCTCGCCGACCTGGACGCCCCCTGCTACATCGTCCGGAACGGGGACCGGATCGGCGCCACCGCCGAACCTCCGGGCGCGGGCGGCCCGTTGACCCCGCTGGCCGTCGCCGGGCCGATGCCGTCCACCCGGCTCGGCGAGTCCGGCTTCGGGCGCCGTCACGGCGTGTCCCATGCGTATCTCGCCGGTTCCATGGCCGCAGGCATCGCCTCGGAGGAGCTGGTGGCCGCGCTGGCCCGCGCCGGTTTCCTCGCCTCCTTCGGCGCCGCCGGCCTGCCTCCCGAACGGGTCGAGCGGGCCCTGACGCGGCTCGCTCGCGAGATCCCCGGCCTGCCTCACGCCGTCAATCTCATCCACACCCCGCACGCCCCGCACCTGGAGCGAGCGGTTGTCGACCTCTGTGTGAGGCACCGGCTGCGGTGTGTCGAGGCCTCGGCGTTCGTCCAGCTCACCCCCGACCTGGTCCGCTACCGGGTGGCGGGGCTGCGCCTGGGCCCCGGGGGCGGAGCGTACGCCGAGAACCGGCTGATCGCGAAAGTGTCCCGCGCGGAGGTGGCCGAGCTGTTCCTCCGCCCGGCGCCCGAGCCGATGGTCCGCGCCCTGTTCGACCGCGGCGAGATCACCGCCGAGCAGGTCGCCCTGGCGCGGCTCGTCCCGATGGCCGACGATCTGACCGTCGAGGCGGACTCCGCGGGACACACCGACCGCCGCCCGCTCGTCACCGCGCTGCCCGCGATGCTGCGGCTGCGGGACCGCGTCGCCCGCGAGCTCGGCCGCGCGACGCCGCAGGTACGGGTCGGCGCGGCCGGTGGCATCGGCACCCCGGAGGCGGCCCTGGCCGCCTTCAGCCTGGGCGCCGCCTACGTCGTCACCGGCTCGGTCAACCAGGCCTGCCTGGAGGCAGGCACCTCCCCGCAGGTCAAGGCGCTGCTCGCCGCGGCCGGACCCGCCGACTACGCGATGGCCCCGGCCGCCGACATGTTCGAGGGGGGTGCCGAGGTCCAGGTCCTCCGCAGCGGCAGCCTCTTCGCCGGCCGGGCACGCCGGTTGCACGAGCTCTACCGCACCCACGCCGGCCTGGACGAGCTCCCCGCCGCGGACCGCCGACGCCTGGAGGCGACGGTCTTCCAGCGCCCCCTGTCCGAGGTCTGGCAGGAGAGTGCGGACTATCTCGCCGAGCACCATCCCGAACAGCTCCTCCGCGCCGAGTTCGACCCCAAGCACCGTATGGCCCTGGTCTTCCGCTGGTACCTCGGCCAGTCGTCCCGCTGGGCCGTCACCGGCGCCGAGCGCGGCGGCGACTACCAGGTCTGGTGCGGGCCGGCGATGGGCGCGTTCAACGACTGGGCGGCCGGCTCCGTCCTGGCAGACCCCGGCCGGCGCCGGGTCGCCGATGTGGCACGCCATCTGATGCACGGCGCCGCGTTCCACCGCCGCCTCGCCCACCTCCGCTTCAGCGGGGTGCGGATCCCGGCGTCCTGCGCCACCTACCGGCTGCCGCCGGCGCCCGCGGCGGTGCCCGCCACCAGGGCGCGAACTGAGTAGGACCGCTCATGTCCTGGGGCCCGCTGGGGGCTTGGATAAGGAGTGTGACCGAAGAGTCGGCTGAGTTCCGTATGAGGCGGAGGGGGTGGACCTTCCCGTCCGGGAAGGCCGGGTGCTGCTCACCGGTTGCCGGTCAGCCGAACTGGCCGGGCTGGTAATCCCCGGCGGGCTGCTGGTTGATGACGTTGATGCGGTTGTAGGCGTTGATGACGGCGATGAGGGACACCAACGCGACGAGCTGCTCCTCGTCGAAGTGCTTGGCCGCGTTCGCCCATGCCTCATCCGTGACACCACCGGCCGCGTCGGCGATCCGGGTGCCCTGCTCCGCCAGTTCCAGTGCGGCCCGCTCCGAGTCGGTGAAGACCGTGGCCTCCCGCCAGGCCGCGATCAGGTTGAGGCGCAGCGAGGTCTCCCCGGCGAGGGCGGCTTCCTTGGTGTGCATATCAGTGCAGAAGCCGCAGCCGTTGATCTGGCTCGCGCGAATCTTCACCAGTTCCTGCGTCGCTGCCGGCAGCGTCGAGTCCGACACCACCTTGCCGGCCGAGTTGATGTGCTTCAGCACCTTGGCCGCGAGGGGATTGCCGAAGTAGTTGAGACGCGATTCCACGGTGATCTCCTAACCATGTTGCGGATACACACCAATGACCGGGCAGCCCTGCAGGGTGTGACAGGGCTGGGGCGTGACGCGCGTCTCATCCGCGGTGTCGTGGTGGGTCCTGCCCGGACTGCTGGAGGAGCCGGAGAAAGCCGGAGGGCGCCGGCCTGGCCGGAGTGGCAAGCTCTGTACCGACCAAGACCCACATCATGTGGAACGGTGTGCGCTGGGTCGCCGTCGCCAATTCCAAGGACCCCTCCCACGCCGTACGGGCCGACCGCGGCCTGGAGCGGGCGGTGCGCTCGCTGCTCGAGCACCGCGCCTACATCGAGGCATTGACCGAGGAGGATCCCGAGACGTATGTGCGTCGCTTCCTGACCGACAACGCCCATGCGGCGAGCGCGCGGTTCGGTGGCCAACCGGCCGTCGTCTTCGAGTTGTTCAGCCGATGACCTCACAGGTTTCCGGGTGGCCGACACCCCGCCCACGGGCGGACGGCCGGCCGTGGCGCATGCCGCACCGGGCAAGCCGTGAGGTGGCCGCGGGTCCGCCACGGCGCCACCTGGGCGCTACCGGCGGCGCTGTGCGGGCGTGGCGATCCGGCCGCTGGAGCGGCGCTTGAAGAACGTGTCACACACGCAGGGGGCATTCGGCCGTTCGTGGCAGGGCATGGCCGTGAGCGGATACCCACCGGGAAACACGCAACAGAGCCCCCTGCTACGGTGGCCCGATGGCATCGGTCAAACAAGTCCAAGTCACCTTCGACTGCGCAGAACCCGAGCGCGTCGCTCGCTTTTGGTGCGAGGTGTTGGGGTACGTCGTACCGCCGCCACCTGAGGGGTTTGCCACGTGGAGCGATTTCGATCGCTCTCTGCCACCTGAGCGGCAGGGTTCGGGATTCTCCTGCAGTGATCCCTCAGGCGTGGGCCCGCGGCTGTACTTCCAGCGCGTCCCCGAAGGCAAGGTCGTCAAGAACCGGGTCCATCTTGACGTGCGAGTCGGCACCGGCCTCGTGGGTGAAGAGCGCCTGGCCACACTCGAAGCCGAGTGCGCACGACTGATCGCGCTCGGCGCGAAACGCGAGCGAGTGCTGCTTGCCGATGACTACAACGAGTCGTGCATCGTGATGCAGGACATCGAGGGCAACGAGTTCTGTCTCGACTGAGCACCCTCCGAGACGGCGAGGTGGCGACGTCGCGTGCCCGGGGCCGGGTGCGGGCCCGCTCGCCGGGCCCGCACCCCCTTACCGGGGCCTAGCACCGGCCGCCGGACACCGTGGCGGACACCCGGACCCCCTCAACCGCAGTGGCTTCCGGGCCGGTTGTTCCCGCGCCGCCCACGGTGGCTTCGGTCGTGGTCACCCGGATGCAGTGAGCCGGCCCGTCTTCTTCGGCGAAGACCGTGAAGTCCAGCCCCTGGCTGCGCACCCGCAGCTCTTCCCAAGCCCCCTTGCCCTTGGCCGCGCGCCGCAAGCCGTCCTCCACCGCGTCATGGACGAGGTAGGCGCTGCGGTATGTGGCTCCGTCGACGGCCTCGGCCGCCTCCCGCGCCACTGCCTCCACCTCGCCATCGCTCCACGTCCGCTCCTGGTGCACGTTCACCAGGTACAGGCCCAGGGCCACCAGGACCACTCCGTGGACCAGCCATCCCGTCCGCCGGGAGAGGACCGCGTTGGCCGCCGAGGCGGCGGAGCTGTTCGCCCCGGCTATGAAGCACGCCACCGCCAGGGCGAAGACGACGACGATGAGGGCGATCACAGACTCATGATGTCCCGGCCGGGCACCCTCCGAAACGCCGGCGAGAGAGGCAGGTCACATCCGTTCATGTCACAGGGGCGCGGGCTACCTCGTCTCGGGGGTGTAAGCCACTGACCACCACGGAGGAAGACACCATGGACGCGCGACTGAACTACTTCGCCAGCCCGACCGCCGGAAAGGCCCTCAAGTACTTCATGTCGGCGGGCAAGGCGCTCAAGGAGTCGTCGCTGCCGGCCGCGACGCAGGAGCTGGTGGCGCTGCGCGTGAGCCAGATCAACGGCTGTGCCGCCTGCATCGACATGCACACCAAGGAGGCCGCTGCGGCGGGCGAGACCTCCGTGCGGCTGAACCTGGTCGCCGTGTGGCGGGAGGCCACGGTCTTCACCGAGGCCGAGCGTGCCGCGCTGGCGCTGGCGGAGGAGGGGACCCGGGTCGCGGATGCGGCCGTCGGGGTCAGCGACGAGGTGTGGGCACACGCCGCCACCCACTATGACCAGGAGCAGCTGACCGCCCTGGTGATCCTGGTCTCCTTCATGAACTCGGTGAACCGGCTGAACATCATCACCCAGCAGCCGGCGGGCGACTACAAGGTCGGGCAGTTCCACTGAACACGGGCACGGCAACTGGTCCGGGGCCCGGCTGCGGGCTCCGGGCCCCCGGGCGGGCTCCGGGCCCCCGGGTGGCGGGGCGGGGGCGTTGCCCTGGCCTGCCTGCGACCCGGATGATCACCAGAAGATGTCTGCGCCGACGAGTACGGCCAGGTGGAAGAGCCTCTACGGGAGGGGACCCGGCGTGAGCAAGGTCGAGGAGTTCGAGGAGCTGCGGCCGCTGCTGTTCTCCATTGCCTACCGGATTCTGGGCAGCGTCAGCGAGGCCGAGGACGCGGTGCAGGAGACATGGCTGCGCTTTGACGGTTCGACGACCCGGCCCACGTCGACCAAGGCCTTTCTGTCGGCCGCGGTGACACGCATCTCGATCGATGTGCTGCGTTCCGCCCGGGTACGGCGGGAGGAGTACGTCGGGCCGTGGTTTCCCGAGCCGCTGCTGAGCGATCCGTATCAGGATCCGGCGCGGGCGGTGGAGCTGGCCGACTCGGTGTCGATGGCCGCGCTGCTCCTGCTGGAGCGGCTGAGCCCGCTGGAGCGGTCGGTGTTCGTGCTGCGCGAGGTGTTCGCCTTCGGGTTCGACGAAATCGCCGCGGCGGTGGGGCGTTCGGAGTCGGCGTGCCGGCAGCTGCTGGTGCGGGCGCGGCGGCACATGGAGGCCGGGCGGCCGCGGTTCGAAGCGGACCGGCGGGAGCGGCAGGAGCTGGCGCAGCGGTTCTTCGACGCGCTGAAGGACGGCGATGTGGGCGGGCTGCGGAATCTGCTCGCCGCCGACGCGCAGTTGGTCGGGGACGGCGGTGGCAAGGCCCCGCAGCTGGCCAGGGCCGTCATCGGCGCGGACAACGTGGCCCGGATGCTGGGCACGGTGTTCCCCTTGATGAGCCGGATCGACGTGTCGTTCGAGCCGCACGAGGTCAACGGCCAGCCCGGCGCCATCTTCCGCGACCGGGACGGGAAGGTCCTGCACACCCTGGCCCTCGATGTGCTCGAGGGGCAGATCCAGACCATCCGCACCGTGATCAACCCCGACAAGCTCGGCCACATCGGGCCGGTCGCCGACGCCTGGGCCATCGACCGTGAGGTGAAGCGGGCCCGTCGGCAGCCGAACTGACCGCGCGCGTGGTGCGGGGTGCGCCAACGCACATACGCGGCGTACAGCCGGGCCACACCTGAGTTGAGGGCGGGTACGAGCGAGCCTAGGCTGGTGGGGGTGGGCCGGTTCGGATGGCCCGCTCCGGCCCTCTCGGCCAGGCTCGTCGACGCGGTGCACAGACGGGAGCACCGGGATCAGGTGCTGCCGCCCACGGTGGCGGCCAGGGTCGCGGTGGAGGAGGCGTCCACGCTCGGCTGGGACCGGTACGTCGGCCACGGCGGGGCCATCGTCGGTATGCACACCTTCGGCGCCTCCGCACCCTCAAACAGCTGCTCACTTCGTCGAGGCGCCCCGTCCCGAAGGAGAGCACCATGGCCACCGATACCCCCGTGCGGCTCGGCATGATGCGGAGCCGGCCGTGACCCGCCCGGACGACCATGTGATCGTGCTCTTCGGCGCCACCGGCGACCTCGCCAGGCGCAAACTCCTCCCCGGGCTGTTCCACCTCGCCACGGCGGGCCTCCTCCCGGACGGCTACCGCATCGTGGGCTCGTCCCGTGCCAAGTCCGCGCTGAGCGACGACGCCTTCCGCGCTCTGGCGCACGACGCGGTGGCCACCTTCGGACGGTCCGAGCCGTCCGGGCCGGCGTGGCAGTCCTTCGCGGACGCGCTGTCCTTCGGCGCGGCCGACTCCCAGAACCCCGGCCCGCTGCTCGCGGCCGTAGGGGCAGCCGAGGACTCCCTCGGCGGGCGGCCACGCAGACTGTTCCATCTGGCCATTCCGCCCTCCGCGTTCGCGTCCACCGTCGGAATGCTCGGCGACACGAACCTCGCGGAGAACGGGAAAGTGATCGTGGAGAAGCCCTTCGGCACCGATCTCGCCTCGGCACGAGCGCTCAACGAGACGATCCACGCCGTCTTCGACGAGTCCCGGGTCTACCGCATTGATCATTTCCTCGGCAAGGAATCGGTGGACAACATCCTCGCCCTCCGCTTCGCCAACGGCCTGTTCGAGCCCATCTGGAACCGGGACCACATCAGCCATGTGCAGATCGACGTTCCCGAGACGCTCGGCCTCGAGGGCCGTGCCCACTTCTACGAAGGGACCGGAGCCTACCGGGACATGATCGTCACCCATCTGATCCAGGTGCTCGGCATCGTGGCGATGGAACCACCCGTCTCGCTCGCCGCCCAGCCGCTGCAGGACGAGAAGGCCAAGGTCTTCGAGGCGCTGCGCCCCGTCCAACCCGGGCATGTCGTACGCGGCCAGTACGAGGGCTACCGCGACGAACCGGGTGTCGCCCCCGACTCACAGACCGAGACGTTCGCCGCGCTGCGCCTGGAGGTGGACAACTGGCGGTGGGCCGGAGTCCCGTTCCATCTGCGCTCCGGCAAGAGCCTCGCCCAGGGGCGCGAGGTGATCACCCTGGGCCTGCGCGAGCCGCCCTTGAGGATGTTCCGTACCGACCTCGCCCAGCAGGAGAAGTACCGGGGCAACAAGATGGTGATCGACTTCCGGGACCCCGGGTGGATCGCCGCCTGCTTCCTCGCGAAGGAGCCCGGCCCCACCATGCGACTCGCACCGGCGACGATGACCTTCCGCTACGGCGGCTCCTTCTGCCAGAACCATGGGCTCGACGGCTACGAACGACTGATCCTGGACGCCATGCTGGGCGACCAGTCGCTGTTCACCGGCTCCGACGGAATCGAGCACATCTGGGCCGCGTCGACCCCGCTCCTCGAGAACCCGCCGCCGTTGCAGCCGTACGCCCCCGGCTCGTGGGGCCCCGAACCGGCCGTCAGCGAACTGATCGCACCGCACCAGTGGTATCTGCCGGACGCCGATGGCGGCCCCGCGCCCGCCGGGTGAGGTGAACGAGGGGATTCTGCGGAACCTGGCCGACGACGGGGCGCGCTTCGTGCAGGGCGCGATCCTCCCCGTCGACGGCGGTCGCACCGCCGTCTGGCCGCGCGCCACGCCCGGCGAAAGCCGTCGTACCCGAAGGCCGGGTGTTCCGCATTCCGCAGTCGGGGCGGCGCGGCGGCCGGGAAGCCGGGGACCGTGTACCTCGGGCCACCGGTGGGAAGGGTGGGGTGAATGTGCCCTGTCCCCCCGCGTGGAAAGGACGGTCCGTGCGAGGAATCGCCCGAAGACTCAGCCTTTGGGCGGCGGCCGTGCCCGCCGCCGTTGTGCCCATCGTGATGTTGGTGTCCGGCGCCCAGGGGGCCGAGAGGAGCGAGGCGCGCACCGCACCGGCCAGGGCAGGCGCGGGCGCGCCGCCCGCGGGCACCCACTGGGTGGGAACGTGGACCGCCATGCCCCAGCTGACCGAGCCGGGAAACATGCCGCCCGCGCCCTACACCCAGGACGGCACGGTCTTCGCCGACAGCACACTCCGGCAGACCGTGCATGTGTCGGTGGGCGGCAGCCACCTTCGGCTCCGTTTCTCCAATGCCTTCGGTGGCGCGCCGCTGCCCATCACCCGTGTCTCCGTGGCCCTTCCGGTGGACGGCCGGGCCGGTGTGAGCGCGATCAGACCCGGCACGTCCCGGCCGGTCACCTTCCACGGCCGTGCCCAGGCGACGGTGCCGACGGGCGCGCAGGTGGTCTCCGACCCCTTGGACTTCAAGCTGCCGGCGGGCTCGAACCTCACCGTGACCACGTACCTCGCCACGGGCCAGCAGTCGACCGCCATCACCTCCCACCCCGGTTCGCGCACCACCTCGTACATGCTGCGCGGCAACCACGTCGAGGCCACGGACCTGGAGGGGGCGACCCCTGTCGACCACTGGTACTTCCTGAGCGGCGTCGAGACGTGGTCACCGGCGCGGACCCGGGCCACCGCGGTGCTGGGCGACTCGCTCACCGACGGCAGGGGCTCCACCACCAACCACAACGACCGCTGGACGGACCGGCTGATGACGCGGCTGCGCGCGGACCGCAGGACGGCCGACACCGCGGTGCTGAACCAGGCGGCCGGCGGGAACCGTGTTCTCACCGACGGGCTGGGCCCGAACGGCCTCTCCCGGGTGGACCGTGACGTCCTGGTGCAGCCCGGCGTCACCTCGCTGATCGTCTTCGAAGGCGTCAACGACATCGGAACCGCCCCCGCCACCCCCGACGGGCAGAAGGACGTCGCGGACCGGCTCATCGCGGCCTACGACCAGATCATCCTGCGCGCCCACGCGCAGGGGATCCGCGTCTACGGGGCCACCATCACCCCGTTCGGCGGCAACCGCGACTACGACGACGCGGCGGGCCACCGCGAGGCGGCACGGCAGCGGGTCAACGACTGGATACGTACCAGCGGCCGCTTCGACGCGGTGGTGGACCTGGACAGTGCGGCGCGGGACAAGGACGATCCCAGGCGCCTCCGCCCGGACCTCGACGTGGGTGACCACCTGCACTTCAACCCCGAGGGTTACCGTGTGCTCGCCGAAGCCTTCCCCCTTCACCTCTTCGTGAACCGGCCACTGCCGCCCGGCTTCGGCTACAACTGATCCCTGCCCGGCGGGGTCGGCGCATCGCCGGCCCCGCCCCCCGGTGCGGCGGATGCGGTGGGGCGGGGCCGGGCGCTCAGTCCTCCCTGCGCGAGCGGCGGCAGAGCCAGACCGCGGGGGCCAGCCAGCAGCCCACGAACCACACCAGGGCCGCGACCGCCAGCCAGAGCGCGGTGACGTCGGCGACGACGACGCGCAGGATCAGCAGCAGCGCCGAGACCACCGTGCACAGCAGCAGCACCAGCCCGGCCACGGTGAAGCGGGACGCCACATCCACCGTCTCCGGCTTCAGCCGGCGTCCGGTGACGATCCGGTGCAAGGAGACCGGTGCGATCAACGCGCCGGTGGCCGCCGCCCCCAGGAGGACCGTCACGACGTAGATGGTCCGATCCGAGTGCCCCAGACTCTGGAAGCGCGGGGTGAAGGCGACCGTGAGCAGGAAGGCGAACAGAATCTGTATGCCCGTCTGCGTCACTCTCACCTCCTGCAGCAACTCGGCCCATCTGCGGTCGGCCCGCTCCTCCCGGGTCTCCACGCGCCCGGACGGTGCTGCACGGCCATCGGGCCTCGGCGCTTCGTGGTCGTCATGCATCACCATGCCTCCTTCGCGATGCGCTACCGCCTTTCCCCGAGGCTGGCCGCCGTTTCCAGCATCTGGGCGTGGACGAATGCCTGGGGCAGGTTGCCGCGCAGCTGTCGCTGGCCGACGTCGTACTCCTCGGCGAACAGGCCAGGGGCGCCACACGCCGCGCGGGTGCGTTCGAACCAGCGGAACGCGCTGGTGGTGTCGCCCTCGTGCCGGGCGGCCAGTGCCATCATGAAACCGCACAGCAGAAAGGCCCCCTCCGTCTCGCCCAGGGGCGTCTCCCCGTGGCGGAAGCGGTAGAGATAGCCGTCCTCGGCCAGCCGGTCCTCGATGAACCGGCGGGTTCGCGGACCACTGGGGTCGCCCGCGGGCAGAGCGCCGCGGGCCAGGGGAAGCAGCAGACCGGCCTCCGCCCCGGTGTCGTCCTCGGCGCGGATCCAGTGCCCCTCCGGGGCCAGACACCGCCGACGGGTCTCCCCGAGCATGGCATCGGCCAGGGTGTCCCACCGGGCCGCCGCGCGGCCCGGCAGCTCGCGGGCCAGGCAGCGCAGCCCGGCCACCACGCAGAGCCGGGAATGTGTCCACCACCGGTCCTCCAGCTCCCACAGACCGGCGTCCGGTGTCAGCCAGCGGCGCTCGATGGCGTCCACCGCCACATCGACGGCGCGCCGGGCGTCGGGGGTGAGGCGGTCGAAGCGGGCGGCAGCCGCGTACAGCTGCAGCAGCTCACCGTGGGTGTCGAGCTGGAACTGGGCACCGGCCCTGTTGCCGATCCGGTCACTGCCGCCGGGATACCCGCGCAGGGGCAGGGACCGGGCCCCCGGGACCTCGGCCCCGGTGACCGTGTAGACCGGGCACAGCGCGTCACCCTTGTCGAGCAGGCGTTCGGTCAGATAGCCGACGGCGGTGTCCAGCAGCGGGTGCGGGCCGTGCGCGGCCACGGCGAGCCCGGCGTAGCACTGGTCGCGGATCCAGGCGAAGCGGTAGTCGTAGTCGCGGCGGGCGCCGGCCCGCTCCGGGAGCGAGGTGGTGGCGGCGGCGACCATGCCGCCGGAGTCGCTGGTCAGGCCGCGCAGTACGGCGTAGGCGTGGCGGGCGTCACGCTGCGCGACCAGGTCGGAGCACGCGGGGACGGCGCCCGCCCAGCACTCTTCCGTGGCACGCCACAGCCGTTCCGGTTCCAGGGGCCGTGTGCACGGCCGCTCCGAGATCTCGAGGACGAGGTCGTGTTCGGCGCCTTCCCTCACGGTCAGCTCCCCGTACAAGCCCCCTTCGGGGGTGGGGGTGGCGCCGGCGGCGCCGGTGAAGCGCAGGTGCAGCCCTCCGCCGGAGGCGTGCCACACGCCGTCGTCCGTCCAGGCGCCGGACATCGGCTGCGCGCCGAATCCGGGGCGGGCATCGAGCCGCAGCCGCAGCCGGGCGCTCCCCCTCACGGCCCGGACGCGGCGTAGCAGCACGAGCCGGTCCGGGGTGGCCGGCATCGCCAGCGCCTCGCGGCATTCGACCACGGCGTCACTGGTGATCCAGCGGCCCACGTGGATGAGCGTGCCGTCCTCGTACGCGCCGCCCCAGGCGTTCCAGTCGTCCGCCGGGCCGACGGTGTACTCCCCCGCGCCGCCGATCAGGGCGGAGAAGACGGCATCGCTGTGCCAGCGGGGCGCGCACAGCCACACCGCCTCACCACGGGGCCCCACCACGGCGCCGCGTTCCCCGTCCGCGAGGACGGCGTACTCCCGCAGCGTCCATGGTGGCGGCGGGGCCGGGGCAGCGTCGTCCACCGTCATCCCTCCTCACTCCCCGCCACACCACAGGGCCCACTGACCGAAAATCTCAGAGGGACGACTTCCCTCGATGGCCCGTGCGACACCCACTTCCCTGACAGCTCAGCGCACACGGATGCCCCGGGCCGGTCCCGGCGTGAGCGGGCCGGCGACCGGCCCGCGGGCGAGGAGTGGTGGGCCGCGCGTCAGCGCCCGAGCGCCTTCGCCAACTGCTCCTTGTTCATGTGGGAGCGGCCCTCGATACCGCGGTGCTTGGCCTCGTTGTACAGCTGGTCACGGGTGGGGCCCTTGGCCCCGCTGTGCGACCGCTGCCCGCCTCGCTCCGACGCGGACTTCGGGTCCCGTGTGGAGGTCTTGCTGGCGGTCTTGGCCTCGCCCGCTCGGGCACGTTCCTTGTTCACGGTGCGGGCGGCGATCTCCTTGGCCCGGGAGGTGGACGTACCACGCTCTTCCTGGCTCTCCTTGATGTGCTCGTACTGCCGCTCCCGCTTGCGGTTGGATCCTGCAGGCATTGCTCAGCCTCTCTGTCCCGCGTGTGTACCGCCTCCGGGTACAGGGCCCGCCGGTGGGCAGGCGCCGGTCCCTCGGGTGGCGGACACGGCTTCCAACGTCGCCTTCAACCTTATGACGATTTGCGAGGACGGCTTCCTGGAGCCCGGGGCACCCGCCGGCGGCCGCGGCGTGGGCGGCATGCGCGGCGAGCACCATCGGGAGCAGGGCGAACACCCGGTACCGCTTCCCGTCCACCTCGTACGTGGTGTCGGTCGCCATGGCCTCGTAGCCGTGGAAGCGGGTGGGTACGTACAGCGTCTGGGCGTTGTCGTCCGCCCAGGACAAGGTGGCCTCCGTCGCCCACTCCTTGACGGTCGGGGGCACCGCCCCCTTGCGGGTCAGCCGGAGCTGGACGGTCTTGTCGCCGTAGGTCACCCACTGGGAAGGGTCCCGGTGGTTCGCACCGGAGTCCGAGCGGTCGTACTCGGGGGTGCCGGCGGGCACCGACACGATCGCGTCGAGTTGCTTCTCGCGGTGGGCGGTCCAGGAGCCGGGGCGCGGCGAGGGGCTGGCGCTGGTGTTCGGGCCGGCGGTCTTCCCTGCCGCCGGGGTCGTTCCGTCGTCGCCCGCGGTGACGCCCGCCCAGACGGCGCCCCCGGCGACCAGCACGCCGGCCAGAGCGGAGGCGAGCAGGCGTCCGGTAGCGTACGGGCGCTTGGGGGCGGGGCCGGTGGGGTGGGCGTGCGTGGGCGCGATCACGGCGGACGCCGTGTCGGCCCCACCCGTCGGCCCTGGCGCCCCTGCCGGTCCCACCGTCCCGGGGTTCTCCCCGAACTCGCGCAGCTCCCAGCTGTGCTGGGTCTCCACCAGCCTCTCGGCGCCATCCGGTACGGGCCGCCCCTCGGCCACCGCCCGCAGCGTGGCCGCGGCCTCCTCCGCGTCGGGCCGCCGGCCAGGCTCCTTGGCGAGCAGCCGCAGGATCAGGGGCCCGAGCGGCCCCGCCCGCTCCGGCTCGGGCGGCTCGACGGCCAGGATCGCGGCGAGCGTGGACTCGAGCGTGTCCCGCCGGAAGGGAGACCAGCCCTCGACGGCCGCGTACAGCACGACCCCCAAGGACCACAGGTCGGCCGCCGCACCGGCGCCGCGGCCCGACATCCGCTCCGGGGCGATGAACTCGACAGAGCCGACGAACTCCCCGCTGGCCGTGAGGGATTCCTCGCCCTGGATCTGGGCGATGCCGAAGTCGGTGAGTACGACGCGGCCGTTCTGTCCGAGCAGCACGTTCGCGGGTTTCACATCGCGGTGGACGACACCGACGGCGTGCGCGGCCGCGAGGGCGTTGACGACGGCGAGGCCGATCCGCGCGGTCTCGGCGGGCGGGAGAGCACCGTGCCGCAGCACCCCGCCCAGGGACTCGCCGCGGACCAACTCCATGACGATCCAGGGCAACCCCTCCTGGATGACCACGTCGTGGATGGCGACCGCGGCGGGATGCTCGACGCGGGACGGATGCCGGGCGTCGTTCCCCTCACTGACCCCCGCCTCGCCACGCCCGAGCCAGGGCGTTCTGCCATAAGAAACGCACAGCGATAAGCGCAACACGCTTGCGCGAGCCGGAGCCCCTGTCAAGAGCCGTGCACGCACGTGGCGCGCCCGGCGAACGAAGCAGGCCGTCGTCGGCGTCGCCCTGGCCGGCATGAGCGATCAACTCCACCTCTCCACAGCGGATGAAATGGCGGCCCACGGGCGCCCTCCGACGGCACGGTCGGCAAAGCCGACCCCGTGCGGCACGCGGTCAACCGGCCGCGTGCCGCACCGGCATGTCCCCGTGCCGGCCCGGCGGACCGGCGCCGGCCGCCAACGTCACTGGTACACAACCTGGAGAAACGGTATGGGACGGGTCACCGTGCGCCGGCGTGTGGTACGGATCCGGGACGGCGTGGCCGGCGCCCGCCCCGACACCCTCGTCGCCGAGGAACCGCTGGAGATCCGGCTGGGCGGCAAGCCGCTGGCGATCACCATGCGCACGCCCGGGGACGACTTCGCGCTGGCGGCGGGCTTCCTGGTGAGCGAGGGCGTCCTCGGCGCGGCTGAAGAACTCGCCGCCATCGTGTACTGCGCCGGCGCCACGGAAGACGGCTCGAACACCTACAACGTGGTCGACGTCCGGCTCGCCCCCGGCGTGCCGGTCCCCGACATCACGCTCGAGCGGAACGTCTACACGACGTCCTCATGCGGTCTGTGCGGGAAGGCGAGCCTGGACGCCGTACGGACCACCGCCCGCTGGCCGATCGCCGACACCCCGCGAGTCCAGGTCTCCCCTGAGCTGCTGGCCGCCCTGCCCGAACGGCTGCGGGCCGCGCAGCGGGTGTTCGACCGGACCGGGGGGCTGCACGCCGCCGGGCTGTTCTCGGCCGAGGGCGAGCTGCTGGACCTGCGCGCGGACGTGGGCCGGCACAACGCCGTGGACAAGCTGATCGGCCACGCCCTGCGGGCCGGCGCGCTGCCGCTGTCGCGGAGCGTTCTGCTGGTGTCGGGCCGCGCCTCCTTCGAGCTGGCGCAGAAGGCCGTCATGGCCGGTATTCCGGTGCTGGCGGCGGTGTCGGCGCCGTCCGCCCTCGCGGTGGATCTGGCGGCGGAGACCGGGCTCACCCTGGTCGGCTTTCTGCGCGGCGACTCCATGAACGTGTACGCGGGCGAGCAGCGCCTTGTGTCCATGTCGACTCCTTGACAAGGGATATGGCCGACTTCAGACTGACGTTGCGCTTCGCGCAATCCGTTTCATTATATGCATCGAGGTGGTCGTGATGATTCCCGTGTGCCGTCTCGCCGATCTGCCGCGAGGCGAGGCCTTCCGGTTCGAGAACACCCCGCCCATAGCGGTGTTCCACACCGATGACGGCGAGGTCTATGCCATCGACGACACATGCACCCACCAGGACGCCTCGCTGTCCGACGGTTGGCTGGAGGGGTGCGAGGTGGAGTGCCCGCTGCACGCCTCGAAGTTCGACCTGCGCACCGGCAGGGTGGACGCTCCGCCGGCCAAGCTCCCGGTACGCACCCACCAGGTCGTCGTCGAGGACGGCATGATCTACGTCCAGCTGTCCCAGGACGCACCGAACCTGCCGCCCCGCGTCGCCCACCGCCTGGCCGGCGAGGGGGCCGCATGAGAACCGTGGCCATCGTCGGTGCGTCGCTCGCCGGACTGTCGGCCGCCCGCGCACTGCGTACCCAGGGCTACGACGGACGCCTTGTCGTCCTCGGCGAGGAAGTCCACCGCCCCTACGACAGGCCGCCGCTGTCGAAGGAGTTCCTGGCCGGAGCCATGACGGAGTCCGCCCTCGCGCTCGAGTCGGACGACGAGGCCCTGGACGCCCACTGGATGCTCGGCGCGCGCGCCGTCGGCCTCGACCGGTCCGACCGCGCCATACGGCTGGCGGACGGCGGCACGGTCCGCGCCGACGGGGTGGTGGTGGCCACCGGAGCGGCGGCCCGCACCCTGCCGACCGGACACGGCCTCGCCGGCGTCCATGTGCTGCGCACCCTCGACGACGCCCGTGCGCTCCGTGCGGACCTGGCGCGCGGCGGCTCGCTCGTGGTCGTCGGCGGCGGGTTCATCGGCGCCGAGGTCGCCTCGACGGCCCGTGCGCTGGGCCTCGAAGTCACCGTCGTCTCAGCCGCACCGGCCCCGCTCACCGGTCCGCTCGGAGCGGAGATGGGTGGGCTGGTCTCCTCCCTCCACGCCGACCACGGCGTCCGGCTGCTGTGCGGCACCGCCGTCCGGGGGCTCAGCGGCGGGAGCCGTGTGGAGGCGGTGCTGCTCGAGGACGGCCGCCGCCTCGCGGCCGACACCGTCGTCGTCGGAGTGGGCGCCCGCCCCTGCGTCGACTGGCTCGCCGGCTCGGGCGTGGCGCTGGAGAACGGGGTGCGGTGTGACGCCGGTGGCGGCACGAGCCTGCCGGGCGTCGTCGCGGTCGGCGACTGCGCGGCCTGGTACGACCCCGCGGTCGGGGCGCACCGCCGGGTCGAGCACTGGACGGGGGCGCTGGAGCGTGCGGCGGCCGCCGTGTCCACCCTGCTCTCCGGTGGCACAGCCGCCCCCGAGCCCGTCCGCCCCCCGTACTTCTGGTCCGACCAGTACGGTGTCCGCGTCCAGTTCGCCGGATACGCCGCCGAAGCCGACCAGGTGACGATCGAGGAGGGCGCGGCCGACGACCGCAGCTTCCTGGCCGTCTACCGGCGCGCGGACCAGCCGGTCGCGGTGCTCGGCGTGAACCGGGCCAAGCCGTTCATGCGCTGGCGCCGCCTGCTGGCCACGGAGGCTGCCGCACAGAGGGCCGGATCCGTGTGAGCCCGACGGTCCGCGCCACCGCCCCGCGGCGGGCCGGCGCAGGCCTCCCGAACTCTTGACACCGGTACTTCTACACCCGATTCTCGTTGCGTAATAAGAGCGTCGTTTCTCATTAAGAAACAGATCGACGCCGTTCCTGAAGCGTCCGTCAGCCCCGTCCACGACGTAACCCTCAAGGAGCACCGTGACCACGACCAGCCTGCCCCCCAGCCTGATCAGCACGTTGTCGGGGGAGTACTACACCGATCCCGCGATCTTCGCGCTCGAGCAGGAGCGCGTCTTCGAGGCCATGTGGTTCTGCGTGGCCCGCTCCGCCGATCTGGCCAAGCCGGGTCAGTTCCGCACGTACCAGGTCGGGCGGGAGAGCGTGCTGGTCTCCCGTGCGCGGGACGGTTCGATCAAGGGGTTCCTGAACATCTGCCGGCACCGGGGCGCGAAGCTGTGCCTGGAGGAGTCGGGTGAGGTCAAGCGGGCCTTCCAGTGCCCGTACCACGCCTGGACCTACGGTCTGGACGGGAAGCTGGTCGCGGCCCCCAATCTGACGTCGATGCCGGACATCGACCGGCAGGAGTACGGCCTGGTCAACGTGCATGTCCGGGAGTGGCTGGGCTATGTGTGGGTGTCGCTGGCCGACACCCCGCCGTCGTTCGAGGACGACGTGATCGGCGCGGTGGTCGAGCGTCTGGGCAACGTGGAGGCGATCGAGAACTACCGGATCGAAGACCTCGAGGTGGGCCGGCGGATCACCTACGACGTCACGGCGAACTGGAAGCTCATCATCGAGAACTTCATGGAGTGCTACCACTGCGCCACCATCCATCCGGAGCTGACGGAGGTGCTGCCGGAGTTCGCCGACGGGTACGCGGCCCAGTACTACGTCGGGCACGGCGCGGAGTTCGGCCGGCAGATCCAGGGGTTCACCGTCGACGGCAGCGAGGGACTGGACCGCATTCCCGGCGTGGGAGAGGACCAGGACCGGCGTTACTACGCGATCACGGTCAGGCCGCAGGTCTTCATCAACCTGGTGCCGGACCATGTGATCTTCCACCGGATGTATCCGATGGCACCCGACCGCACGGTCGTGGAGTGCGACTGGCTCTACCTGCCGCATGTGGTGGAGAGCGGTCAGGACGTGGAGCGTTCGGTGGAGCTGTTCCACCGGGTCAACCAACAGGACTTCGACGCCTGCGAGCGCACCCAGCCGGCGATGAGCTCGCGGGCCTACGCCAAGGGCGGCGTCCTGGTGCCCAGCGAGCACCACATCGGCGAGTTCCACACCTGGCTGCAGAGCAGGCTGAGCGCATAACAGCGGTCCACCGCCACATCGACGAGGAGAAACACCCATGCCACGCAAGGCGCCCCGCGAGGAGCCCGGTGAGGACGCGCTGACGGTGGGGGCGCCCGGGCAATGGGCCGCCGGCGTGCCCGCGGTGACCCACGCGCTGCGCATGGGGTACGACCAGATGGGCGTCAGGCGCACCGCGCTGACACTGCTCAGGGTCAATCAGAAGAACGGCTTCGACTGCCCCGGCTGTGCCTGGCCCGAAGGCGACCACCGCAGCCGGGCGGAGTTCTGTGAGAACGGCGCGAAGGCCGTCGCCGAAGAAGCCACCATCCGCCGGGTGGCGCCGGAGTTCTTCGCCGCTCACCCGGTGGACGAGCTCGCCGAGCGCAGCGACTACTGGCTGGGCCAGCAAGGCCGCCTCACCGAGCCGATGTACAAGCCCGCCGAATCCGCACACTACGCGCCGGTCACCTGGGAGAAGGCCTTCGCCATCATCTCCCGGGAACTCAGGGCGCTGCGCACCCCCGACGAAGCCGCCTTCTACACCTCGGGCCGGACCTCCAATGAGGCGGCCTACCTCTACCAGCTCTTGGTCCGGCAATTCGGCACCAACAACCTGCCGGACTGCTCGAACATGTGCCACGAGTCCAGCGGCTCGGCCCTCGTGGAGACGATCGGGGTGGGCAAGGGCAGCGTCCACCTCAACGATCTGCACAACGCCGGCCTGATCTTCGTCGTCGGACAGAACCCCGGCACCAACCATCCGCGGATGCTGTCCGCCCTGGAGAAGGCCAAGCGCCGCGGCGCGCGCATCGTCGCGGTCAATCCCCTGCCCGAGGCGGGGCTGCTGCGCTTCAAGAACCCGCAGAACGCGCGCGGAGTGGCGGGGGGCGGCACGGCCCTCGCGGACCGTTTCCTCCAGATCCGGCTCGGTGGCGACCTGGCGCTCTTCCAGGCGCTGTCGCGGCTCCTGCTCGACGCCGAGGACGCCCGCCCCGGTACGGTCCTCGACCGCGACTTCATCGCCGAGCACACCGAGGGCTTCGAGGCGTACGCCGACGACCTGCGCAAACTCAACTGGGACGATGTCATGGAGGCCACCGGGCTCACCCGTGACATCATCGAGTCGACCGCACGGGACGTCATGTCAGCCCCGTCGATCGTGGTGTGCTGGGCCATGGGGCTCACCCAGCACAAGCACTCCGTGCCCACCATCCGCGAGGTCGTGAACTTCCTGCTGCTGCGCGGCAACCTGGGCCGGCCCGGAGCCGGGGTCTGTCCGGTGCGGGGCCACTCGAACGTCCAGGGCGACCGCACGATGGGCATCTACGAGAAGCCGGCCCCGGAGTTCCTGGACGCGATGAACAAGGAGTTCGGCTTCGACCCGCCCCGCCACCACGGCTTCGACGCGGTGGAGACGATCCGGGCGATGGGCGCCGGGGAGGTGAGGGTGTTCATGGCCATGGGCGGCAACTTCGTCTCAGCCGCCCCGGACACCGCCGCCACCGAGCGGGCCCTGCGACGCTGCCGCCTCACCGTGCAGGTCTCCACCAAGCTGAACCGCTCACACGCCGTATGCGGCCGCGAGGCCCTCATCCTCCCCACCCTGGGCCGCACCGAGCGGGACCGGGGGCCGGGCGGGGAGGACCGCTTCGTCACCGTCGAGGACTCGATGGGGATGGTGCACGCCTCACGGGGACGGCTGGCCCCCGCCTCCCCGCACCTTCGCTCGGAGCCGGCCATCATCTGCGGCCTGGCACGCGCCCTCTTCGGCCCGGACGACCGAGCCGCCACCACCGACAGCGCCGCCGCTGACAACGCCGCTGACGACAACGTGCCCTGGGCGGCCTTCGAGGCCGACTACGACGCCGTCCGCGACAGCATCGCCCGGGTCGTGCCCGACTTCACCGACTTCAACACCCGGGTGCGGCAGCCCGGCGGCTTCACCCTGCCGCACGCCCCCCGTGACGAACGGCGCTTCCCCACCGCCACCGGCAAGGCCAACTTCACGGTGAACACCCTGGAGGTGCTCCGCGTCCCGCCCGGTCGTCTGCTGCTGCAGACGCTGCGCAGCCACGACCAGTACAACACCACGATCTACGGGCTCGACGACCGGTACCGCGGCATCCACCAGGGGCGCAGGGTGGTCTTCGTCCACCCCGATGACCTCGCGGAGCGCGACATCGCCGACGGTGAGGTGGTGGACATCGTCAGCGAGTGGTCCGACGGCCACGAGCGGCGGGCCGAGGCCTTCCGCGCCGTGGCCTACGACACCCCGCGCGGCTGCTGTGCGGCGTACTTCCCCGAGGCCAATGTGCTGGTCCCGCTCGGCTCGGTGGCCGACACCTCCAACACACCGACGTCCAAGAGCATCGTGGTGCGGCTGGAGCGCCGTGCTTCCCCGTCCTGCGGCGTGCGGGAGGTTCAGCCCAGGTAACCCAGCCGGTGGCTGATCTCCTCCGCGCCCTCGACGAGTACCGGGGCGACCTCGCGCATACGCTCCTCGGTGAAGCGGTACGCCGGCCCGGACGCGCTGATCGCGGCGACGACCTCGCCGTCCCGCGACCGGATCGGCGCCGCCATGGCGTGCAGGCCGACCTCGAGCTCTTCGAGCGTCACCGCGTATCCGCGCTCCCGCGCCTCGGTGAGGTTCTTCTCCAGCTTCGTCCTGGCCGTGATGGTGTGCGGGGTGAGCTTCTTCATGCCGAACTCCCCGATCAGTTCGGCGCGTTCCTTCGCGGGCAGGTGGGCCAGCAGGATCTTGCCGCTGGAGGTGGCGTGCGGCGGGGTGAGCTGCCCGACCCAGTTGTGCGCGCCGACCGCGCCCGGGCCGCGCACCTGGTAGAGGTTGACCGCGTAGTGCTCCTGCAGCACGCCGATGTTGACGGTCTCGCCGATCTCTTCGGCGAGCCGTTCGCAGACGGGCCGGCTCTGCTGGGTGACGTCGATACGGCCGGTGACCGCCCCGGCCAGGCGCACGATCCCAAAGCCCAGGCGGTATTTGCCCCGCTCGGTGGCCTGCTCCACCAGGCCGCGTGACTCGAGCGCTCCGAGCAGGCGGAAGGCGGTCGACTTGTGCACGTCAATCTCGGCGGCCACTTCACTGACGCCCGCCTCACCGCGTTGGGCCAGGATCTCCAAGACGCTCACGGCACGGTCGACGGACTGCACCCCGTTCACTCCGGGGCTGGCTGTTTCGTTAGCTGCCGTGTAGTTGCTCATAGCGCAACTATATGTGCTGGGCTCCGGGCCCCCTCGGGGTGCGGCGTGAGGGAGCCATGAAGGTAGGGGGCGCGGTGTGTGCATGCTCATCAGGATCAGCCCGCCCCGCCACGCAACGTGATCCCTCCGCCACGGCCCGCCGCCCGTTCGCGTGGCTGCCGCGTGTCCCAGGTCACCCTTCTTCCGCAGCGGCGGACCCGCGGTCGCTCACCCGGTCAGCGGAAGACGACGGTGCGGTTGCCGTTGACCAGGACGCGGCTGTCGCTGTGCCACTCCACGGCCCGCGCCAGCACCTGGGCCTCGACGTCACGGCCGAGGGTGACCAGCTCGTCCGGGGCGCGCGAGTGGTCCACACGGACCACGTCCTGCTCGATGATCGGCCCCTCGTCGAGGTCCGAGGTGACGTAGTGCGCCGTGGCCCCCACCAGCTTGACGCCGCGCTCATGCGCCTGGACGTACGGCCGCGCGCCCTTGAAGCTCGGCAGAAACGAGTGGTGGATGTTGATGGCCCGGCCGTCGAGCTGCTTGCACAGATCGTCGGAGAGGATCTGCATATAGCGGGCGAGCACCACCAGGTCGACGTCGAGTTCGTCGACCAGTTCCAGCAGCCGCGCCTCCGCCTCGGCCTTGGTCTGCTGGGTCACGGGGATGTGGTGGAAGGGGATGCCGTAGTTGCGCGCCAGCGGCTCGAGGTCCCGGTGATTGGAGACGATCGCCGGGATCTCGATGTTGAGGGCGCCCGCGCTGGTGCGGAAGAGCAGGTCGTTCAGGCAGTGGCCGAACTTCGACACCATGATCAGCGTGCGGGTGGGGACCGAGGCGTCGTGCAGCTGCCAGGTGATCCCGTACTCCTCGGCCACCGGGCCGAAACCATCGCGCAGCTCCTTGAGCGAAACACCCGGATCCGAGACGTCGAAGTGCAGCCGCATGAAGAAGCGGTTCCGCAGCCGGTCGTCGAACTGACGGCTCTCCAGGATGTTGCCGGAGTGGCCGACGAGAAACGCGGTTACGGCGTGGACGATGCCGGCCTGGTCGGGACACGAGAGGGTGAGGACGAACTCGTGGCCGGGTCGCGGTCGAGAAGACATTGACATCGCCATCCTCCATTTGATGCGCAATACGCAACCTGGTGAGTGATGCGCAACATGGTCCAGTGCACCGCCCAGCCGGTCAAGAGCCGGTGTGCAACCGGCCCGCAGAAAGCCGAGCTGTCGCGCGACCTCTTGACAGCGACCTGGGGGCCCTGCACTGTGAGTTGCATAATGCGATGCAGGTTGCATAAACAGCAACTGGAGGTTATGCGATGGCGGGACCGCGCGTGGTCATCATCGGGGCGGGCGTCGTAGGGGCCGCACTGGCCGACGAACTGTCCGCCCGCGGCTGGGCGGACATCACGGTCGTGGACCAGGGACCGTTGCCCGCCACCGGCGGATCCACGTCCCACGCCCCGGGCCTGGTGTTCCAGACCAATGCCTCGAAGACCATGACCGAGATGGCCCGCTACACCGTGGAGAAGTTCTGCTCCCTGGAGGTTGCCGGGCAGCCCTGTTTCCTCCAGGTCGGCGGCCTCGAGATCGCCACCACCCCCGAGCGTCTGGCGGAGCTGCGACGCCGGCACGGCTGGGTGACCTCCTGGGGCATCGAGGCCCGGCTGATCGGCCCGGACGAATGCGTCGGGCTCCATCCGCTGGTCGACCGCGAGCGGGTGCTCGGCGGGCTGCTCATCCCCACGGACGGCCTGGCCAAGGCCGTCCTCGCGGTCGAGGCACAGCTGAAAGCCGCCCAGGACCGCGGTGTGCGGACCCTCGCCCGCCACGAAGTCCTCGACATCCGCGAGGAGGACGGCCGCGTCACCGCCGTGGTCACCGACCACGGCGAGGTCCCCGCGGACATCGTCGTGTGCTGCGCCGGCATATGGGGCCCCAGGATCGCCCGCATGGTCGGGATGAACCTTCCCCTGACACCGCTGGCCCACCAGCTCGCCTGGACCGGCCCCGTTCCCGCCCTCGCCGGGCAGGCCGAGGAAGCCATCCGCCCGATCCTCCGCCACCAGGACGCCGACCTCTACTACCGCGACCGCTTCGACCGGATCGGCATCGGCTACTACGGCCACCGCCCGATGCCGATGTCGCCCGACGACATCCTCTCCGTCGACTCCGCCGAGCAGATGCCCTCCGTACTCGGCTTCACCGAGGACGACTTCGCCGACGCCTGGAGCGAGACCCGGGCCCTGCTGCCCGCCACCAAGGACGCCACGATCGAGGAGGGCATCAACGGCCTCTTCTCCTTCACCATCGACGGGCTCCCCCTGCTCGGCGAGTCGCCCGACGTCAAGGGGTTCTGGGTCGCCGAGGCCGTATGGGTCACCCACTCCGCCGGCGTCGGCCGCGCCATGGCCGAATGGCTCGTCGACGGCCACTGCTCGTCCTTCGACCTCCACGAATGCGATGTCAACCGCTTCGAACCGCATCAGCTCGCCCCCGAGTACGTGCTCGCGCGCGACTGCCAGAACTTCGTCGAGGTCTACGACATCCTGCACCCGCTGCAGCCCACCGGTGCGCCCCGGCCCCTGCGCACCAGCCCGTTCCACGCCCGTCAGCAGGAGCTCGGCGGCTACTTCCTGGAGGCCTCCGGCTGGGAGCGGCCCCAGTGGTACGCGGCGAACGAGGCCCTGCTGAAGGGGCGGGACATCCCCACGCCCAACGACTGGGCCGCCCGCTACTGGTCGCCCATCGTCGGCGCCGAGGCCCAGGCCACCCGCGAGTCCGTCGCCCTGTACGACATGACGGCGCTCAAGCGGCTCGAGGTCACCGGCCGCGGGGCCGTCGCCTTCCTCCAGCGCATGACCACGGCCAATGTCGACAAGTCCGT
The DNA here is from genome assembly GCF_042959105.1 of Streptomyces sp. NPDC007917. Classification (NCBI taxonomy): domain Bacteria; kingdom Bacillati; phylum Actinomycetota; class Actinomycetes; order Kitasatosporales; family Streptomycetaceae; genus Streptomyces; species Streptomyces sp. NPDC007917. Next base: position 159,246 of record NZ_JBIBKK010000002.1, read on the forward strand.
CGGCTCGGTCACCTATACCCTGATGCTCGACCACGACGGCGGCATCCGCAGCGACATCACCGTCGCCCGCCTGGGGCGCGACCACTTCCAGGTCGGCGCCAACGGCAACCTGGACCTGGACTGGCTCACCCGGCATCTGCCCGACGACGGATCCGTCGCCGTCCGCGACATCACCGGCGGCACCTGCTGTGTCGGGCTGTGGGGTCCGAAGGCCCGCGAGGTGCTGCAGCCACTGGCCGACAAGGACTTCTCCAACGCGGGGCTGCGCTACTTCCGCGCCCAGCGGGCCCATATCGGCTCCGTCCCCGTCACCGCCATGCGGCTGTCCTATGTCGGGGAGCTGGGCTGGGAGATCTACACCACCGCCGACATGGGCCTCAAGCTCTGGGACACCCTGTGGGAGGCGGCCCAGCCGTACGGCGGCATCGCGGCCGGGCGGGGCGCGTTCAACAGCCTCCGCCTGGAGAAGGGCTACCGGTCCTTCGGCACCGACATGACCTATGAGCACGACCCCTACGAGGCCGGTGTCGGCTTCGCCGTCAAGATGGACAAGGGCGATTTCATCGGCCGTGCCGCACTGGAGCGGCGGGCGGCCGACGTCCGGCGCCGGCTGGCCCCCCTCACCATCGACGACCCGCACGCCCAGGTCATGGGCAAGGAGCCCGTCTACGACGGGGACCGCGCGGTCGGCTATGTCACCAGCGCCGCGTACGGCTACACGATCGGCAAGGGCATCGCGTACGCCTGGCTGCCCGCCGACCTGGCCACCGCCGGCCGTTCGCTGACCATCGGCTACTTCGACCAGCGCGTTCCCGCGGCCGTCGCCGAGGAGCCCCTGTTCGACCCGAGCATGCAGCGCCTGCGCGGCTGAGAAGCGGCTGAGAAGGAGACAGGCCCGTGACCGCAACCATCCTCGACGGCCGCAGCACCGCGGCCGCCATCCGCGCCGAGCTCGCCGCCCGCGTCGCCGCACTGACCGAGCGCGGTGTGGTGCCCGGCCTGGGGACCGTCCTCGTCGGAGACGACCCCGGCAGCCACGCCTACGTCGCCGGCAAACACCGCGACTGCGCCCAGGCAGGCATCACCTCGATCCGGCGCGAACTGCCGGCCGACGCCACCCAGGCCCAGGTCGAGGCCGTCGTCGACGAGCTCAACGCCGACCCCGCCTGCACCGGATACATCGTCCAACTGCCGCTGCCGCGCGGCCTGGACTCAGGCCGCGTCCTCGCGCGGATGGACCCGGCCAAGGACGCCGACGGTCTGCACCCGACCAACCTCGGCCGGCTGGTCCTCGGCGTCGACGGCCCACTGCCGTGCACCCCGCGCGGCATCGTCGAACTCCTGCGCCGCCACGGTGTGCCGCTCGACGGCGCCCGGGTGTGTGTCATCGGCCGCGGCGTCACGGTCGGACGGCCTCTCGGCCTGCTCCTCACCCGCAGGTCGGAGAACGCGACCGTCACCCTGTGCCACACCGGCACGAAGGGCCTGTCCTGGCACGTCCGCGACGCGGACATCGTCGTCGCGGCCGCCGGCTCGCCCGGGATCGTCACCCCGGACATGGTCCGGCCGGGGGCCGCCGTGCTCGACGTCGGCATCACCCGCACCGAGAGCGGGCTGATCGGCGACGTCCACCCGGACGTGGCCAAGGTCGCCGGCTGGGTGGCGCCCATGCCCGGCGGCGTCGGGCCGATGACGAGGGCCATGCTGCTGGCCAACGTCGTCGAGGCCGCCGAACGCGCCGCCTCCCCCCAGGGTCCGCGATGAGTCCCCGCACCCCGGGCGCCGACCTCCCGAGCGCCTTTCATCCGTGGCGAGGGTGGCCGAGCCGAGTGGAGATCTTCTCGGCGGCCGCCCGCACCACGGGGGCGATCTCCCGCAGCCGTTGCTCGGTCAGCCGGGACGAGGGCCCTGAGACACAGAGCGCGCCCTCCACCCGTCCGCTGGAGGTGAAGACCGGCGCTCCCACCGCGCTCAGGGCCGCGTCGAGCTCCACGACGCTGTAGGCACAGCCGTCCGTGCGGACCTGGTCCAGCTGTGCCCTGAGGACGGCGACGTCGGTGATGGTGCGCGGCGTGTAGCGGGGCAGCGGGCCCGCGAGCCTGCGCACGACTTCCTCCTCGAGCAGGTGCGCCAGCAGTATCTTGCCGCTTGCGGTGGCGTGCAGCGGCAGATACCGGCCCAGCCAGTTGTGCGTCGTCACCGGCGAGGGGCCGAGCACCTGGTCGATGGTGAGGGACGCGTCGCCATCGAGGACGGCCAGGTGGACGGAGTCCGCGAGCTGCGCCGCGAGCTGCTCGCACACCGGGCGCGCCTGCTCGAACAGGTCGAGCCGAACCGCGGCGGTACCCGCCAGGCGGATCATGCCAAGGCCCAGGCGGTACTTGCCGCGCTCTGCCGATTGCTCGATGAACCCCCGTAGCTCCAGGGCGGCCGCGAGCCGGGAGGCCGTGGACTTGTGCACCCCGAGTTCAGCGGCGATCTCCGTGGCCCCCGCCTCCACCTGGCGCCCCAGGAGTTCAAGGATGGTCACGGCTCGATCGACCGACTGCACCGGAGACTCCGCCTTGTGCTGCGATTCCGCCTGCTCAATGGGCCGGCGACCGTGCGCACTGTTGCTCACAGCGCAACATTATGCACGAAGCGAACCGATGACGGAGCCCTATTCGGCACCGGACAAGTTCACGGGAATCGACGCCTTGACAGCAGTCCCCCAGACACCAGACTGTTGCCCATAACAAAACCCCACGCACGATCCGCAACAAGCCTGTTCTCCCTCACCCGTTCAGTACATCCGGCCGAAGCCATGTCGGCCGACCCCGACAAGGAGCTCGACAGTGACACACGAGGTACGCGCCGTTGTCGCCCTGGAGAAAGGCGCCCCGGTTTCGGTGGAGACCGTCCTGGTGCCCGACCCCGGCCCGGGTGAGGCGCTGGTGCGGGTGGAGGCCTGCGGTGTCTGTCACACCGATCTGCACTACCGCGAGGGCGGGATCAACGACGAGTTTCCCTTCCTGCTCGGCCATGAGGCCGCCGGCGTTGTCGAGGCGGTCGGTGAGGGCGTCACCGACGTCGCCCCCGGCGACTTCGTGATCCTCAACTGGCGCGCGGTCTGCGGCACGTGCCGGGCCTGCCGCAAGGGCAAGCCGTGGTACTGCTTCGCCACCCACAACGCGACCCAGAAGATGACCCTGGCCGACGGCACCCCGCTCTCCCCGGCCCTGGGCATCGGCGCCTTCGCCGAGAAGACCCTCGTCGCCGCCGGCCAGTGCACCAAGGTCGACCCGACGGCCTCGGCCACCGCCGCGGGCCTGCTCGGCTGCGGGGTGATGGCCGGATTCGGCGCCGCGGTCAACACCGGTGCCGTGGGCCGGGGCGACTCGATCGCGGTGATCGGCTGCGGTGGCGTGGGCATGGCCGCCATCGCGGGCGCCAAGGTGGCCGGCGCCTCGAAGATCATCGCCATCGATGTCGACGAGCGGAAGCTGGAGTGGGCCGTGAAGTTCGGCGCCACCGACACCGTCAACTCGGCCAAGAGCGACGCCGTCGAGGCGGTCCGCGAGCTCACCGGCGGCTTCGGCGCCGACGTGGTGGTCGATGCCGTGGGCCGCCCGGAGACGTACAAGCAGGCCTTCTACGCCCGCGACCTGGCGGGCACCGTCGTCCTCGTCGGTGTTCCCACCCCGGAGCTGACCCTCGACCTCCCCCTGCTGGACGTCTTCGGCCGCGGCGGCGCGCTGAAGTCCTCGTGGTACGGCGACTGCCTGCCCTCCCGCGACTTCCCCGCCCTCATCGACCTCTATCTGCAGGGCCGCTTCGACCTCGGCGGCTTCGTCAGCGAGAAGATCACCCTCGACGAGGTCGAGGCCTCGTTCGAGAAGATGCGCCGCGGTGAGGTGCTGCGCTCGGTGGTGGTCCTGTGACCGCCCGGATCGAGCACCTGGTCACGTCCGGGACCTTCCAGCTGGACGGGGGAAGCTGGGACGTGGACAACAACGTCTGGCTCATCGGGGACGACGACGAGGTCCTGGTCATCGATGCCGCACACGACGCGGCGGCGATCGCCGCCGCCGTCGGAGAGCGGCGCCTGGTGGCCATCGTGTGCACCCACGCCCACAACGACCACGTCAACGCCGCCCCGGCGCTGGCCGACCGCCTCGGGGCGCCCGTCCTGCTGCACCCGTCCGACCACGCGCTGTGGAAGGCCGTGCACCCGCGGCGGCAGCCGGACGGGGACCTGGCCGGCGGCGACGTCCTCACCGTGGCCGGCACCCACCTGACCGTGCTGCACACACCCGGCCACGCTCCCGGCGCGATCTGCCTGTACGCGCCGGAGCTGGGCGCCCTGTTCTCCGGCGACACTCTCTTCGAGGGCGGCCCGGGTGCCACCGGCCGCTCCTACTCCGACTTCCCGACCATCATCGACTCCATCCGCCACCAGTTGCTCACCCTCCCTGCCGACACCACCGTCCACACCGGCCACGGCGGCTCCACCTCCATCGGCGCCGAAGCACCCCAGCTCGACGCCTGGATCGCCCGCGGATACTGACCACCCCGCCACCGCACCCCAACCGGACACCGGAACCCCGACCCGCCGCTCCATCAGTCGCCGTTTCCCCATAGGATCACGGGGCTCGGGCGCATGCCGGTGGGGGGAGACAGGATGAATCGCGGACAGAGGGCAGCTACGCGGGCCGGGGTGGGAGTCTTCGTCCTGGCCGGCTGCGTGCTGGTGGTGGACGGCGTGCTGCAGCACCATGACGCGCGGGCGGCTGCGGTGGCGGTACTGACCGTCGGCCTGCTCGTGGTGGCCCGCGGCTCCCGCCGGTCGTCGTAGGCGGCGACCAGGGCGCGGGCCTCCTTGCGGCTGGTGCCCGCCGGCCGCGAGGAAAGGCGGAACTTCTCTCACGCCGCCGCAGATGCACTACGGTCGGCGTCTGAGGGAGATTGCCCAGCAAGGCTGAAAGGCGGCCAGTGCGCATACTTGTCACCGGGGGTGCCGGGTTCATCGGCTCGCATTTCGTCCGGCAGGCGACACAGGGTGAGTACCCGGCTTTCGCGGGAGCCGAGGTGGTGGTCGTCGACAAGCTGACCTACGCGGGCCGGAGGGAAAACCTCGCGCCCGTATCCGGCAGCCCCGCGCTGCGTTTCGTGGAGGGCGACATCTGCGACGGGCGGCTGATGCGGGAGGCGATGCGGGGCGTCGACCTCGTCGTGCACTTCGCCGCCGAGTCGCATGTCGACCGCTCCATTTCCGAGGCCGGGGAATTCGTGCGGACCAATGTCCTGGGTACGCAGACCCTGCTGACCTGTGCGCTGGAGACGGGAGTGGGCAAGTTCGTCCATGTGTCGACCGACGAGGTCTACGGGTCGCTCGACGCCGACGGCACCCCCTGGACGGAGGAAGAACCCCTCGCCCCCAACTCCCCCTATGCGGCCTCGAAAGCGTCGGCCGACCTCATGGTGCTGGCCTTTCACCACACCCACGGACTGCCGGTGTGCCTCACTCGCGGCTCCAACACCTACGGCCCGTACCAGTATCCGGAGAAAATCATCCCGCTGTTCGTCTCCCGTCTTCTCGCCGGGCGAAAGGTGCCGCTCTACGGCGACGGCGCGAACATCAGGGAATGGCTGCACGTCGACGACCACTGCCGGGGGATCGCCTTGGTGGCCGAGGGCGGCGAGCCCGGTGAGATCTACAACGTCGGCGGCGGAACGGAGCTGACCAACCGCGCGCTGACCGAGCGGCTGCTCGAACTGCTCGGCATGGACCACTCGATGGTGGAGCAGGTGGCCGACCGCAAGGGGCACGACCGGCGGTACGCGATGGACATCTCCAAGATCTCCGGCGCCCTGGGCTACAAGCCGACGGTGCCGTTCGAGGACGGGCTGGCGGCCACGGTCGACTGGTACCGCGGGCATCGCGGCCTCTGGGGAGACGGCGCATAGCCATGGCCGACCAGGAGAAATCCTGGCCGGCGTAGCACAATGGGTACGAGATGGCATCGCGGTTGTGTCGTGGTGCCGCCCGGGCGACTCGCCGTTCCCATCGACATGTGGGGAGGTTCGTCGTGAGCACATCCATCAAGGTGTGGCCAAGGCTGGTCTACGGGGAACTGGCTCCCATGGTCGCCTTCGTGAACCGATTGGTGCAGGTCGCGGGCAAGTACACGCTCGACGAGCCGTTCGAGGTCGGCTGGGGAAACATCGTTCTCGAGGTCACGCCCCGCGGGCTCAGGACACCGACGCTGCGGAGGCGGGATGTGACCTTCACCGTGCATTACCGCCTGCTCGACGGTGACGTGGTCATCGAGGCGGACTCGGGCTCACGGACCGTGCCGCTGTTCGACGAATCGCTGGCCGCGTTCCACGCGTCGTTCTGCAACGCGGTGGGCCAACTCGGCATCCGCAGCCCCGGGTCTTCCTTGATCTGCGAGATTCCCGGTGCCGCCGCGGCCTTCGGAGATGATCGCGTCGAACGTCACTGGGATCCCCACACCGCTCGGCTGATCTGGACCGCGCTGAACCTCGTCGCCGGCGGGCTCGAGGCGTGGCAGGCGCCCTTCCAGGGGCACCGCCCCCGGGTCGGTGTGATGTGGGGCGGCTTCGACCTCTCCGCCACGCGGCACCGCGCACGGCCCGCCACGCCGCCGCCCCACGGCCCGGCGTTCCTGCGGAACGCCCAGGTCGAGGAGTATCTGGCGGTGGGGTTCTCCTTCGGGAATCCCGAGGCGCCGGATGTGGGTATGTACGCCTACATCTGGCCCCAGCCGGACGGCCTCGAGGGCCGGTCCTGGGGGGTCGACGGCGCGGCCTGGCATCCTGACGCCGGTCTGGTTCTGCTGCCGTGGGCCGTGCTCAGGGAGACAGCCGACCCGCACCAGGCCATCGTCACGTTCGGCGATGCCGTCTACGACGCCGCAGTGGAGACCGCGGGCTGGCCGTCGGACCTCGTCGGGCCCCGCTGCGACGGCTGGTACATGAGCAGGACGCCACCTCCCGTGGCCCAGGCCCCGCACCACTGACCTCCGCCGGGACCGGGCCGGTCACGAGCCGAGGGCTCCCGGGCGCCGCGCTACGCGGCCCTCCTGGGCCGGGCGTCTGCGGTACCGCACATCGCCTGCCGGTACAGCGTCGACAGCGCGTCGTCGATGGGGTGGGGCTGCGGCTTGCCCGAGGAGTCCGGCTTGTTCCACCTCATGAGGTTGATCGCGACGGACATCTGGCGCTTACCGTCGGCCCGGGTCATGGACATCGTTCCGGCTCCCCACACCGTGCCGGTGTTGCCCCAGAAGGTGGCGCCGTCCGGCGTGCCGACCTTGTGCAGACCGAAGCCGTAGTCGACCGTCGACCCGTCCAGGGCGACGACCGGGCCCGTGCGCTGCATCTGCGCCAGCGACGACTGGCCGACGATCTCGCCGTCGAGCAGCTTGCCGAAGAAACGGTTGAGATCCTCCATGGTCGATATCAAAGAGGCCGTCAGCCACACCCAGGACATGTTGTAGACGCTGTAGTCGCGCGGCGGGTCGATCAGGCCGTACAGGGCCTCGTATATCCGTGGGTGCGGGCTCTCGATATGCGTGCCGGTCGGAAACTCGGTGTGCCGGAGCCCGGCGCGCTCGATCACATTCTCGGTGACGTACTTCTCGGCCGGGGTGCCGGTCACCTGCTCAAGGAGTTGGCCCAGGAGCACGTAATTGGTGTTGGAGTACACCCCTTTAGGGCCTCCGGGCTCGCAGACGGGCGGCGCCGCGAGCCCCATCTCGATCAGCTCGGCCGGGTCGAACTGCCGGAACCGGTTGTCGTCCACCTTCTCGGGCGAGATGTCCGACAGAGAGGGGACACCACGGACGGACGAAAACGCGGAGGGGATGTAATCACAGATGCCGCTGGTGTGGTTGAGCAGCATCCGCACCGTGATCGCGCTGCCGCGCTCTCCCGGTACCAGCCGCGGCAGATAACCGCCGATCGGCGCGTCGAGTTCGATCCGATCCTGCTCGACCTGCTGCATGATGGCGGCGGCGGTGAAGGTCTTGGTGATGCTGCCGACGCGATGGCGCATCTCGGGGCTGACGGGACGGCCGGTTTCGACATCGGCGACCCCGGAAGCGCCGCGCCATGTCCGGCCGCCGTCGCGCACCTCGGCGAACACCCCCGGCATCCCCGCCCGATGGACACCGTCCAGGGCGGACTGAAGCGCCGCGGGATCGAGATCGGTCGACGAGCCCGCGCCGTCGGCCGCCACGTCGTATGCCTCGTTGGGTTCGGTTATCAAGACATCAGTCCTTTCATGCTCCATGAGTGCGTCGGGGACTTTCCCCGTTCAGGACCCGTTCAGGGCGCCGTTCACAGCCCCGTTCAGCGCGCGGCGCAGGGCGGCGCCGAGCTCGGCGTTCTGCCGCTGGGAGACCTCGGCGGACAGGATCGCCTGCGATCCGTGGAAGGTGCCGGGCCACTGGTGCAGTTCGACCGACACGCCCGCCTGCAGCAGGCGCAGCGCGTACGCGATGTCCTCGTCGCGGTTGGGACACAGCTCCGCGGTGGCGATATAGGCCGGTGGCAGACCGGACAGATCGGCGGCCCGCGCGGGGGCGGCGTACGGTGTCGCGGCCTGGGAGCCCAGATACTGCCGCCACGCGGTGGTGGCCTTGTCGCGAGTGAACCAGGGCGTGTCCGTGAAGTTCCGCGCCGACCACGTCTCCTGCCGGTCGTCGAGCCCCGGCTGGTTGAGCAACTGGAAGCAGATCGCGGGCCCCCGCTCGTCACGCGCCCGCAGCGCCAGCGCGGCCGCGATCCCGCCACCGGCGCTGTGCCCTCCGACCGCGATCCGCGCCGGGTCGACACCGAGTTGGCCCGCGTGCTCGGCCGTCCAGTTCAGCACGGCGTAGGCGTCGTCCAGGGCTGCGGGGAAGCGATGTTCGGGGGCCAGCCGGTAGGCCACCGAGATCACCACCGCGCCGGAGCCGGAGGCGATCCGGGCGGCCCACGGGTGCTCGGTGTCCAGGCTCCCCATGACGAATCCGCCGCCGTGCAGCCAGACGATGGCGCCCTGCGCCTGGTGCTCCTGATGCGGCCGGTAGATCCGTACCGCCACGTCCGGATCGGCGGCCACCGTACGGTCCTCGATCTCCATGTCCGCGGTGTCCGGTGCCGGGATGGCGGCGGCCAATCCGGCCAGGCTCGTCCGCGCGGTGGACGGCTCGGTCAGATCGGTCCGGGGGAACAGCGGAATGAATGCTTCGAGTTCGGGATCCATGACGACCATCCTCACGGCCGTCCCCCGAGGGGTCATCCGCCATCCGTCGCGCATCCCGCCCCGATCGCGCACCGACCGGCGCTCCTGTCCGTGTTCCCGTCCTTCTATCCTTCTGCCATGGAGGCACTGGCCGTACGGCTCTCGGGACTCGATCCGTACGTCGATGGCGCGATCCGCATCGTTGCGTTCTACGACACCCTGATGCGCCGCCGGGTGGATCTCCCGGCGCTCGCCCGCGCCTCGGCGGGCCTGGCCGAGTGCGTGGCCGGAATACGACTCCACGGCACGGGGCGGACGATCCGCGTCTCGCCCCATGGCACACAGGCGCCGGCCCCGCAGCCGCCCGCCTCCACCACGGTGCCGATCACCCTCGACGACGAGGAGATCGGCACGGTGTGGCTGGAACGCCCCGGCCCGCCGGGCCCCCTCGACGAAGTCCTCCTCGACCGGCTCGCCATCGCGGCCGCGGCGGCCGTCGAGCGGTACGGCCCGGCCCGCACCACCATGGCCGACCCCGCCCTGGTCGAACTGGCGATCAGCGCCGACAGCGACGAGGCGGCCAGGGCGCGGGCGCTGCGGCTGCTGGGCTTCGCCGCCGATCTGCCGGTCCACGTCGTCGCCGTACACGCCCGGCTCCCGCTCGACCGGATCGGCGGCCTGATCTGCCCGGCCCGCCCGGTGAAGGCGGCGCCACTCGCCGAGGTGGGCGTCATCCTGGCCACCACCGTGGACACGGCCCGCTTTCCGGCGGACGTACGCGCGGGCATCGGCGCCGCCGGAAGCCCCGACCGATCCTGGCGGCAGGCCCGCACCGCCCTCCGCTTCACCACCCCGCGGGAACCCGTCGTCCGCCACACCGACCTGGGCGCGCTGGCGCTCCTGGCCGAGATACCCCCGGACGCCTCACGCGACAACGCCGATGTGGCCGCCATCGCCCGCATCGCCGGCACCCCGGAGGACATGGCGGTGCTGGACGCCTACTGCGCCACCGGCTCGCTGCGCCGGGCCGCCGACCTCCTCCATCTGCACCACAGCAGCGTCGCCCGCCGAGTCGACCAGATCGCCAGAACCCTGGCCATCGAACTCACCGGACCCACCGGGCTGACCCGGGCCAGGGTCGCCCTCACCACATGGCGGCTGCACCACGGCTGAGCACCGCGCTCACCTCACACCGCCAGGGCGAAGCAGACCACCGCAAGCACGGCGCCGCCCAGGACCAGCGACAGCGCGACCCGCCCCGTCGGCGTGCCGCGCACCGGCCGCTTCACAGCGAATAGCTCGTCTCCGGCCCTGAACCGCCGGTTGACGGCCCAGGCCGACAAGCCGAGCCCCGCCGCGACGCAGCCGACGAAGAACACCCCGGCCGACAGCCACACCTCCCCGGCGCCGGCGGGCAGATAGTCGCCACCGTCCCGCCGCACCTGTATCCGGTCGCCCCTGCGGCCGTCGGACTCGAGGCTCGCGTCCGGGTCGACGGTGCGGCCGTCGTCGGAGCGGAAGGTTCCGCCGCACATCCTCGTCACGCTGTGGTCGCGGCCCGTGCCGTGTTCGGTCCAGCATCGCCCGACGGTCAGCGTGCCGGGTTCTCCCGCCAAGCCCCCGGCGTACACCGCGCCATGGACCGAAGAGGCCCAGAGGCAGAGGGCCATGACGAAACACAGCAGGGCCACCACCCCGCTCGCCGAGCGGCGATAGGGCGGTCTTCCGAATCCCATCCTGTTGACGTCCGGCTCCCGCCCCACCGCGTTTCCCCCGTCATCGATTCCGCCTGCCTGGCACGCGAGGCACGAGTGCCTTGGTCTGGACTTGAGGCCGGGAGCCGTGCTCTCATGCCAACTGCCTCTGCTGACAACGTTGTACAGACTGAAGCACCGAGCCGCCACCCTTCCTCAGTCAAGGAGGATTCGTGCGCATCAGATCGTTCAGTCCGTTCAGACCGCGTATTTGGTTCAGACCGCGTATATCATTCGGACCACTGAGAAGCCGTGTCGCCCTGCTCGTCGCGGCGGTGCTGGGGGTCGCGGGACTGTCCGCCATGCCCGCCGCGACGGCCGCGGACGATCCCCCCGAGGTCCACGGCCTCAAGGGCGAGTACTACACCCAGTCCGCCCCCGGCGCCTTCGACTTCCACGAACTCAAGGCCACCGGATTCGATCCGCGGCTCGACTTCGACTCCCTGGAGTCGCGGCTGAGGTCCGCCACCGGCCGGTCGGACGACGTCAGCGTCCGCTGGACCGGCCGGATCGTACCGGAGAAGACCGGGCCCACCACCTTCTCGATCACCGGGGACAACGGCTTCCGCCTCTGGGTCGGCGGCACGCTCGTCATCGACCACTGGGTGGACGACTGGGACCGCGAACAGACCAGCGAGCCGGTCGAGTTGACCGCGGGCACGGCCTACGACATCAAGGTCGAGTACTTCGAGCACTACGGCGGCTCCAACCTTCACGTGCGCTGGACCCCGCCCGGCGGCACGAAGACGGCCATTCCGCAGTCCGCCTTCCTGCTGCCCGAGGGCTACGACTACAACGGCGCCATCGCCACCACGGTCCTGGGGGACGGCCGGACGCTCCGGCTCGACTTCGCCCAGCCGCTCCAGGCGCCCCCGGCCGAACTCGCCGACCACCTGACCGCTGTGGTCGGCGGTGCCACCTGGCCGCTCGGCGAGGCCCGGCTGAATGGGGCCGACCCCACGTCGCTGTTGGTCGCGCTGAAGGAGCCCGTCGTCGGCAACAGGACCGGCACCGCACGCGGCACCGCCGATGTCCGCTACGACGGAACGGGCGGCCTGACCGGCACGGACGGCAACGTTGTCAGATCCTTCTGGAGCAGCGGGGCCAACCACTCGACGTATGAACTGCGCACCCGGTGGGCCGACGACGTCACCCCGGCCAACGCCCACCGCGAGTACCCGAGACCGCAGCTGACCCGTGGCGACTGGCAGAACCTCAACGGCACCTGGCAGTTCGCCGCCGCCAAGGCGGGCGAGCAGCCGCCAGTGGGCAGGGACCTCGCCGAGAAGATCCTCGTCCCGTACCCCGTGGAGTCCCAGCTGTCGGGCATCGAGCGGCACGAGGACCGCATGTGGTACCGGCGCACCTTCACCGTCCCGGCGGACTGGAAGATCGGCTCGGGCAAGCGGCTGCGGCTGAACTTCGGCGCGGTCGACTGGCGGACGCAGGTCTATGTCAACGGCGCCAAGGTCGCCGATCACCAGGGCGGCTACGACAAGTTCGGCGCCGACATCACCGACGCTCTGGGGCCGGGCCGCACCCAGGAGCTGATCGTCGGCGTCTACGACCCGACCGACGCCGCGAGCGGCGAGAACCCACCCCTCGGCAAGCAGCGCCTCGACCCCAGTGGCATCTGGTACACACCCTCCTCGGGCATCTGGCAGACGGTGTGGCTGGAGCCGGTCGCGGCCGACCACGTCGAGTCGCTGAAGCTCACGCCGGATGTGAGCGCGGGCACCCTGACGGTCGAGCCGCGGGGCGTACGGGACGGCCTTCCGGTCACGGCGACGGCGTACGAGGGCAAGCGGCCCGTGGCCACCGCCACCGGGCGCAGCGGCACCCCGCTCACCCTGAAGATCCACAATCCGCGCCTGTGGTCGCCCGGCGATCCGTTCCTGTACGACCTGAAGGTGAGGGTCGGCTCCGACCGCGTCGGCAGCTACTTCGGTATGCGCTCCATCGCGGTCGAGAACGTCAACAGCACCCCGCGCACCGTCCTCAACGGCACACCGGTGTTCATGATGGCCACCCTCGACCAGGGCTTCTGGCCGGACGGTCTGCACACCGCGCCGAGCGACCAGGCCCTGGCCTACGACCTGCGGATGCACAAGGCCATGGGCTTCAACGCGGTACGCAAACACATCAAGGTCGAACCGGACCGCTGGTTCTACTGGGCGGACCGGCTGGGCCTGCTCGTCTGGCAGGACATGCCCGCGATGACCGCGGGGGTGAACCCGGACGCGGAGTCCCGCGCCGAGTACGAGCGCGAGCTGAAGCAGATGATCGACCAGCACATCAGCAGCCCGTCGGTCGTCATGTGGGTCACCTTCAACGAGGGCTGGGGCCAGTACGACATGGCCCGCATCGCCGACCAGGCCAAGGCCTGGGACCCGACCCGGCTGGTCAACAGCATGTCGGGCCTCAACCTCGGTGCGGACGGCGGCACCGGCGACATCATGGACGAGCACGGCTACCCGAGCCCCGCGCTGCCCCCGCACCCGGACGGCAGACGCGCCCTGGTCAGCGGCGAGTACGGCGGCCTCGGCCTGGCCGTACCGGGACACGCCTGGTCGGTCCAGCAGTCCTACGTCGACGTCGACCCGGCCACCTACACCGACGACTACCTCACCAAGCTCGCCGAGGTGCACGCCCTGGCCTGCCGGGGCGGCAACGGCGCGGTGTACACCCAGATCACGGACGTCGAGGGCGAGCTCAACGGGCTGCTCACATACGACCGTGAGGTCATCAAGCCCGATGTACGACGGCTCAAGTCGGCCCACGAGGCGCTGATCGACGACGCGTCGCGGGCGACCCCCGCCGACTGCGCCTGAACCGGAGCCGCCCGGCGGACGTCTCCCGTCCCGCCGGGCGGCCCCGTCCGCGTCCGCGCGCGGCCCGGCGGACTCCGGCGACGTCGGGGCCACTCCCGCTTTGCGATCAAGTCCCAAGGGGACGATGCTGGTGGGGAGGCATGCCGACCGACCGTGTGGACCGAGCGCAGGGGCCGCGGAGCCTGGGGCGGGCGTGGCCCGAGCAGGGAGCGGGTTCCAGATGAGACTTGTCGTCGACCTCAATCGGTGCCAGGGATTCGCGCAGTGTGTGTTTCTCGCCCCGGACGTGTTCACCCTGCACGGCGAAGAGGCGCTGATCTTCTCCCCCCGGTTCGACGAGACGCAGCGTGAGCAGGTGGAACAGGCCGCGGCGGCGTGTCCGGTCCAGGCCATCCTCGTCGACTACTCGGACGAGCCGACGAAGGGGGTGGAGCCCCGTGTCGGCTGAGAGTGACGTCGAGGTCCTTCGGCAAAGGGGCCGCATCGTCATCGTCGGTGCCTCGCTGGCCGGTCTGCGCGCGGCGGAGACCCTGCGCGACATGGGGTTCACCGGATCCCTGACCATGATCGGCGATGAGCCGTACGAGCCGTACGATCGGCCGCCGCTGTCCAAGCAGGTGCTGCTGGGGCGGGCGCGCGCCGAGGACACCGCGCTGCCGCGGCGGCGCGAGATCGACGCCGAGTGGCGGCTGGGAGTGGCCGCCGAGAGCCTGGACCGGTCCACCAAGCGGGTACGCCTGGCCGGCGGCGACACCGTTGCCTACGACCGTCTGCTGATCACCACCGGCACCCGGGCCCGGCCCTGGTTCCACCCGGAACAGGCGGCGCTCGACGGGGTGTTCGTGCTGCGTACCCGCCAGGACGCCACCCGGCTGTACCGGAAGCTGGTCGCCGGCCCGTCCCGGGTGCTGGTGATCGGCGCCGGTTTCACGGGGTCCGAGGTGGCCTCCGCCTGCCGGGAGCGGGGTCTGGAGGTCACGGTCGCCGAACGCGGCCCGGCGCCGCTGGTGGGCGCGCTCGGCGGGGTCGTCGGTGATGTGGCGGCCCGGCTGCAGCGCGACCACGGGGTGGATCTGCGCTGTGGCACCAGCGTGACCGCGCTGGAGGGCGACCAGGCGGGACGGCTCAGACGCGCCCACCTGTCCGACGGATCGGCGATCGACGTGGACGTGGCGGTGACCGCGCTCGGTGCCATCCGGAACACCGAATGGCTCGCCGGCTCCGGGCTGGCCGCCGGTCCCCGGGGGATCGCCTGCGACGCCGGTTGCCGGGTGTTCGACGTCAACGGCATCGTCACCGATGACGTCTACGCCGCCGGTGATGTGGCACGCACCCCCCACCCGCTGTTCGACTACCAGTTCCTGGCGCTGGAACACTGGGGCAACGCGGTCGAGCAGGCCGAGATCGCCGCCCACAACATGATCTGCGCCGCGCCCGACCGCAGCCCGCACCTGTGGCTGCCGACGTTCTGGTCCGCCCAGTTCGGCGTCAACGTCAAGTCCGTGGGTGTCCCCACCATGGGCGACCAACTGGTCGTCACCCAGGGGACACTCGCCGAGAAGCTGTTCGTCGCGGTGTACGGGTACCGCGGCCGCGTCATCGCCGCGGCCTCCTTCAACAGGGGAAAGTGGCTGGGGTTCTACCGGGAGCAGATCGAGGCCAACGCGCCGTTCCCGCCGGAGTACCGCGTGGTCGACCGCCGCACCGAGACGCTGCAGCCGGTCGATCCCGCGTTGCCCGACCCCCATCTCCCCACCCACCAGCCCACCGTCACGCTGACGGGCCACTCACCGAGCGAGCGTCGTGTCCAGTTCGTCCCGTCGCGGGCCTGACGACCACCGGCCCTGGGCCGCCCGGAGCCCCTAGGAGACACCATGACGCTCGGCAGCATGTCCGCGCGCATCAACGACTACGCCAACCGGGCCGATCCCTACCCGCTCTTCGCGGAACTGCGCAAACAGCCGGTCCTCCGGGAGGACGACGGCACCTGTCTGGTCAGCACCTACTACGAGGTGAAGAGCCTGGCCAACGATCCGCGGCTGAGCAACGACACACGCAACCGCGCACCCGGCCACGCCCGCTTCGGGGAGTCGCGCCAGGACACGGGCCTGCCACCGAGCTTCATCTTCACCGACCCGCCCGAACACGACCGGCTGCGCGACACGGCGAACCGCCCGTTCGGCCCCCCGCACAGCCCCACGTTCCTCCACGACCTGCGCGCTGACCTGGCCGAGGTCGTCACCGAACTGCTCGACGCCTTCGAGGGCAAGGACCAGGTCGACATCGTCGACGACTTCGCCTACCCCCTTCCCGTCACGGCCATCTGCAAGGTCCTCGGCGTGCCGCGCGAGGACGAACCGCGCTTCCACGGCTGGGCCGACGCCCTGGCGTCGGGAGTCGACCCCCACCCCGGCGACGACGGCGGCCAAAGCGGCCAGGAGCGGGCGGACGAGGCACGCCAGGAGCTGGGCGCCTATCTGTCCGACCTGATCGACGCCTCGCGCCACCGCCCCCGCCCCGGAATCCTCAGCGCCCTCGCCCCCGAAACCGGCCCCGGCCGCGGCATGGCCCCGGCGGACCTGGTGGCCACGGCGGTGCTGCTCCTGGTCGCCGGCCACGAGACCACCGTCAACCTGATCACCAACACGACACTCACCCTGCTGCGCCACCCCGACGTCCTCCGGCGGCTGCAGAACGACCCTGACCTGGCCACCCCCCTCATCGAGGAGGCACTGCGCTACGAGCCCCCGGTCCAGTTCGTCCCGTGGACCACCGCCCTGGCCGACATCGACGTCGCCGACACCACCATCCCCAAGGGCTCCCCGGTCTGGCTCATGCTGGCCGCGGCCAACCGGGACCCCAAACGCTTCGATGACCCCGACCGGTTCATACCCGACCGCAAGGACAACGAGCACCTCGGCTTCTACACCGGCATCCACTACTGCTTCGGCGCCCCGCTCGCCCGCATAGAGGCGCGGCTCGCCCTGCCCGAACTGTTCCGCCGGGTCACGAACTTCCGGCTGCTCGAGGACCCGCCGCCCTACCGCGCCAACGCCGTGCTGCGCGGCCCCCGCCACCTGCCCGTGGCGATCGAGGGCCACACGGCCTGAGCACCGGCCCGCTGCCGCCCGTTCCGCGGCGGTTCGGGCAGCGGACGGAGCGGCGGCCCTCAGGCCTCGTCGAGTTGGCCGGCCAGGTCGGCCAGGTCGTCGGCGTACAGGTCGAACCGGTCCGAGGAGGTGGGCGGGTCGCCGACGGGGCGGGCGACGTAGGCGGTGCGCAGGCCCAGGCCCTGCGCTCCGCGCAGGTCCCAGGCGTGGGCGGCGACCATCAGCAGCCGCTCCGGCGGTCGACCGGAGACGGTGACAGCCAGTTGGTAGACCGCCGGGTCCGGTTTGTAGGTGCGGGCGTCTTCGGCGGACAGGGCCTGGTGCCAGCGCAGTCCGGCGTGGGCGTTGAGCCCCAGCAGCGCCGTCCGGCTCGCGTTGGAGAGTCCGATCAGCGGGAACCGTTCGGCGAGCCGGGCGAGCCCCGCCACCGTGTCCGGCCACGGCGGGAGCCGGCGACCCGACTCGGCCAGGGCCGCGATGGCGGTCGGGTCGTCGATACCGGCGGCGTCGGCGACGAGGTGGGCGGCCTCCCGGTCGAGGAGGTCACTGGCGAGGTAGGGCCGGTCGCCTTCGAGGATACGGCGCTGCTCGCGGTCGATGTGCTGCCGCCACAGCGACAGAAGCCGCTCGGTCCCGGCGTCGTCGAGCGACGGGTCGAGTGCCCGGATGCCGGCGCGGAGTCCGGTGGGTTCGTCGACGAGCGTGCCGAGCACGTCGAACACGACGGCGTCAATCGCCGGCTCTGGCATGGGCGAGGCCTCCCGGACGAGCTGTAAGGGCTAAACTGGCTTTTAGCCGAACGTAGGGGAGGTCCGCAGAGGATGCAAGTCGCGTTGGACGATTACGTGTGGGCCGCGGGAGTCGCGACCGAGCTGGTCAACACCACCGCCGAGGTCTGGCGCGGCGACGACCACCTGCCCGACCTCGCCGCCCTCGTCGCGTTCACCGATCTGCACGGCGGCCAGTCCCCGCACGACGGCGTACCCGGCGCGCTGTCCGAACTCGCCCGCCGCGCACGTACGGCCGACCTCGACGCGGTCCACGCGCTGAGGACGACCGTGCGCGGCCTGATCGACCACCCCGACCGCGACCACCTCATCGCCGGCGCCACCGCCCTCACCTCGCCCGCCCGGGGCGCCACCCTGATCCCCGACCCCGCGGGCAGGAACCGCACACGCTGGGCCGCCCCGCTCCGCGACGGGGCGACCATCGCCGACGCCCTCTCGCTGATCTGCGGCATCGGCATCCTCGGGGCCGTCCACACCCTCGGCGAACAGCGATTCCGCCCGTGCACCGCGCCCACCTGCCGGGGGGTGTTCATCGACACCACCCGCCCCGGCAGCCGCCGCTACTGCATGCCCGGCCTGTGCGGCAACCGCGTCAACGTCGCCAACCACCGCGCCCGCCGAACCGCTACGCGCGACCGATTATCCTGCCCGGATGTCTGACACACGTTTGGTTCTGAGCAGCGTGGCGCCCGGCGGCCGGATCGACGACCTTGCCGTGGTCGATGTGGACGGGGAGCCGCTGGTGGTGTGCACCGGCTTCTACAAGTTGTGGACGTGGGCTCCGCTGCGGGACGAATGGCTGGAGCGGCCCTTGGCGTACGCTTTCGCCGAGTACCCGGCTGCCGAGAACGACATCGACTCGGTTGCCGTGGCCACCTTTGACGGGCGCGTGGTGCTGGCCGCCGGCGGTGATGAGCAGGGAGCGGCCATCTGGGACCTGCACAGCGGCGAGTTGCTGCCCGGGACGGCCTACAACACGCCCTATGTCTCGTCCATCGCCACGGTGAAGAACGAGGGGCCACCGCTGTTCGTGGCGAGTAGTGGGGTCCACTGGGACGGAGTCCGGGTGTGGGGGCCCGGCGGGGAGCCGCCGACGGAGCTGGAGGCCGGCTGCGTCTGGGGGCTCGCCACCGCACGGATCGACGGCCGCTCGCTGGTCGCCGGGGGCGAGGAAGAGGGGGTGACGGTATGGGATGTCGCGAATGGCGAGCAGGTCGCGTCGTTCTATGTGGACGACGGGCAGGAAGCTTACGCTGTCGGTTTTTCCCAGCTCGACAGCCGTCCCGTCGTCGTGGCGGGCACGGACTCCGGACAGCTGTACGTGTTCGACCTGTTCGGGAACGAAGACGACGAGCCGGTCCACGAACCGGCCACCGGTCATGAGGGCAGGATCAACGCCTTGGACATCGCCATGGTCGGCGACCGGGCGATCGCGGTGACCGGCGGCGAGGACGGGACCGTGCGGATCTGGGACCTGGCCGGCGGCCGACCGATCGGGCCGTCGCTGACCGGCCACGATGCGAGCGTCGAGGCCGTGGCGGTCACCACGATGCGCGATCGCCCGGTCGCCCTGACCGCCGGCCGCGACGGCGTCGTACGCGTCTGGGACCTGACGCTGTAACAGTTGCCCGGGCAGGCGGGTCCGGCGGTGCTGCGGCGACCAGCTGCGCCGACGTTTGACCGCGCCTGTGCCGTGTCCGGCCGGTGCCTGGCTGGGCGACTACGGCTCGGTCTCCCACTCCTGCCCGCCCTCCGCGGACGCATCATCGCTGATCAGTTCCACCACCAGCCGCAGTTGCTCCGCCGCTTCGGCACGCTCCGATATGTCCAGGGTCGCCAGCAGGTCGTCGAACTCGGCCTGCCAGGCACTCGCGACGACGGCGCGTGCCACGGTCTGCCGGAGAACCGAGCGATCCAGCTGTGTGTCCCGCAGCAGCGTCCTCAGCGCCCGGGCCACCTCGTCCGCCGCATCGTCGGCGTCCTCGGAAGTGATTCCCTGCGCGGCCAGCGCTTGGGCGAGCACTGGGTCCCCGGGAAGGGCGCGCAATCGTCGGCAGACTGGTCGGCGAGGGCTTCCCCGCCGTCACCCGGCTACAGTTCGGCCTCGCCCCATGCGGTGACGGTCACCTCGTCTCCGACGGACACCTTGCCGGCCCGGAGGACCGCGTGCTTCACGCCGAAGGCGACCCCGCCCTGGGCCGCCCGCCGGTAGCCGGCCAGGGTACGCAGCGGCTCCGGGCCGTCCTTCCTCCCGGACTCCTGTTGGACCATGGTGACGGCGCAGCGGATGGCGAGCTTGGCGTAGCCGAGTTCGGCCTCACCGATCGTGAGGCGGTGGGCCTGGTCCTCGGTGTGCGGCTCGTCCCAGCCGTCGACCACGATGTTGGGGCGGAAGCGGTTGGCGGGGACGGGTGGCGCGCCGCGTTCGGCCAGTTTCCGGTCGAGCAGTTCGAGGGTGGCGCGCGAGATGACGTGCAGGGCGCAGCTGTCGGCGTAGCCGGAGGTGCCCGGTGTGCGGCCGTCGGTCACCCGGTGGTGGTCGGGCGGCACCCGGACCAGGCGGCTGGGTGTGCCGAGGGATTCGGAGAGCCATTCGGCCGCGACGTCGCCCTGGTCGATGCCACGGTAGGCGGTGCCGAAGAGGTCGACCGGGCGTGCGGGGCCGGCGGTGTCGACACGCAGGTTCAGCGGCTCGGCGCCGACGGCGTCGAGGGTGAGGTGGCGGCCGTCGGGGCTGATGGCGGGGTGGATCAGGGCGAGCCGGGGGTCGCGGCGCTGGGTGCGGAAGACGCCCTGTGGACTGACGACCATGAAGCTCCGGTCGTGGGCGAGGCCGGCGGGCGTCACCAGCGCCTCGTCGGCCGACGTGGCGGCGCACCCTTTGACGGGGTAGTACGACAGCTCGACAACGCGGGCCATGGATGTCGTCTCCCTTCGTCAGTCGGTGACGAGGGCGAGGGTGAAGCCGTCGTAGCCCTTGGCGCCGACGGTCTGCACGGTGGTGGCGGCCAGCCGGGGGTGGGCGGCGATGAGCTCGGTGAAGCGGCGCACGCCGTGGACGCGGGGGTCGGTGCTGGCCGGGTCGGTGACCGCGCCCTCGCGGACGACGTTGTCGCCGACGATGACGCTGCCGGGCCGGGTGAGCCGCAGCGCCCACTCCAGGTAGTCGGGGTTGGACGGCTTGTCGGCGTCGATGAAGACCAGGTCGAACGGGCCCGCGCCCTCGTCCGCCAGCCGGGGCAGGGTGTCAAGTGCCCGGCCGACGCGCAGGTCGATGACGTGGTCCAGGTCGGCGCGCGCGAAGTTGGCGGCGGCGACGGCCGCGTACTGCTCGTCGGCCTCCAGGGTGACCAGACGCCCGCCCTCGGGCAGGGCCCGGGCGAGCCAGATGGTGCTGTAGCCGCCGAGGGTGCCGATCTCCAGGATCGTGCGGGCGCCCTGCGTCCTGGCGAGCAGATGCAGCAGTTTGCCCTGGTTCGGTGCGACCTGGTGCGGCGGCAGACCGGACGCTCCGCTCGCGGTGACGGCCGCGAGGAGGGCGGCGTCCTCCTCGACGAGCAGGCTGTTGAAGTAGTCGTCGACGGCGGTCCAGGTCTGCTGGGACACGAGTGGGTTCCCTTTCTGTACGCACTGAGTTTCCTATGGGAACCTACTATGGGGGCGGGACAGCCTGTCAACCGTGTTTTGAGGAGGGCGATATGGGTCCACGGCGTGTGGCCGACGACGCCTGCGGCATCGCGCAGGCCGCGGCAGTGGTGGGCGACTGGTGGAGCCTGCTCATCCTCCGGGAGATCGCCCGCGGACACCTCCGCTTCGACCGGCTCGCCGACGAGCTCGGCCTCTCCCGCAAGGTCCTCGCCGAACGGCTGCGCACCCTGACCGACCACGGCGTCCTCGAACGGCGCCGCTACCAGGACCGCCCGCCCCGCCATGAGTACGTGCTGACCGAACAGGGCCGCGGGCTGGTGCCCGTCCTGGTCTCGCTCCAGGACTGGGCCGACCGCTGGCTGCTCGGCGACGGCACCCTCACCGGCCACTCCCCCGACGACGGCGCCGAGGCCCGCCGGGTCGCAGCCCTGGTCGGCGAGCCCGTCCCGGCCGGCCTGCGCCTGCCCGGAACCGACGGCCGTGACCATGACCCCGTCACCGCCCGGACGACCGTCCTGTTCGCCTACCCCGCCACCGGCACCCCCGGCGTCCCCGCCGACCCCACCGGGCCGCCGGTCCCCGGCAGCGCGGGCTGCACGCTCGAGAACCGCCAGTTCCGCGCCGCCTGGCCCGACTTCCGGGCGGCCGGCATCGCCGTCCGCGGGGTCAGCACCCAGTCACCCCGGGAGCAGGCCGCCTTCGCCCACGCCGAGGACCTGCCCTTCCCCCTGTTGTCGGACGCCCAGCTCCAGCTCACCGCCGCGCTGCGCCTGCCGACCTTCCGCGCGGGACAGAACCTGCGCGTCAAGCGGCTGATCCTCGTCATCGGGCCCGACCGCGCCGTACGGCACGCGCTGTTCCCCATTCACGACATCCCCGCCGCGGTGGAACACGCCCTCGCCCTCGCTGAACGAGCTTCGACACAGGACTTGCGCGAATTGCCCTGATCATCCGCTGGGAGCGGATCACCCCTGTGGGTGACCACATCATGCCGATTCAGGCGATACGGTCTTGCGGGAAGATCCGGACCAGTTGCCGGACCTGCGGCCGGCCGCCGTTCCCTCGTCGTCACACGGGCCCGACCGGCGCCCGGCACTACGTCAAGGGGGCCTCGTTGCTGCCTGAGGCATCACCATGCGCTCCGCACCGCGTCGGCCCGGACCGGCCGGACACGGTCGGTGCGCGAGCGGAAGCGGATGCGGCCAGAATGACGTTCCTCCGGGAGGCGATCAGCCGTATCGGCGCCACCCTGGACCTCGGCCACGCGGCCCGCGCCCTGGTCACCTCGGCCGTCCCGCGGTTCGCCGACTTCGCCTCCGTCCACCTGCACGATCACGTCACCGCCCAGGACGACGCCACCGTGCCGCAGCAGCCGCCGGGCTCTGTGGTGATGCACCGTGTGGCGAGCGCGCACACCGACGACCCCGGCGCCGGAGAACTCCACGCGGAGCGGACCTTCATCTATCGGGCCGACACGGCCATGACCCGGTTTCTCGCACTTGTCGAACCCGTCCTCATCCCCCGGGTCGACCAGGACATCCTGCGGCAGCTGCCGCAGGAGCTCGACAGCCCGGCCGCCCGGTCGGTGCTCTCCGGCTCCTCCGTCATGCTGGTGCCGCTGACCGTGCGCGGCCTGGTCCTCGGCTTCTTGGTGTTCGGACGGAAACCGGAGCGGCTCGCCTTCGGCCCGGTGGATCTGGCCGCCTGCCAGGAGATGGCGGAGCAGGCGGCCCTGTCCTTGGACAACGCCCGCCTCTACAGCCATGAGGCCAGGACATCCGCCGTGCTGCAGCGCAGCCTCCTGCCCACGCGGCCGCCCCGCCTGCCGAGCGTGGAGATCGCCTACCGGTACCACCCCTGCAGCCGCACCACCCAGGTGGGCGGCGACTGGCTGGACGTCATCCCGCTGCCCCGCCACCGGGTCGGCCTCGTCATCGGCGATGTGGCGGGCCACGGGCTGCACGCCGCCGTGGCGATGGGCCAGCTGCGCACCGCGGTCAGGACCCTCGCCACCATGGACCTTCCCCCCGCCCAGCTGTTGGCCCAGCTCGACCAGTTGGCGCAGCACCTCGGCCACGTCCCCCTGACCACCTGTCTGTACGGCATCTACGACCCCCTCGCGCGCCGAGCCGTCTTCGCCAGCGCCGGCCACCTGCCGCCCGTCCTCCTGCGCCCCGACGGCACCGACGAACTTCTCGAGATTCCCGTCGGGGCTCCGATCGGCGTGGGAAGCACCGCCTTCGACATGCTGGACGTGTCCATCGACTCCGGAAGTCTTCTCGTCCTCTACACCGACGGCCTGGTGGAGGCACGCGGGCACGACATCGAGGAAGGGCTCCTCGCGGTGCGCTGTGGCCTCACCGCGGCCCATCCCTCGCTGGAGGAGGCATGCGAATCCCTTCTCCGGCAACAGCACCCCAACGGCGACCACGACGACATCGCCGTCCTCATGGCCCGCCTCCACAGCATCCCCGACGACAAGGTGGCCACCTGGCACTTTCCGCCGCGGCCCGAGCAGGTGAGCGTCGCCCGGCGACGGGTGCGCGACACCCTCACGGCTTGGGGTCTTCACCCCTTGTGTGACACCACCCAACTCCTCGCCGGCGAACTGCTCACCAACGCCATCCGCCACACCACGCACCCGGTCGGCCTGCGCCTGGTCCACACCGACACGCTCCTGTGCGAAGTCACCGGCGACCAGCAGATCACGCCCATGCTCCCGCACACCCCCGGCGGCCAGGCCTCCCCCTGCGCCATCACCCTCCTCCAGAGGCTGACCACGCGATGGGGCTGCTCCGACACCTCCGCGGGAAGAACCGTCTGGTTCGAAAACGACCTGCCCGCCCCGGGGTCGCGCGCGACCGCGCGCCGGCCGTGACGCCCGATCACCACGCGGCCGGCGCGGCGGGTTCGATGACCGCCTTGATGAACCCATCCGGCCTGCGGACCGCGTCCCGGAACGCGGCGGGCGTCTCATGGAGCGGGTAGCGGTGTGTCAGGAGGTCGGAGGGGTCCAGTTGGCCCGAGTCGACCAGCGCCATCGCGG
Source organism: Streptomyces sp. NPDC007917 (assembly GCF_042959105.1). Classification (NCBI taxonomy): domain Bacteria; kingdom Bacillati; phylum Actinomycetota; class Actinomycetes; order Kitasatosporales; family Streptomycetaceae; genus Streptomyces; species Streptomyces sp. NPDC007917. Next base: position 183,655 of record NZ_JBIBKK010000002.1, read on the forward strand.
TACGCATGCCCGCCAGGATCGTGGTCGGATCGCGAAAGTGTGCGTTGGCGATCCGGAACGCATGCTCGTTCCAGCTCGCGAGGTCGACCGTCCGGGGCTCCCCCTGGTGGTAGCCGACGATCGCGATCGTGCCGCTGGTGCGGGTGACCTGGCCGGCGAGGGTGAGGGCGTCCTGGGCGCCGGTGGCCTCGTACGTCACGTCCGCGCCCCCGTGCCCGGTGGAGGCCGCGACGACCGTGGCGAGCGATTCGGTGCGCAGGTCCACCACGCGTGTCGCGCCCTGCTCGGCACAGCGGGCCAGGGCGGCGGGTCGGCGGCCCGCCACGATGACCGATCGGGCGCCCTTCAGGACGGACAGACGTTGGATGAGCAGGGCCATGAAGCCTGTTCCGATGATCACCACATCGGCCCCCACCCGCGGAGCGGCGAGTTCGACGGCGTTGACGCAGCACGACAGCGGCTCGGTCACGGCCGGGAAGACGTTGCCGGGGCGGGCGGGTACGGCGTGACGCGTCTCGATGACCATGAGTTCGGTGAATCCGCCGCCGGGTACCCAGGCCGCGACGTGATCGCCGACGGTGAGCGGCCCTCCCTCGTCGTCCGGCGCGATCTCCTCGACCACACCGGCGACTTCATGACCTATCTCGACGGGATAGTGATCTGATCTGCCCAGCCACTGATCGGCCTCGGATGCGCACAGACCGCACTGGGTGACCCGGATCAGAGCCTGGCCGGTGCGTACCGGCTCGAGCCGCCTGTGTCTGATGTCGACCCGGCCGGGGCCGGTCAACAGGACCTGGGTGGTCGATGTGGTTGACGCCACGAGTACGGGCCTCCTTCATGGCCGGCCTGGCCGACCGCTCATGGGACGGTCTGCCGCTCATGGGACGGCCTGCCGCTCCTGGGTACGCGCGGGCGCCACCGAGCAGGTGACCGGGGCCAGCCCGGCGATGATCACCGCCGCGACCGCCAGCAGGCCGAGGGCGGTCGGCAGTCCGACGACGGTCGACAGACCGCCGATGATCGGGGAGACCAGCAGCCAGCCGAGGTTTCCGGCGAAGCCGACGTGGCCCATCACCCGTGCCGAGTCGGGGAGCGCGCCCGCGGCGGTGAACGCGCCGGGGAAGACCGCGCTGATCCCGGCACCGGCGACGACGAGCGCCGCCAGCGTGATGCCGGGCCGTCCGAGGAGCAGGGCGATGGTCAGCACGGCCGCGCAGCACAGGGTGCCGATCCGGATCAGACGGACCCACCCGAGGCGATCGACCAGCCAGTCGTTGAACAGCCGGGTCACCACCGAGCCCGCCGAGAAGGCCGCGTACCCGGCCGCGGCCATCGCGGCGTCCGCCCCCACATGCCGCAGATACACCCCGCTCCACGACGCGGGGGCGTCCTCCACCAGGGCGGCGAGGAAGGTCATCAGCGCCAGCAGCGCCACGGTCAGCCGCCTGTTCGGCCTCCCGCCGGCCGGGGCCCGTCCGTCCGCGTCCGGCAGACGGCCGGACACGGTCCGGGCCCCGGGCTCCCCGGGCCCGGCGGAGCCCTCCGCCGTCTCCGTCTCCTCCACCGCCGTGGCCTGGTCGCCCGGCCCTGGGCACGCGGGCTGCCGCGCCTGTTCCCCGTCCGGCTGGAGCCCGCAGGCCGCCACCGCCGAGACGACGGCGAGCAGGACGGCCACGGACACGAACTGCGCCGTCAGCGTCATGCCGAGGGACGCCGTGGCGACTCCGGCCAGGCCGCCCGCGACGGCGCCGATGCTGCGGATGGCGTGCATGGAGTTGAGCACGGCGCGTCCGTACTGCCCCTGGACGAAGACCGCCTGTGCGTTCATCGCCACGGAAGTGCACCCGTCGGCGGCGCCGAGCAGCAGCAGCACGCCCATCAGCGACCACGCCGAGTGCACCGTCGGGACGAGGCCGAGCGGCAGACACAGCACCACGGGCGCCAGCGCGCTGACCGTACGGCTGCCGAGGCGCCGCACCAGCAGCCCGCCCGCCTGGCTGCCGATCAGCGCGCCGAGCCCCGGGCCTGCCAGCACCAGGCCCAGCACCCCCGCGGACAGTCCGAGTCCGTCCTGCACGGCGGGTACCCGGGCGGCCCAGGAGGCGAAGATCGCACCATGGACGAAGAAGATCGCGGACACGGCCGTCCGCGCCCGCCGCAGCGGCGCGGGCACACGGCCGGCTACCTCACGCACCGGACCGCTCCGTTTCCCGGCCGGTGGCCGGCGGGGATGGTGTGCCGCAGGTGATCGGCGAGGCGGAGCGTCAGCGCGACCCCTGGCAGCACCGGGCCGGCCGAGTCGAGGGCGGGGAAGACGGCCGGTCCGGCGACGTACAGGTTCCGTGTGGCGTGTATCCGTCCGTCGGCGTCGGTGTGCGCGTCACAGGGGTCGTCGCCCATACGAAGGGTGCCCATCTCGTGGTGGCCGCAGCCGAGGGGTTCCCGCCGCTCCTCCGGCGCCGGCAGGGCGGCCGGCCGGCCGTCGGCGACGGGCACGAACCGTCCCGAGCGCAACACCTCCACGGGGCCGTCACCGACCAGGGTCCGCACGACGGCCTCGGCCGAACGGTCCATGGCGTCCCAGGTCCGCAGATCCGCCGGACCGGGCGACAGCCGAACATACGCGAGGCGGGAGCCGTGGTGATCCCGCTCGTCCAGCAGGCTCACTTCGCCGGTTCCGTCCCCTGCCATCTCCGCCACGCCGGCGAGGGTGACGACGAGATGCCGAGGCGGGACACGGAGCATCCGATCCAGCGCCTCCACGTCGTGTCTGGGCGTTTCAGTGTAGAGCCGCCGGGCGGCCTCCTCGGGCAACGACCCGACTCCATAGGCGGTGATCTGGTGGTGGAAGCGCGTGTCGGGACCCGACGGATGCCGGCACGCGCCGCGCGTGTGCAACGCGGCGGCGCCCCACGCCCGCGCGGGTTCCCGGTGGGAGTCGAAGGGGAAGGGAACGCGCACCGTCAGGTTGGAGCGCAGATGGGTGGTCAGGGTGTGCGCCTGGCCCGCGGGGTGCGCCAGGCCGCCCGCGCCGAGCACAAGCCGGGCGTTCTCGATGGTGCCCACCGCGAGGACGACCACGGCGCGGTCGGGCACGCGCAGCCTTCCGCGGCTTGTGTCGATCGCCGTGATCCTGTCACCGTCGGCCTGGAGGCCGGTGACATGGCAGTCGGTGAGCAGTTCCAGGTCGCCGGTGCCGTCGCCGAGCCGTTCGGTCAGCAGCGGCGCGGAGCTGAACCGCACCAGCCGCAGCGCTCCCTCGCCTTCGCCCTCGCCCTCGCGCTCGCCCTCCATGGCGTCGATCGCCAACGGCATGTTCAGCCGTGCCGCACGGCCGAATGTGCGGCCGCTGCCGGCGGCTTCATGGGTGTGAGGCGGATCGGACAGTTCGCTCGGAGGGAGCAGTCCCGGCAGACGGTTCCCCAGCAGCGCGCCGAGCAACCGCCCCCGCAGTCGGCGGTTGAGCTCACCGTCGAAGTGCGGTGCGGCGCGTGAGAGGCCCAGCAGCTTCGCCGCGGCGGGCAGGTACCGGTCGGTGAGTTCGGCCATCACGCCGGCCGGCCAGCGGTCCCGGATGCCCTCCTGGTCGAGCACCGGCCACACACAGTAGGCGCCCCAGAACAAGGACCGGCCGCCGACCCCGTACGCAAGGCCGTGGTACGGGAGGTCGGAACGCCACGGCACCCGCCATCGGCCTCTCCCGGCGGGCGCGGACTCGGCACCGTGGGCGGTCACCGGTTCGAACAGGCACGGTGGAGGCACGGTCTCCTCCGCCGGCGGGGCGTTCTGCACATGCTCGGTCCGCGCCAGCCGGCCGGACTCCAGCAGCAGCGTGGACACCCCGCCCCCACCCTGGCCGAGCTGCCAGGCGAGAACCGAGCCGAACGTGCCCGCCCCGACGATGATGACATCCGGTTCCTGGCGCGGGGTCAGCCAGGGAGTGGCACCGGGCGCGGTCACCGCCCCACCGCCGTGGCGGCGCGGCACAGGTCGAGATAGAGCGACGCGTGGTCGCGGAACTCGCGTTCCGCCAGGGAGCGCAGCGCGCAGTGGTCATGCGCGGCCCGCCCCAGCCTGTCGCGGAGCGCTTCGTCGCGCAGCAGCCGCCCGACCTGCCGGCCGAAGGCCGCGAGATCGGTGGGGTCGTCGACCAGAAGGCCGGTCGCACCGTGGGTCACCTGGGCACGGATGCCTCCGACGGCGCTCGCCACCAGCGGGCGTCCCTTCCACATGGCCTCGGCCACCGCCAGCCCGAACCCCTCTTCCAGACTCTTCTGGACGATGACCGTCGCATGCCGCTGCAAGGCGTTGACGATCAGGGCGTTGGCCCGCAGTTCGGCGGTGTCGTCGGCGAGCCCCAGGCCGACGAGGTGAACGCGTCGGCGTACGTCGGTCGGGAGCGTCGCGCGTTCCCGCAGGACCGCGCCGAACACGGCCAGGTTCTCCGGGTCGTCGGCGACATCGGCCGGGTCGGGACCGGCCAGGACCAGGTGCGCGCCGGTGGCCGGCTCGATGTGGCGTACGAAGGAGGCCAGGGTGCCCGCCATGTCCTTCAGCGGGTCCCACCGCGCCAGTTGCAGTACGGTCGAAGCGCCGGGCGGCAGCGGCTCGTCCTGCCACACCGTGACGCGGCGGGCCGCGTAGGACGCCACCGAGGTCTCGGCCGCTTCCCCCACGGGCTCGGCGCCGGGCGAGCCGAGCAGCCCGATAGCCGCCAGCACGCCCCGCACCTCCCCCTCCCCCATGGGCCGGCACTTGTCCGACACGCCGTCAATGGCCGGTGCGATGATCGACACCCGCGCACGGTCGAGGCCGGGTGGAACGTAGTCCGGAAGGGAGAAGACGCAGCGCAGCGGGGCCCGCAGGAAGGGTTCCAGGAACGTCCAGGCGGCGGCCACCTCGGGGCCCGGGAAAGAGGTGCCGATATGGCTCCGCCAGGCCACCCGCATGCCCGCCTGCCGCAGCGCCGGCGCCATCCCGAGAGTCTGTGGATCGTGCAGCAGCACCAGGTCACCGGGGGCCATGCAGGTCAGCGCCTCGGCCGCGGCCTCGCGGGTCGTGCGCTCGTACACCGCGAACTCGTCCTCGCCCAGCGGCCGTCCATGGCCGGGGCTGCCGTGGAAGAGGTGATGCAGCTGCTTGGTGATGCCGAAGAATTCCTGCTCCCCGTTCATGACCAACCAGCGGGCGCGCATCCCCGCCCGTGCGTGCCGGGACATCGCGGAGCGCAGCAGCTCGGCGACGCCGCCGCCGACCGCGGTGGTGTTGATGTGCCAGACGGTACGGCCGCCGAGGGCGTCCAGCGCCGCCGCGACCACCTCGTCCCGGGTGGAGGGTGTGTCTCGTGGAAGTGGCACCTCCACGGGGGTGATCTCAGCCATCGATACACACCGCCGCTCCGGCGAAGTCCAGGTCCACGGCGACGTCGCCGCGTTGATAGCGCCAGTGGCCGTCTTCCGCGGGCAGTGGCCTGTACGGTCCGGTGAGCCGCTTCTTGAGCGCTATGAGCCTGCGGGTCTCGTTCAGCAGCGAGGCGGGGTCCGCCCTCTGATCGGCGACGTTGCGCTCCGTGTCGCCGAGCGGCAGCCAGGGCTCCCCGGTGGTGAAGCCGCCCCGGCGGCCCCGCTCCCAGGGCATGGGCGTACGGCTGGCGTCACGCGGCCAGGGCGCCGGATCGCGCAGCCGTCCGGCCGGGACGACGGTGTCCTCCATCCCGATCTCATCGCCCTGGAACAGCACACAGGCGCCCGGGAGGGTCAGCAGCATCGCCAGGGCGAGGCGGGTCCTGCGGTCGTCGCCGTCACACCACCTGGTGGGAAAACGGGACAGGTCATGGTTCGAGGCGAGCCATACGGGGGTGTCGCCCGGGCCCAGTGTCTCCAGCCAGGTCTCCACGCAGACGCGCAGGGCGTCGGCGTCGAAGTCCGAGAAGAGAAGCTGGAAGTACTGGGGCAGCTGAAGCTCGTCGCCCTTGCCGTAGTAGGCGACCAGGTCGGCCGGTTCGGGCACCCATGTGGCTCCCATCAGCAGCCGCGGTGGGTCATATCGCTCGGCTATGGAGCGCCAGCGCCGTAAGACGTCGTGGACTTCGGGCTGATGGGCGCTGTGGACCGGCCGCTGGCCTCGGTTGAGGTCCCACATGTGGTCGCCCTTGCGCGCGACGGGATTGTCGCGCAGCCGGCGGTCCTTCACCATCACATAGCAGGCGTCTATCCGGAAACCCGCGACGCCCTTGTCGAACCAGAAGGCGAGAATGTCATCGAACTCGGCCCGCACCTCCTCGTTCCACCAGTTCAGATCGGGCTGCTGCGGCAGATAGCTGTGCAGGTAGTAGGAGCCTTCGGTCTCGTCGTACGACCACGCGGGCATATGGAGTGAACTGACCCAGTTGTTGGGGCGGTCGGCCCAGACGTAGTAGGAGCGCCTGGTGCGCGGCGAGGTGAACCACGGGTGCTCGATGCTCGTGTGGTTGGGCACCAGGTCGAGCAGCACCCGGATGCCCCGGCTCCCGGCCTCGGCGATGAGCTGGTCGAAGTCCTCCATGGTGCCGAGCGACGGCTCGATGGCCCGGTAGTGCGTCACGTCATAGCCGTGGTCATGGTTGGAAGAAGCGGTCACCGGGGTGCACCAGATGGCGTCCACTCCGAGCCAGGAAAGGTAGTCCAGACGAGACACGATGCCGGGAATGTCGCCCACGCCGTCGCCGTCGGAGTCCGCGAATGAGCGTACGTACAGCTGGTAGATCACCGCGTTCCGCCACCATTCCAGGTCTCCCAAGGTCCGGCCTCCCAGGCTCGTGTCATGCACCCGCCATGGGCGACTACCCGATGGTCCACAACTGTTGACCATCGGTTTCAGCCAGATCTCCGCCCGCCGCCTTTCCGGAACACCGCTCGGATCACCCCTCCGAGGCCAGGGCCTTCGCGGCGATCGTGTGGTCGATCGCCGCGTCCCAGTCGACACTCTTGGTCAGGACTCCGGATGCCTTGAGTTCCCTCTCCTGACGCTTCAGATCGGCGAGGAAGCGCTCGTCCGGCGCCGAGAGCAGGTACTCACGGCGGCGGAAGGTGGCCGCCGCGACCTCGGTGTTCAGCTTGTTGGCGGAGGCGAAGAGCCGCAGCGCCTCGTCGTGGTGGGCGTTGACCCAGGCCAGCGCCTTGCGGTAGGTGCGGAGCGCCTTGGCTATGGTCTTCGGGTACTTCTTCACATAGTCCCGGTGGCCGTAGAGCACCACATAGTTCTCGACCAGGCCCTGGCCGGTGAGCAGCGTACGGGTGCGCTTCGACGCCTCGAGCTGGGCGGCGAACGGGTCCCAGGTCTGTACGGCGTCCACGGAGCCGGAGAGCAGCGCGGCGGTGATCTGGTCGGTGGTGAGGGGGACGAACCTGATCTCATCCGTGTCGATCCCCGCCTTCTCCGCCGCGCGCAGGACGAACAGGTTCGCGTTGACCGTGGTGCCGTAGGAGCCCAGCTTCCTGCCCTTGAGATCGGCGACGCTCGTGATACCGGAGTCCTTGCGGACCAGCAGCGCCTGGGTCCGCGGGCTGTGTTCGACGAGGGCGACGACGGTGAACGGCTGGCCGGCGAGCTGGATCGGCCCCAGCCCGCCGAGCCCGAGATCGAGCGCGCGGGCCGCCACCGACTGCTGGATGACGGTCGGGTCGAGGACCCTGAGCGAGACGTCGGTGCCGTCGCCGCGCAGCGCGGAGTCGAGCGTCTTCTGCTTCTGCAGCACGTCCATCACGATGTAGGGCGGCTGGAATCCGATCCTCAGCTGCCCCGCGAGACCTTTCGCCGCCGAACCGGAGGCCTCGGCGCCGGGCCCGCACGCCGCGAGCGATGTCGCGGCGGCGCCGCCCACCGCGGCTCGCAGCAGTCCGCGCCGGGACACAGGGAGGTCAGGCATGGTGCTTCTCCTCGGAAGGATCGGTGTGTGAGGAATCGGTGCGTGGGGCATCGGTGCGTGGTGAATCGGTGGGGGAGGCATCCGCGCGTGAGGCATCCGCGCGTGGCGTAAGGCCACTCAGCGCGAAGTCCCCGAGCAGCGCGGCGCGGTGCTCGGCGAAGCGCGCCGAGGCCCGGTCCCGCGGGTAGGGCAGGCCGATCTCGTGGACGCGCCGCACACGCCCCGGGCGGGGGTCGAGGACGACGACGCGCTGGGCGAGCGCGACCGCCTCGTCGATGTCGTGGGTGACCAGGACCGCGGTGACGTTGTGGGCGGCCCAGATGTCGTGCAGGGCGTCCTGGAGCCGGATCCGGGTGAACGCGTCCAGGGCGCCGAACGGTTCGTCCAGCAGCAGGACGTCCGGAGCGGGCGCCAGTGCGCGGGCGATGGCCACGCGCTGCGCCATACCGCCGGACAGCTGACCGGGGTAGGCGTCGGCGAAGCCCTCCAGGCCGACGAGGTCCAGGAGCTCGGCCACCCGTCGACCGCGCGCGGCGCGGTCGCCCCGCAGCCCGGCGCCAATGTTCCTGGCGACGGACTGCCACGGGAAGAGACGGTGTTCCTGGAAGACCAGGCCGCGCGAGGCATGCGGCCCGGTGATGGGTTCACCACCAGCGGACACCTCCCCGTCGCCCCGGGTGTCCAGGCCCGCGATGGCCCGCAGGATGGTCGACTTGCCGCAGCCGGACGGGCCCACCAGGGCCGTGAACTCGCCCGGCGCGATGTCCAGGTCGACGCCGTCGACGGCCCTGAGGGCACCGGCCGGGGTGGTGAACGTACGGCCGTAGCCGCGCAGGGACAAGGCGATGCTCATGCTCGGCTCACGCCCCCGCCTGCAGGTCGCGCCAGCGCAGCAGCCGTCGCTCCGCGGCCCGTACGAGCAGGTCGGCGGCCTTGCCCGCGACGGCGAAGACCAACAGCGCCGCGATCACCACATCGACCCGTGACAGCTCGCGTCCCTGGTTGAGCATGAACCCCAGCCCCGAGGTGGCCCCGAGGAGTTCGGCGAGGACCAGCAGCACCCAGGCGACGCCGAGCGCGTACCGGATGCCGTTGAGGATCTCCGGGAGCGCAGCGGGCAGCACGATCCGGCGCAGCACCGTGGGCCGGTTCCACTGGAACACCTGGCCCACCTCGACGAGTTTGCGGTCCACGTTGCGGATGCCGCCGAAGGTGTTGATGTAGACGGGAAAGAAGCTGCCCACCGCGACCAGCACGATCTTCGGCGCCTCGTCCAGTCCGAGCCAGACGATGAGCAGGGGCGACAGGCCCGACACCGGTACGGTGCGCAGCATCTGCACCGAGGTGTCGAGCAGCCGCTCGGACAGCGTGGACAGGCCGACGAGCGAGCCGAGCAGCAGCCCCAGTGATGCGCCGATCAGGAAGCCGGAGGCCCAGCGCTCGACGCTCGCGGACAGGTCGGTGAACAGGGTGCCGTCGCCGGCGGAGTCCCACAGGACGCGGGCCACCGCGCCGGGCGAGGGCAGCAGCAGCGGATCCATCCAGGTGTTCCAGGAGGCCAGCTGCCACACCACGAGCACACCGAGCGGAAGCAGCCACGGCAGCGGGTCCGGCCTCCAGGCTCCGCGTCGGCGCCCGCGGTCGGGGCCGGTCTTCCGCGCCGGCGGTTCCCCGGCCCGGTGGGTGCCGGGCGGTGCCGCCCTCGTCGCCGTGGTCACGGGCGCACCTCCGCGCTCACCGCCGCGCCCACGGGAACCTTCCCGGGAGACTCCGTGGGAGGGTCGAGCAGCGGGGCGACCTCGGTGGCGACGAGTTCCAGATTGCGCAGCGACTCCTCCACCGTCGCGCCATAGTGGACCTGCACGATCAGCTCGGTCGCGTACGGCAGGATCCGGTCACGGTTCAGCTGCTCGGCGATCTGCTCCGGATGGCCGTGGAAGAAGTTGGACCGCGCGAGGTAGTCGTCGAAGCCGAGGCCGGGCGGGAACTCGCCGTTGCGCAGGGGCCCTTCGAGATAGTGGCGGACGATCCGGCGGAACTCCCCCTCGCTCGCCGCAGGGTCCTTGGTGGCGAACAGGGCGCGTGAGACGGCGATGCGCGGCGGCGCTCCGGGCCCCGCGGCCAGGTGTTCCCGGTAGCGCTCGACCACGCGCAGTTGGTCGAGGTCCGTCGGGCCCTCCACGCCGAGCGCGCGGCGCGCCAGCAGCAGTCCCGCGCCCCGGTCCCCGGCCTCCGCACCGCCGTGCGGATGGGCGGAGGACCACCACACCCGGTCGGCCAGCCCGGGGACGGGCGGCTGGAGGACGGGGCCGTCCGGGCGGTCTCCCAGCGGTTCGCCGCGCAGGGTCCGCAGCGTCCGGGCGAGCACCTGTGAGCCCCGTTCCCGGCGGAGCGCCGGGTCGATGCCGAATGCCGCGAAGACCCTCTCCGCCTCGGGGCCGAATCCCCCGTTGCCGAGCCCGAGTTCGAGCCGCCCTTCGCTGATCTCGTCGACGACGGCGGCGTCCTCGGCGAGCCGTACGGGATCCTCCAAGGGGGCGATCACGACCGCCGTGCCCAGCCGGATACGGCTGGTCCGCGCGGCGGCGGCGGCCAGAAACGGCAGCGGTGAGGGAACGCGTCCGTAGTCGTCCTGGAAGTGGTGCTGTGAGATCCAGCCGGTGTGGTAACCGAGTTCGTCGGCGGCCTGGAAGACTCGCAGGAGGCCCCGGTAGGTCTCGCGCGTGTCGACGGGCCCGTTCGCGTGGGTGAGGAAGCCGAGCCGGATGCGCGGGGCGGTCATATCTCCTCCGGACTGCCGGTCAGGACGACTCGGCCGGTGATGTTCTGCGGGTTGATGAGGAGGTTGTAGATCGGGCATTTGCGCTCGACCGTCTCGTGCAGCTCGCGGATGCGCGCCTTGGTGGCCGGTGAGGTGATGTGCACGGTGTACGAGATGTTGTGCGGGTAGATCGGCACCTGCTCGAACCCGGGCGCTCCGGCGCGCGGGTCCTGGTCGGCCTGCACCTCGACTTCGAGGGAGTCCAGGGGGATCCGCAGGTCGGAGGCCTGGATGAGGAAGATGTGGGTCAGGCAGCTGGACAGTACGCCGAGCTGGATCTCGGGCGAGGCGGGCCCGAGGTCGTACCCGGCGAAGTCCAGCGGGGAGTCACTGAGGATCTGGTGGTGGCGGATCCGGATGCGCCGCACACCGCTGCGCTCCTCGGCCTTGGTCCTGGCCCGCAGCCGGTTGGGCTCGGTCGCGGGGGCGGTGCGCTCGGCCTCCCGTTTGGCGAGCAGCGCGGCGCGCTTGACCTCGAGGTAGGCGCGCAGTCCGGGCTGGGGGTCGGCGGCGGTGTCGAGCAGTTGGTCCGGTGCCTGAAGCTCGTCGTCCTTGTTCTTGGTGCGGGTGGTGGCGTTGGCTGTCGCGGTGGGGGACATGGCGGTGGCTCCTTCGGTTCAGTGCCGCGCGGACGGTTCGGGGTCGCCGAGGGTCAGCATCAGACGGTTGGCCCAGGCGAAGAACGCGGCGGCCTGGACGGCGTCGAGGATGTCCAGGTCGTCGAGGTCGAGTGCGCGCAGGGCGGCGACATGGGACTGGTCCGCGGTCGGCGGTGTCGTGGTCAGGGCCGCCGCGAGATCCGTGATGGCGCGCCAGCGGTCGTCGAGCGGGGTGTCCACGCCTTCGTCCAGAAGCCGCTGGACGTCCCCGTCCCGCTTGGAGAGCTGGGAGGCGAAGCGGCTGTGCACCGACGCGCAGAACACGCAGCCGTTCACCCGCGAGGTCACGGTGGCGGCGAGTTCGCGCTCCTGCCGGGGCAGGCCGCCTCGGGTGTAGAAGATGCCGTTGTCGGTGGCGGTGCGCTCGCCGAGCACCGCCGGGTCCAGGGCGAGCAGCCGGAAGTACGGGGACTGCAGGCGCTGTCCGGGCAGGACCGCGCGCTGCTCTTCCGTCACCTCCTCGACCGCGACGGGCTCCAGCCAGGGCGTCCAGCCCAGCTGTTCCTGGGTGAATCCGGCCTGGGGCGCGTCCAGCGGGCCGTGTGCGGGGCCCGGTGCGGGCCGCTCGTCGCCGCGGATCAGCGCCAGGCCGGCCAGCAGCCGGACCTGGAAGCTGACGTACGCGATGAGCTGCGACACCGTGATGATCTCCGCCGCGTCCAGCCCGGCCTCGGCCAGGGCGTCCAGGTCGGCGGGGGTGGCCGCCGCGGGCCGCAGGACGAGCAGATCGGCGTGGGCGAGGATGGCGCGCAGCCGGTCGGGCAGCGGCCGGTCGGACTGCGCTCCAGGGGCGAGCGGTTCGGTGGCGCGGGGCAGCGGTCGAAGGTCCTCGACGGCCGTCACGAGCTCCTTCGTCGCACCGGCCGTGCCGAGCAGCTGCCCGGTGTAGTGCTCGCCCAGCGGCTGGTCCCCGTGCAGCCGCGCCACCCGCAGCGCGGCCGCGAACCGCTCGGTGGCGGTCACGGCGGTGGCGGGGGCGGCGGATGCGAAGAGCGCGTCGTAGCTGCCCTGGGTGTGGCCGGTCGCCTCCGGTCGCCGGGCGCGCAGCCGCGCCAGGGGTGAGCCCGGTGCGCTGCCGAGCAGGGTGTCGATCAGATCGGTGGGTGTCCCGGATCGGGTGGTCATCGTGGGTGGCCTTCCTCGGCGGGGAAATCGGTGGTGGTGGCGCCGCGCCCGGGCACGGTTTCCTGGCCGTGGCGGTGGGTGTCGTGATGGCCGGGCCGCCAGCCCAGCGCCGGGGCGACCTCGGTGGCGATCAGCTCCAGCGACCGGAGCGTCTTGTCGTGCGACGGGTCGATCGAGTGCACCTGGACGATCAGGTCACTGGCCAGCGGGAGCAGCCGGTCGGCGCCGAGCGAGGCGATGACGTCCTCGGGGCTGCCGACATGGGCGTCGTCCTGGGTGCGCCGGGCCGCCGCCTCGCCCGCCACCGCGGCGAACCGGCGGAAGCCGTCCTCGGCGTCCGCCAGCGCCTCCGCGCGGCTCGGGGCCACGTACACCGACCGGGACAGGCCGATCCGGGGAGCGGCGTCCGGCCGCGCCCAGTGCTCCAGGTAGGCCGAGGCCAGGGGGTGTTGCGCATCGCCGAGCGGTACGCGGGGTGGCTTTGGCCGACCGTCCGGCACCGGGCTGAGAGCGGTACGGGCGAGCAGCAGACCACTGCCGTTGCGCGCGGCCCGTACCGCCCCCGCCTCCCCGAAGGTGGCCTCCCAGAGCCGGTCGCCGAGGGCCTCGGCGGGTGGGAACAGGGGCGGGGCGCCGGACGCGGGCTCCTTGCCGGACAGCGCGTCGCGCACCACCCGCAGGGCCCGTTCGTAGGTGTCTCGGCGGTCCTCCACCCGTTGGCCGAAGACGGAGAACACGAGGTCGCCGCCGCCCGTGCCGAAGCCGAGCTCCAGCCGTCCGCCGCTGAGCGCGTCGAGCACCGCGGCGTCCTCGGCGAGCCGGAACGGGCTCTCCAGGGGCAGGGTGATGATCCCGGTGCCGAGCCGCAGCCGTGTCGTACGCGCCGCGGCGGCCGTCAGGAAGACCAGGGGCGACGGCAACCCGCCCTGGTCGCGCAGGTGGTGCTGGGCGACCCAGCCGGTGTCGAAGCCGAGTGCTTCGGCGGTGGTGAACACCTCCAGGGCCCGCGCGTACAGCTCGGCGGGCGGGGCGTCGTCGACCAGGCGTGTGAAGACGCCCAGCCGGAACGGCTGTCGTTCGGACATCAGGTGGCCTTTCCGAGGTAGGACTCGCGGACGGACGGGTCGTCGAGCAGCGCGCCCGCCTGCCCGTGCAGCACGATCGAGCCGGTGCGCAGCACATAGCCGCGGGAGGCTATGGACAGGGCCAGTTCGGCGTTCTGCTCGACGATGAGCACCGCGACGCCCAGCGTGCGGTTGACGTCGGCGATCATGTCCAGCACCCGGTCGACGAAGAGCGGGGAGAGCCCCATCGTGGGTTCGTCCATGCAGATCAGCCGCGGTCTGCTCATGAGCGCCCGGGCGAAGGCCAGCATCTGCTGCTCGCCGCCGCTGAGGGTGCCGGCGTGCTGGGTGCGGCGTTCGGCCAGGCGCGGAAAGGACTCGTAGAGCCGCTCGATGTCCTGGCGGATCTCGCCGCGTCCGGCGCGGGTGAAGGCACCGAGGTGCAGGTTCTCCTCGACCGTCATACCGGTGAAGACCCGTCGGGCCTCGGGGACGGAGGCGATGCCCCGGCGCACCCGGGCCCTCGTGGGCAGGGTGTCGATCCGCTCGCCGTCCAGCACGACCTGGCCGGCGGCCGGCCGCAGCAGGCCCAGGACGGTCTTCATGGTGGTGGACTTGCCGGAGGCGTTGCCGCCGAGCAGGGACACGATCTCACCTGGTCCGACCTGCAGGGACACCTGGTCAAGCGCCTTTGAGGGGCCGTAGAAGACGTCTATGTCCTTCAGTTCCAGCAGCGGCGGGTTTGACACCGGCGCCGACGCCGACGCCATCACCGGGACACCCCCTCGCGTTGCGCACGGCGTCGGCCGAGGTAGGCCTCGACGACCCGCTCGTCGTCACGGACCTCGGCGGGCGTCCCGGCGGCGATCGCCTGTCCTTCGTCCATCACGATCACCCGGTCGGAGACCGTCATCACCAGGTCGATCTTGTGCTCGACCAGCACGATCGTCTGTCCTTCGGCCTTCAACTCAAGGAGCTGGGCCAGCACTTCCGCCGTCTCGGTCTGGTTCATCCCGGCCGTCGGCTCGTCCAGGAGCAGCAGCGTCGGTTCGAGGGCGAGGGCGCGGGCGATCTCGGTGCGCCGCCGGTTGGCGTACGACAGGGTGTGCGCGCGGTGGTCGGCGCGCGGGAGCAGCCGGGTCCCGAAGCGGGCGAGTTGCTTTTCGGTCCGCGCGGCGGCCTCGGACTGTTCGCGTCGCACGGCCGGCGGTTGCACGAGGGCCAGCAGCAGTTCGGCGAGCAGGGGGAGCCAGCGCAGCACGGGCAGATGGCGCAGCCGGGGGAAGGGCCGGGTGTGCTTCAGCGTGGCGTACTGACCGACGTAGACATTGTCCGCGACAGGCAGGCTCGCGAAGACCCGGCCGTTCTGGAAGGTGCGGGCGATGCCCAGTTCCGCCCTGCGCTCGGCGGGCAGCCGCTCGATGCGGCGGCCGTGCAGCCGGATCTCGCCGCTGTCGGGGGTGAGCAGCCCGCCGAGCAGGTTGAGCGTCGTGGTCTTGCCGGAGCCGTTGGGGCCGATGATGCTGACCACCTCGCCCTGCCGGACCTGGAACGAGACGCCGTTCACGGCGCGTACGGCGCGGAAGGAGCGGGCGAGAGCGGTGACTTCGAGTACGGGCGCGGGTGTGGGAGGGCGTTCGGCCGTCATGCCCGCCTCGCCCACAGGCCCTGCGGCCGGAATCGGATGAGCAGCAGCAAGAGCACTCCGTAGGTCAGCAGTCTGGCGTCCTGCGCCATCCGCAGGAACTCGGGGGCGCCCACGAGGACCACCGCGCCCAGCACGGCGCCGAACGGGCTGTTCATCCCGCCGAGCACGATGATGGTCAGGGCCAGCATGGACAGGTCGGGGCTGAACATCGTCGGGTCCAGATAGCTGTACTGGTGGGCCAGCAGACTTCCGGCGAGCCCGGCGACGAAGGCACCGACGGCGTACGCGAGCGCCTTGTAGTCGGCCGGGCGCAGACCCGAGGCGCCAAAGGCCGTCTCGTCCGCGCCGACCGCCGACCAGACGGTGCCCAGGAAGGACTTCTGCAGCCGTACGACGAGCCCGAGCGCGACCAGCAGAACAGTCAGGTCGAGGAGATAGGTCTCGGTGGGGGTGATGATCTGGTGGCCGAGGAGGCTGGGCGGCGGGATGGCCGTGATGCCCAGCGGGCCGTGGGTCAGCCAGTCGAGGTTGAGGATCGCGGCCACGGTCACGGCTCCGATGCCGAGGGTGGCGATGGACACGTAGTGGCCGCTGAGCCGCCATGTCGGTGAGATGAGCACGGTGCCGACGACCGCGGCCGCCAGGCCGGCGGCGAACAGCCCCGCCAGGAAGGGCCAGCCGTGCTCCCCGACGAGCAGCGCCGAGGTGTAGGCGCCCACCGCCATGGGCCCGGCCTGGCCGAGTGAGACCTGGGCCGCGGAACCGGAGACGAGGGTGAGGGAGAGCGCCAGGATCGCGAAGATCAGCACCTGGGTGCCGGTCGTGAGCTGGTAGTCGTCCGCCACCCATGGCACGGCGCCGGCGGCTCCGGCCAGGGCCACGACCTGCCACCACCTCAGCCGGACCGGCCGGCCGCCGCCGAGGAACGTCCCCGTCAGCGGCTCGGCGGAGATCAGGGGCACCTTGCCCAGCAGTCCCCCGGGCCGCAGCCAGAGCACCAGCAACAGGACGCCGAAGATGATGAGGTTGTCGACCCCGGCGCCCCAGTACGAGATGCCGAAGGCTTCGACGATGCCCAGCGCCAGCCCTCCGAGCACGGCTCCGGGCAGACTGCCGAGGCCCCCGAGGGTCGCGGCGGTGAAGGCGGTCAGCCCCGCGGCCGTACCGGAGCTTGGCGAGATGTTGCTGTTGTACATGCCGACCAGGACACCGGCCAGGCCGCCGAGCGCCGAGGCGAGCATGAACGACAGGTTCCGCACCCTGCCCACGGGCACGCCCATCTGCAGCGCCGCGTCGGAGTCCTGGGCGGTGGCGCGGATGGCCTGCCCGTACTTCGTGAACTTCAGGAAGCCGCCGAGCAGCAGGATGCAGCCGACGCTCACCGCGAACATCACCACGTCGAGGGTGCCGAAACGGAAGCCCCCCACCTGGAAGTTGAGCGTGTCCAGGGCCTGCGGGAACCGCCGGGTGTCGGGGCCGAACACCACCTGGGAGAGGTTGTCCAGGACGACCGAGACCGCGTACGTGGCCAGCAGCGCGGCGATGGGCGGAACCTTGGCCAGCGGCCGGACCGCGAGCACGTTGACGACCAGGCCCAGGACGGCGGTGAAGGCGCAGACGCCGACGATCGCCGCCCACAGCGGCCAGTGCTGCTCGGCGATGAGCCACCAGCCGGACATGGTGCCGACCGCGAAGACCGACCCCTGGGCGAAGTTGACCACATTGGATACGCCGAAGATCAGCGAGAGTCCGATCGCGACGAGCGCATAGGTGTTGCCGTGGATGATCCCGGCGAGCAGTGTGTCGATCATCTTTCGACCGTCATCCTTCGGCCGGGACCTGCTCGCCGTTCTTGACGATCACCGCGACGGGGGTCGGCGGGTCGGCAGGACGGCGGTCGGACTGGAAGCGGAACTTTCCGTACTGCACGCTCGGCAGATCGGTCGAGCTCTTCAGCCCCTGGTACACGCCTTGCCGGGTGGCCCCGCCCTTCTTGGCCGCGTGCACCAGCTGGGTCAGCGCGTCGTACGCGTACACCTCGAACGCGCCCGGGACATGCCCGTACTTCGCCTTGAACGCCTTGGTGAACGCCTTGACGCGGGGCTCGGTGGAGTTGGGGAACCAGGTCGCCGTGGTCAGCGCGCCCTCGGCGCTCTGGCCCGCGAGCTTGATGCCCGTGGCCGTCAGCTGCTCGGTGAAGATCTTGGCGGTGACCCCCGCCTTGGGCGCCTGGGTGAGGATCGCCGCGGCGTCGTTGTCATAGCCGATGTCGTAGACGAGATCGGGCGCGGAGTCGCGGGCCTTGATCAGCAGCGGCCGGAAGTCGGTGGTGGAGGGGAGGTAGGCGGAGCTGTAGGTGACCGTCAGCCCGAGCTTCTCCGCCCGCTTCCGGAAGATCTCGAAGACCTGCTTGCCCCAGTCGGTG
This sequence comes from Streptomyces sp. NPDC007917, assembly GCF_042959105.1. Taxonomy (NCBI): domain Bacteria; kingdom Bacillati; phylum Actinomycetota; class Actinomycetes; order Kitasatosporales; family Streptomycetaceae; genus Streptomyces; species Streptomyces sp. NPDC007917. The sequence goes on from NZ_JBIBKK010000002.1 coordinate 201,306, forward strand.
TTCTGGTAGACCACCGCGACCTTCTTGCCGAACTTCGCCAGCTCATCGGTCTGCTGGACCTCGGCGGTGGCCTGTGAGATGCCCGGGCTCCACATGTACTGCCCGCCGAGGGTGAACTTCGGCGAGGAGTTGGTGAAGCCGTACTGAACCAGCTTGTTGCGCTCGTAGACCGGCGAGGCGGCCATCGAGGCGGGGCTGGAGAAGTCGCCGAGCTCCGCGATGATGCTCTTGTCGTTGACGAACTTCTGGGCGATCGGAACGGACTGCTTGGGGTCGGACTGGCTGTCCTCCCACTTCAGCTTCACCTTGCGGCCGTTGATGCCGCCGTCGGCGTTGATCTGGTCGAGCGCGAGGTCGAAGCCCTGTTTGTAGAACTTCCCGTACTCGGCGTACTGGCCGGTCACGGGAGCCGAAACCCCGAAGTAGACGGGGCCGGTGCCGTCGGCCGATGTGCCGGAGCCTTCGCACGCCGACAGGGCCAGCAGGGAGGTGGTCGTCAGGGCCCCGATGAGCAGGCGTCTCTTGCTGGATATCACGGTCGTACTCCTGATGAAGACATGGCAACGCCGGGTAGCCGCCGCCCGGACGTACGGGCGCACACGGCAATGGCCGGAAGAGAAGAGAAAGGGAGAAAAGGCGGAAAAACGCCGTATGGCGGGTCAGGAGCCCACAGGAGACAGGCAGTGCCGCGGGCGAAGCCGGACGCCATCCATCTGAGGCGGGACGGACCCGGCCGAGATCAGACGCGACAGAGCGTGCCGGAGACCCGCAGCAGATCGATGTGGCGCCGCAGGGCGCGGGCGAAGCCGACGAGGCGGACGGGGGCGTCGTACACAGCGGACTTCACGACAGCTCCCTCCCGTCAGATCCTCGGACTCGATGTGCTCCGACCGTAGCCGTGCGCGTTCTTCCACGTCAAGGCTTGAACGTATACACGCGTGTACGTAATCTCCTCGGAATGAACGCGCATCCCGGACTCCTCGACCACATCGTCCTCGCCACGCCCGATCTCGAGGCGACGGTCGCCGACTTCGCCCGGCGCACCGGCGTCCAGCCGGCCCCCGGCGGTGCCCACCCCGGCCGCGGCACCCGCAACTGCCTGGTGTCGCTGGGCGGTTCCGGCTATCTGGAGATCATCGGCCCGGACCCCGAACAGCCCGAGCCGCCACTCCCCCGCCCCTTCGGCATCGACCGGCTGACCGGCCCAAAAACGGTGACCTGGGCCATCTGCCCGCCCGACCTGGACAAGGCCGTCGCCGATGCCCACGCCGTCGGCTACGACCCGGGGCCGGTACTCCCGATGAGCCGCCGCCGACCGGATGGCGCCCTGCTGACCTGGCGCCTGACCTCCTCCGACACCGCGCACCCCTCCGGCCTGGTCCCGTTCCTCATCGACTGGACCGGATCGGCCCACCCCACCCAGGCCGCCCTCCCGCACACACCCCTGCTGGACCTGTCCGCCCGCACCCCGGACCCGGACGGGGTCCGTGCCCTCATCCTGGCCCTGGGCACCAGCCTGCCGCTCAGCACCGGCCCGCTGCGGCTCTCCTTCACCGTTGACACCGCACACGGGCCGGTGACCTTCACATGAGCGTCTACGACTCCGCCGCCGCGCAGTACGAATCCATCCGCGCCATGATCGTCGGCGGTGAACTCCCCCCGGGCGCCGTCCTCCTGGAGACGGCCCTGGCGAAGAAGCTCGGCGTCTCCCGCACCCCCGTACGGGAAGCACTCGCCCGGCTGGCCCAGGAGGAGCTGATCAACCGTGAGATCCGCGGCTACGTCGTCAAGACACGGACCCCGGAAGAGATCCGCGAGATCTACGACGTCCGGATCACCCTCGAATCGGCCTGCGCGGCGGCGGCCGCGGAACAGGCGTCCCGCCGCGACCTGGCGTCACTGGAGCGCATCACCGCCGAGGCCGAACACTGCACCGACCCGGAGAAGCACCTCGGGCTCAACACCGAGTGGCACCAGGCCCTGCGCACCGCGGCACACAACGGCACGATGTCCCGGCTGCTCGACGGACTCGGCGTCCTCCAGCAGATCTACGACGCGCAGATGACGCCGGTCGACCACCTGGACAAGGCCCTCCGGGCCGGTCAGGAAGAACACCTCGCGATCCTGGACGCCATCCGCCGAGGCGATGCGGAAGCGGCGCGCACGACGATGATCCACCATCTGTCCCGCACCCGGGACCTGAAGGTGGACGCCTTCCAGCGGAACCACACGGCCATCCGGTGTTGACGCTCCCGCGGCCCGCTTGGCGAAGAGGCGGAGCGGAGCCTTACGCCATGGCTCACGGCGCGCCGGAGTCCAGCCGGATCTCCCGGCCCTGCCAGCGCTTTCTCAGCCACCGGTCATGACTGGCCACCACGATCGCACCGGGGCCGGTCCCCAGGGCCTCCTCCAACTCGTCGCACAGCCGCGGTGAGAGATGGTTGGTGGGCTCGTCGAGCAGCAGCAGCGCGGGCGGGCGCGCCACCAGCAGCGCCAGAGCAAGGCGGCGCCGCTGACCGACCGACAGATGCCCGACCGCCTTGTCCAGGTCCGCCTCGTGCATCAGACCGAGCGAGTCCAGTGGGACGGCCTTTGCCCGTTCGGCGCCGAGCGCGAGCGCGTAGGTGTCCCGAACCGTACGTTCCGGCCGGTCGAACACGGTGTCCTGGGCCAGCAGCCCCACCGTCAGCCCGCGGCGCCGCCGTACCTCGCCCTGTGCGGTGATCCGCCCGGCGAGCACGGCCAGCAGCGTGGATTTGCCCGCTCCATTGCCACCCGTGACGAGCAGCCGTTCCGTCGCCGAGACCTCGAGACGCCCGACGGACAGGCGGCCCGCCACCCGCGCGTCGCGCAGCGCCACCAGGGTGCCGTCCGCCGACTCGGCCGCGAGCGCGGTGCGCTGGAACCGCAGCGGACACGGCGGCGCGCCGACCTGTGCGCGCTCCAGTTCCTCCAGCCGGCGGGTCGCGTTGCGCACCCGGCGTGAGATCTGGTTCTGCACCCGGCCGGCGCGGTGGCCGTATCCCATCTTCTCGTTGTCGCGGCGCTCGCGGTTCGGGGCGAGCGCGTGGGCGGTGACACCGGCCGTCTGCCGCAGCGCCTCGAGCTCCTGCTGCTCCTCGGCGTAGCGCCGCTCCCAGCGTTGCCGCTCGGCGTTCTTCTCCGACAGATAGGCGGTGTAGTTGCCGCCGTAGCGGACCGGGCCGTCCACGGCCGGGTCGAGGTCGATCAGATCGGTGCAGACGGCGTCGAGAAAGGCCCGGTCGTGGCTGGCCAGCACCACGGCGCCGGGCAGCCCGCGCACCTGCTCCTCCAGGAAGGCGGCGGCATCGTCGTCGAGGTGGTTGGTCGGCTCGTCCAGCAGCAGCGCCGAGGGCCGCCGGACCAGGAGGGCGGCCAGCGCGAGCCGGCCGCGCCGGCCGCCGGAGAGCGACCCGAGGGTGAGGCGTTGCGCGAGCGCGCCGAGACCGAGCCCGTCGAGTACGAGCGCGGCCCGCCGGTCGGCGTCCCACGCCTCGCGCTCCTCGGCCCGCTCCAGCCGCCTGCCGTACCCCTCCATCAACTCCTCGTAGGCCGGGGAATCCTGCGGTGTGCGGGCCAGTTCCCCGGAGAGGCGTTCCAGCTCGGCGAGGTCCTCGCGCGCCTCGCGCAGGGCGTCGTCCATGACGTCGGCGATGGTGGCCCCGGCGTCGAAGGGCATCTCCTGCTGGAGGAAGCCCAGGCCGGCCGGGCGTGTCACCCGTCCGGCATCGGGTGTGTCCGCCCCGGCGAGCAGCCTGAGCAGCGTTGACTTCCCGGCGCCGTTCTCCCCGATCAACCCGACGCGGTGGCCGGGGGAGGCGGCGAGGGAGACGCCGTCGAGCACCCGTCTGCTGCCGAGGGTGCGGACGAGGTCGTGGGCGAGCAGGGGTGATTGCGGCATGGTGATCCGTCCCGGGTGAAAGGTGCCCGGCCCGCCGGGTGACACACCTCGGCGGGCCCGGCCGGCGGTCGTCGGCCCGTTACTGCTGAGGTGCGCCCGTCTCGGTGAGCTCGCCGTCGGCCAGCCGAAGCCACCGGTCGACGCCGATCCGGGCGAGGAACCGCTGGTCGTGGCTGACCACCACGAAAGCGCCCTGGTAGGAGCCCAGGGCGCTCTCCAACTGGCCCGCGCTGACCAGGTCCAGGTTGTTCGTCGGCTCGTCCAGGAGCAGCAGTTGGGGGGCCGGTTCGGCGCACAGGACACAGGCCAGGGTGGCTCGGAGCAGTTCGCCGCCGGAGAGGACCGCGACCGGCAGATGTGCCCGCGCGCCGCGGAAGAGGAAGCGGGCGAGCAGGTTCATCCGTTCGGCCTGCGGCCGCTGGGGGGCGAAGGCGGCGAAGTTCTCCGCGACCGTACGGTCGCGGTCCAGTACGTCCAGCCGCTGCGAGAGGTAGGCGATCTGCCCGTCGGCTCGCTTGATCTCGCCGCTGTCCCCCGTCAGGTCGCCGCTGACCAGCCGCAGCAGTGTGCTCTTGCCCGCTCCGTTGGGCCCGGTGAGCGCGATGCGTTCGGGCCCTCGGATGGTCAGGTCGACGCCCTTGCCGGCGAACACGGGCCGCTCGCCGTGGCGGACCTGCATGGCCTCGCCGAGGAAGAGGGTGCGCCCGGCGGGTACATCGGTGTCCGGAAGGTCCACGGTGATGCGCTGTTCGTCGCGCAGCGCCCGCCCCGCCTCGTCCAGCCGGGCCTTGGCCTCGCTGACCCGGGAGGCGTGCATCTGCCCCGCCCGCCCCGCGGACTCCTGGGCTCCGCGCTTCATGTTGCCGGCGAAGATACGCGGAAGTCCGGCGTTCTTGAGGTTGCGGGCGGCGTTGCTCGCGCGGCGCTCGGCGCGCTCACGGGCCTGCTGCATCTCCCGCTTCTCCCGCTTCAGCTCCTGCTCGGCGTTGCGGAGGTTCTTCTCGGCGACCTCCTGTTCGGCCCGCACCGCCTCCTCGTACGCGGTGAAGTTGCCGCCGTAGAAGCGGACTTCGCCGCCGCCGAGTTCGGCGATGCGCTCCATGCGGTCGAGCAGGGCCCGGTCGTGGCTGACGAGCAGCAGGCAGCCGTTGTAGTCCTCCAGCACGTCATAGAGCTTGTGGCGCGCCTCGAGGTCGAGGTTGTTGGTGGGCTCGTCGAGCAGCAGCACATCGGGCCGCTTGAGCAACTGGGCCGCGAGTCCGAGGGAGACGACCTGACCGCCGCTGAGTGTGGCGAGCCTCCGGTCCAGGGTGAGGTCGGTCAGGCCCAGGCGGTCGAGCTGGGCGCGGGTGCGTTCCTCGATGTCCCAGTCGTCGCCGATGGTGGTGAAGTGTTTCTCGTCGACGTCGCCGGACTCGACGGCGTCGATGGCCCGGATCACCTCGGCGACGCCCAGCACCTCGGCCACCGTGAGTGTGCCGGTGAGGGGAAGGTTCTGGGGCAGATAGCCGAGGGTGCCGAGCACCGATACGGACCCGGCGCCGGGCCGCAGTTCGCCGGCGATCAGCTTGAGCAGGGTGCTCTTGCCGGAGCCGTTCGGAGCGACCAGCCCCGTACGGCCGGTGCCCACGGTCAGCGACAGGTCCTGGAAGACGGGGGTGTCATCGGGCCAGGTGAAGGAGAGGTTCGAGCAGACGATGGCAGCATCGGACATGGGGTGACCTCGTGCGATGTGAGAGGGGGAGGAAAGAGACCTCTACCCCGGGCAGACAGGAAAAGGGAACGACGGCCGGGCCACGTCGGCGATGCTCCTCCGCACCAGCCGGTGGCCGCTCACATCCGGGTATCACCCGCAGATGTCGTCGTCACCCACCATGTCAACCGCTCCTCGGTACACGATTACGTCCGCTCCAGCCTAGCAGCAGGCCCGCATCCCACCGGATCCGCGTCCGCGTCCGCCCGGCCCGGCGCCTCTACTCGATCATCAGACTCCGGTCCACCCGATGCGCAATCTTCGGCAAGAGCCGCCGCAGCGGGGAAGTTGTCCTTACCCTGACGTGGGCCTTGCCCGGTCGGCAGGCCCACGGGTGACCGGGAGGCGACTGGTCGCCGCTGGTCGATCAGCGAGGGGGAAGAGAAATGAACGTACGTCAATCGCGTCTCAGACGCTCCGCGGCGCTGGCCGCGGCCGTGCTCACGCTCGCCTCGGGCGTGGCCGTATCGCTGCCGCCGGCCACCGCCCAGGCGGCCGACGCCACCGAGGTGGTCATCCCGTCGCCCGATGCCTACGGCGATCGGGCCGAGACGCTGCTGTTCACCGGCGCCAACGGTGTGCTGCACCAGGAGCAGGGCTCCAACAGCTACCTGTGGACCAACACCTACAACCGCCGGACCGTTCCGGTGAAGGCGCTTGACGGTGTGCCACGGGAGTCGATCTTCTCGAGCTACGACGAGCTCAACCGGGTCGCCTACGCCACCACCGGCGAGGACGGCGGGACCTCGATCACCCTGCTCAACATCGAGCGGAACACCACGGCCACCCTGAGACTGCCGGACGGCTACGCCCACCCCCGGGTGCACGGCGGGTTCGTCCTCGCCTCCCGGACCGGGGAGGACGGCTCGGACGAACTGCGGGTGCTGCGGCCCCGCACCGGCGGCACGCCCTACGACGTGCAGGTGCGGCTGCCGGCGGACGCCACCGCCGAGTCCGAACCGGTGCTGTTCGGCGGCGAGGGCACCTCGCTCCTCATCCGCTACCGCACCGGCTCCACCCACGGCTACGGCATCCTCGACGGGATCACCGGCGCGGTCACCCCGCTGCCGGTCACGGGCGAGGCGAGCAGCTTCCGCATCACACGTGACACGGTGACGTGGTTCAGCCGGCAGGACGGGCAGGGGGTACGTGTGCTGCCGCGCGACGGCACCACGAGCACACCGCGGATCGTCCCGCTCACCCCGCAGTCCCCCGACAGCGAGATCACCGCCTACACGGTGGGCCGGAACGTGCTGTGGCACGAGGGCGACCGGGGCCCGCTGCGTCTGACGCCGATCGACGGGGCGGAGACCCCGCGCGTCCTGCTCACCGACATCGAACAGGGTCTGCAGGGGGGCGACAGCACGCTCACCGCCCTGGGCCGCGACGCGGACGGCAAGCGGACCATCCACGGGTTCACCGTGGACGGCAGCGGGCTCGTGTTCGACCAGCGGCTGCGCGAGGTGACACCGGTCACGCTGGCCTACGGCTCGATCGAGGCGCTCGGACTGGACCGGGGAACCGTCCGCTACGTCAACGCGCTGCAGCAGACGGAGCGGCTGCACGGCAAGGACGTCGGCACCGCGCTGGACCCGTCCGCCGGGGACGATCTGCCCGTCCACGGCGACTCCGCGCCGGGGCGGTTCGCCGACGGCGGCGACGAGGGCCTGGCCCGGCTGGTGGCGGACCCGGACAACGGCGGCAAGGACGTGCTGGTGACCGGTGACGACCCGGACCGGCCCGTCGACCGGCTGCCGCTGCCCGCCTCGGACGGCCGCATCCTGGACGTCTCCCCCGAGTACGTCCTCTACCAGTCGCAGGGCCCCTACCAGCGGCAGTACGTCATCGACATCGTGCGCGACCGGATCGTCGAGGAACAGGCCGTCCAGGCCGCGGCCCTGGACTACTCCACCCTCTGGACGGCCTCCCCCGACCGGCCCGGCACCGTGATCGCCACCGATCTGCGGACGGGGAAGCAGACCGACACCGTGTCGCTCGGCGCCTCCTGCACACCTGAGGAGTTGCAGAGCAACGGCACACTTCTCTACTGGAGCTGCCCCGAACAGGGCAAGGCCGGCGTCCAGAACCCGGCCTCCGGGCGCGCCTACTCCGCCCCGGCCGAGGAAGTCCTCCTCGGCGACGGCTTCATCGCCCGGTACAACGACACCGACGGGGCACTCAGCCTCACCGGGCTCGGCGAGGACGGCACTACCACCGATCTGGGCACCGTCCTCGGGGTGAAGTCCGGCTCCGCCGCCGACAGCCGGGGCGTCACCTGGGCGGTGGACCGCCGCGCGGGCAAGCTCGCCTATGTCGACAGGGCGGAAACCGTCCACGTCTTCGCGCCCCAGCACGGCGTGTCCGCGCTGTCCGTCCCGGACCGCAGCGCCCCCGCCACCTGGGACCGCGCCGAGGACACCACCGCCTGGAGGGCCCAGTGGTGGCTGTCCAAGCCCGCCGCGTCCTGGAAGCTGACACTGCACGACCCGGACACCGACACCGAGGTGCGCACCTGGACCGGCGACGCGGCCGCGAGCACCGTCAAGGTCTCCTGGGACGGCACCACCGACGAGGGCGCCACCGCCCCCGACGGCGCCTACACCTGGATCCTGACCGCCGCCCCCGCGGACGGCCGGGGAGAGACCGTCACCGTCTCCGGGACGCTCGCCGTCACCGGTTCATGAGGCTCTGACGCCACGACGCTCAAAGCCCGGCCGGCGGAGCGCGGCGAACGCCGCGCTCCGCCCCGCCGTGTCAATCGGTGGCCTCCGACAGTTCCTCGTACAGCCCTTCCAGCGCGATGTGGTCGTCGTCGGTGCCCGTGTGGGGAGCGGCGAACCAGCGCGCGTAGTCGACGAGCTCGGAAAGCCGCCAGTCGAGCGCGAACAGCTCGGCCATCGCGGGATCGGCGGCCAATCCCTCGCCCTCATCGGTGTCGAGCAGATCGGCGTAGTCCCGCTCGCGCGGCGCGAGGGCCAGCGACTCCCAGTCGACCAGCTTCAGTCCACCGGCCACCACGACCTGGTTGTCGTTGTGCGGCTCGCCATGGGTCGGCACCCAGGTGTCCCGGCGGGCGTACGCGATGTCCGCCAGCTCCCGATAACGGCCGGTCCAGCGCTTGATCGCGTCATGGTGTGCGGCGAGGGCGCCCCGGGCCTCCTCCGCCAGCGGGCCGGACGCCCAAGGCCGGGCGGTGCGCGCCCGCAGCTCGTCGGCGAACTCCGGGCCGACCCGTGGAGTCCAGCACGGCAGGCCCTCCGGTGGCGCGGCGCGATGCAAGGCGGCCAGCACCGCGATCACCTCGCGGACGTGCCGGAGCGCACCGGCCTCCGCCTCGGTCGGGGACCGGCCGTCCAGCCACGGCGTCGCGCTGAGCACACCGGGTCCGACATCGATGGTGAGCCGCCCGGACCGCGCGGGCAACGGCGCGCACACCAGCTCCAGACCACCGGCGGCCAGGGCGGCCGCCGCCGTGTAGGCGGCCTCCAGCGAGGCGGCGGTGTGACGGGGCGCCAGCTGATCCAGCGTCACGAACAGGGTCTGACCGCCACCGGCCACCCGCCAGTGGTACGCGCCGAAACCCCAGGGCAGGTAGTCGATGTCGACCACCTCGGGCAGCCAGTGGGCGGCAATCGCACTCGCGATCGCCTCATCATTGATGAAGGAAGGACGGGAACGCACAAGATCCCATCCTAGGGAGCACGTGGGCCACCGTCATGCGAGTTTCGCGGGCACCACGGTGTGCCCGGCGCCGAGCATGCCACCGGCCTCGATCGCGCCGGCGGTGGCGCCCCGCGGCTAGGACACCGGGACCGTGGCCATCTCGGCCGCCTGGCGCAGCGCCTCGACCATGCTGCCGGCCTCCGCCGTGCCCGTTCCGGCGATGTCGAACGCGGTGCCGTGGTCGACGGAGGTGCGGATGACGGGCAGGCCCACGGTGAGGTTGACACCCGCCTCGATGCCCAGCACCTTGACGGGGCCGTGGCCCTGGTCGTGGTACATCGCCACGATCAGGTCGTAGTCGCCGCGCGCGGCGAGGAAGAAGGCGGTGTCGGCGGGGAGCGGGCCCCGGGCGTCGACGCCCTCGGCGCGCAGCTTCTCCAGGGCCGGGACGATCTTCTCGTCCTCCTCGCCGTAGCCGAAGAGGCCGTTCTCGCCCGCGTGCGGGTTGATGCCGCAGACGCCGATGACGGGGTTCGGGTTTCCGGCGCGGACCATCGCCTCGTGGCCGCGGCGCACGGTGCGCTCGACGAGGCCCGGCTCGATGCGGTTGACGGCGTCGATCAGGCCGATGTGGGTGGTGACGTGGATGACCTTCACCTTCTCGGTGGAGAGCATCATCGAGACCTCCTCGGTCCCGGTCAGATGGGCGAGGAGTTCGGTGTGGCCGGGGTAGATGTGTCCCGCGGCGTGCAGGGCCTCCTTGTTGAGAGGTGCGGTGCAGATGGCGTGCACCTCGCCCGCCACGGCGAGTTCGGCGGCGCGCTCGATGTACGCGTACGCGGCGCCGCCCGCGACCGGCGACAGCTCGCCCCAGGCCAGGTCGGTGGGGAGCAGGCCGAGGTCGACCACGTTGACGCGGCCGGGCGTGAACGCGGCGTCGCGCGGGTGGTCGACGGCGGCGATCTCGCAGTCCAGGCCGAGGACGCGGGCGGCCTCGCGCAGCCGCCGCGCGTCGCCGACGACGACGGGGCGGCAGCGGGTCAGGACGGCGTCGTCGAGGAGGGCCGAGACGACGACCTCGGGGCCGATGCCGGCACCGTCGCCCATGGTGACGGCGATCAGGGGGAGGGGGGCGGTCATGAGAACAGCTCCTAGGCGGGAGGGGTGGGTGACGGGTTCAGGCGGCTGCCGTGGAGGCGGCCGAGCGGTTCCAGCTCGCGTACGCCCAGCGCGTCCAGGGTGGCGCGGGCGGTTTCGCCGCCGGTCAGGACGAGATCGGGGCGGCCCGGGTACCCGGCGGCGAGCGCCCCCAGGGCGGTGCTGAGGGCCCGCCCCGCGCCGGGGCGCGGGCCTGCCGAGCCGTCGATGGACAACACGGTCAGAACAGGCGCGGTGGCGGTGGGCGGCAGGCGGACGGTGCCCGCCGCCAGGCCGGCCGGATCCAGTGGCGCATGGTGTGCGCCGGGCGCGGTGAGGCGCGCGATCTGCGCAACCGCGCCGGGCTCGGCGGTCCCCACGACGAAGAGCAGCGGGATGCCGTCCCGGGCGGGCGCGGGCGGGGGTGTGGCGATGCCGGCGGTGTCGAGCGACAGACGGACCGGGCCGCCGAGCGCGCAGGCGGCCGCGCCGGACAGGTCGTCCGCGAGCGCGACGACATACGGCGGTACGGGCGGCGAGCCGGACGGATGCGGGGGTGGGGGCGGGGCACGGGATCGAACCTCCTTGGGCGCGCCCGGCCTGGGCCGCCCGGCTAGGATCATGACACAATTTGCGTGAAGCGCGCGAGACCTCTTGCGCGAATTACGCAGCCGTGCGAGCGTTCCCGTGGCGTCGACGGCCGTCACCCGCGGACCGTGTCGCCCTCGTGGGCGCGTCGCGTACGGGCTACCCTGCACGTCGCGCCGTACATGGCCGCAGCGCGGGCACCGCCGGGAACCACCTCGGCGACCGGTCGGGGCCGCGCAGCCGCACGGCACCATCCGTGATGCGCACATCACGCATGAGATCGCGCGATCAGCACGAGACCGCACCACCCGCACCACCCGCCTCGGAAGGACCCGCCGTGACCGTCGGCCCAGAACTCCCGCACGTCCCCGTCCCGCTGTCCCGTCTCGTGCTCGGCACGATGACGTTCGGCGACACCGCCGACCGCGCGACGGCCGCCGCGATGGTGGACGCCGCGCTCGACGCGGGCATCACCGGTGTGGACACCGCCAACGGCTATGCGGGCGGGGAGAGCGAGCGCATGCTCGCCGAGTTGCTGCCGGGCCGCCGCGACCGGGTGGTTCTCGCCACCAAGGCCGGCATTCCACACCCCGACCAGGGCGAACACGCGCCGCTCTCCCCCGAGGGCCTGCGCGCCGCGCTCGACGGGAGCCTCAAGCGTCTGGGCACCGACCGCGTCGACCTCTTCTATCTGCACCAGCCGGACCGCAGGACACCGCTCGCCGATACCCTGGCGACCGTCGCCGAGTTCGTAGCGGCGGGCAAGGTCCTCGCCCTCGGCGTCTCCAACTTCGCCGCCTGGCAGATCGCCGAACTCAACCGCGTGGCCGACCAGGTCGGCGCCCCGCGCCCCGTCGTAGCCCAGCAGCTGCACAATCTCCTCGCGCGCCGCGTCGAGGAGGAGTACACGGAGTTCGCCGCCGTCACCGGACTGCACACGATGGTCTACAACCCGCTCGGCGGCGGCCTGCTCACCGGCCGCCACCGTTTCGAGCAGGCACCGGCGGGCGGGCGCTTCGGCGACTCCAAGCTGGCCGCGATGTACCGGGAGCGGTACTGGAACGAGGATCTGTTCCGCGCCGTCACGGACCTCACCCGGATCGCCTCCGACGCGGGCCTGCCGCTGACCGACCTGGCCCTGCGCTGGCTGCTGTCGCGGCCCTCCACCGACGCGCTGCTGCTCGGCGGCTCCAAGGTCGAGCACCTGAAGGCCAACATCTCCGCCGCCTCCGCCGGCCCGCTGCCCGCGGACGTCCTGGCCGCCTGCGACGAGGTCGGCGCCCGCCTGCGCGGCCCGATGCCCGCCTACAACCGCTGACCTCGCCCCCACGCCGCTCACCTCGTAGCCCACCTCGCAATGGAGACACACATGGCCACCGGCCGCACGTCCGCCGAGTTCACCGCCGCACTGCGCAATCGCGAGCAGCTCATCGGCTACTGGTCGCTGCTCGACTCGCCGATCGCCGCCGAGCGCCTTGCCCGCGTCGGCTACGACTACCTGGCCTTCGACGCCCAGCACGGTCTCTTCGGCTACCAGGGCATGCTGAACAACCTCCTCGCCACCGACACCAAGGGCAGCACCGCCGTCGGCATGGTGCGCGTGGAGGCCAACGACCTGACCTACATCGGCAAGGCGCTCGACGCGGGGGCGAGCGCCGTGATCGTCCCGCTGATCGACAACGCCCAGGACGCCGCCGACGCCGTCGCCGCCGTGCGCTATCCGCCGCTGGGCCGCCGCTCGTACGGCCCGATGCGCGCCCAGCTGCGCATCGGCCCGAACCCGGCCGACACACACGAGCAGACCGCCGTCCTCGCGATGATCGAGACGGCCGACGGCCTGGCCAACGTCGAGGAGATCTGCGCGACCCCCGGTCTGGACGGCGTCTACGTCGGCCCGTCCGACCTGCGCCTGGCCATCGGCGGCGCGACCTCCACCGACCCGTCCGTACAGGAGGAGTTCGAGCAGGCCCTCATCCGCGTCCGCGAGGCGGCCGAGGCGGCGGGCATCGCGGCCGGTATCCACAACGCCGACGGCGCGAGCGCCGCCCGCCGCCTCGCCGAGGGGTTCACGTTCGCCACGGTCGCGGCCGATGTCGTACATCTGCAGCAGATCGCGACGTCCCACCTCCAGGCGGCACGCGGCCAGGCGCGCTGATGCCGACCACGCTCATCACGACCCCCACCTTCGCCCGGTACTCGGAGCGCCCCTGGCAGATCCTCCAGGAGGCCGGAGCGGGCCCCCTGCGCCCCCGCGAGGACGTGGCGCTGCCCACCGCCGAACTCCTGGAGCGCGCGGCCGGAGCGGACGCGTTGATCGTTGGCATGGACCCGATCACCGCCGAAGTGATGGACTCCGCGCCCCGCCTCAAGGTGATCGCCAAGCACGGCGTCGGGGTCGACACCATCGACGTGGCCGCCGCCCACGCGCGCGGGATACCGGTCGTCTGCGCGCCGGGCAGCAACTCGCGCGCGGTGGCCGAGTACGCCTTCGGCCTGCTGCTGTCCGCCGCCCGCTCCCTCACCGCCTCGCACACCGCGGTGGCGGCGGGCGGCTGGCCGAAGCTGTTCGGCCCCGAACTGCACGGCAAGACGCTGGGCATCGTCGGCTTCGGCCGCATCGGCCGTCTGCTGGTCGGCTACGCCCGTGCCTTCGGGATGGAGCTCCTTGCCCACGACCCGTACGTCTTTGAGGCAGACGTCCGGGCGCAGGGCGCCGAACCGGTCGCGCTCGACGCCCTGTTGGCGCGCGCCGATGCCGTCAGCCTGCACACCCCGCCCGACCCGTCGGGCGCCCCGCTGCTCGACCGCGCCCGCCTGGCGGCGATGAAACCGGGCGCGATCCTGGTCAACGCCGCGCGCGGCGGCCTCGTCGACGAACACGCGCTCGCCGACCTGCTCGGCTCCGGCCACCTCGGGGCCGCGGCCCTCGACGCGTTCAGCACCGAGCCGCTGCCCGCCGACCACCCGCTGCGCGAGGCCCCGCGCACCCTGCTGACCTCCCATATGGCCGCCTGTACGCCCGAGGCCAACCAGGCCATGGGCACGATGGTGGCCGAGGACGTCGTCCGTGTCCTGGCGGGCGAGGAGCCGCACCACCAGGCGCGTTGAGACACCCCGCCACACGCCCCCACGCCACCCCCCGTCCCCGTTTCCGGATACCGGCGACGACGCCGGAAAATCCCTCTAAGGACCTGATATGGCCACCACGACCGACGGCACCACGGCCGCGCCACCCCCCGCGCAGGCCGACCCGTACGCGCTGCGCGCCGAAGACGCCCGCCCGGCCCCCGAGAGCTTTCGCGGCCGGGTGCGCGAGCTCGGCCCCGGTCTCGTGCTGTCCGCCGCCGTCGTCGGCTCCGGTGAGCTGATCACCACCACGTCGCTCGGCGCCAAGGCCGGGTTCGCGCTGCTGTGGCTGGTGATCGTCTCCACCGCGGTCAAGGTGTGGGTGCAGATGGAGCTGGCCCGCTGGACCATTCTCAACGGCCGCCCCGCGCTCGACGGCTTCCGTGACGTCGGCCCCCGGATCGGCCGGCTGAGCTGGATCAACTGGCTCTGGATCGGCATGGACTTCGCCAAGATGTTCCAGCGCGGCGGCATCATCGGCGGCACCGCGGCGGCCTGCTCGATCCTGCTGCCGATCCACGGGGCGGCGCTGAGCACATCGTCCCTGACCATCTGGGCCCTGATTGTCACCGGCGTCGCCATCCTCATCCTCCAGACGGGCAAGTACCACGTCGTCGAGCGGGTCGAGGTCATCGGCATCACGCTCAAGACGGTCATCACCGTCGGCCTGGCGCTCGCCCTGCCGTTCACCGCCTTCGGGTACGGCACCGAGCAGTTCGCCGACGGGCTGAGCTTCCAGATCCCCGCGGGCACGATCGGCATCGCACTCGCCATGTTCGGCATCACCGGTGTCGGCGCCGATGAGATGACGACGTACACCTACTGGTGCATGGAGAAGGGCTACGCCCGCTGGACCGGCCCCGACGACGGCAGCGAGGAGCGCGCCCGGCGGGCCGAGGGCTGGCTCAAGGTCATGCGGCTCGACGTGGGCGTCTCCTGGATCGTGTGCACCGTCTGCACCCTGTCCTTCTACGTGATCGGGGCCTCGGTGCTCCACCCGCAGGGCCTGGTGCCCGAGGGCAACGGCATGATCACCACGCTCTCGCACATCTACACCGACACGCTCGGCCCGTGGGCCGAGTACCTGTTCCTGGGTGGCGCGATCGCGGTCCTCTTCTCGGTCACCGTCGCCTCGTCGGCCAGCGTCCCCCGTCTGTGGACCAACACCCTCGGTCTGCTCGGAGTGATCAACTGGAAGGACATGCGCGTACGCACGCGCACCATCCGCATCCTCACCTGCTGCCTGCCCCCGGTGTGGATGTGCATCTTCCTGTGGGTCCAGTCCCCGGTCCTGATGGTGCAGATCGGCGGCATCGGCGGTGGTGTCTTCCTGCTCGCGGTCGTGGTCGCGGTCTGGCGCCTGCGCTACACCGGCGTGCCGCCCCGCTTCCGCGCCAACCCCTGGCTGACCGCCGCCCTCGTGGTGAGCAGCGCGGCGATCCTGTTCCTCGGGGTGTACGGGGTGCTCGACACGCTCGAGCTCACGCCCGGCAGCTGAGTCCGGACCCGACGCACGGCCGGCCGCCGCCCCTCCAGCACTATCGTGCGGTCTTCGAGGGGCCGGTGGTCGCCGCGGCGTGGGCCGCGCCCCGGCCCTCGGCCCGGGCCACGACCCTGCCGTCGCGGACGCGCACCGCCGCTTCGGTCGCGTCGCCGGCTTCGGTGAGGCCGACCGACGAGGCGGTCAGGGCGTGGTCGTCGAGTACCAGACGCAGGCCCGGCCACGCGTCGGCGGCGAACACGCGCCGCAGACAGCCGCTGAGATCGCTGACCCTGAGCCGGACGAGCCGTCCGATCTCGGCCGGATCGCTCGTCACGACGGCCACGGTCACCTGCTCGCCGGGGCGTGCGCCGCGGACGGCCTCCTCGGCCGCGGCCAGCCGGCCGGTGCCCAGGACCGCGATCACGCCATCGGCGTCGAGGGCGACCGGGCGGCCGGTGATCTCGTCGAACACCTCGGCCGGCGGGGTCCAGTCCTCGTCGCAGGGCCGCGCCGGGTCCACGTAGGGCAGATGCGGCGGGTCCCACACATCCGCGAGGTCGATCCCCGCCAGATGCTCACACGCGCGCGCCACGTCGAAGGGGTCGCCGAACCCCGGCGCCGTCTCCGCCAGACCCGCCGAACCGTTCAACAGCGTCAGCACCAACTCCGCCAGCCTCACCCGGCGCACCCGCTTCGCGCCCCGTGGACGGTGTGATTCGAGCGCCAGCGCGAGCAGCAGCGCCTCCAGCCGGACGATCTGGGCCAGCCCGGTCCGAGCCGGTTCGTCGTCGAGCACGCCGGACAGCGAGCGCAGGCGCAGATGGCCGCCCGCCGAAGGCTCGCCGACCAGAGGCAGCCGTTCGAGCCAGACCCGGGCGAACGCCCCCAGGGCATCGGCCACCGACTCCGGCGAGGACCGCGGGAGCTCCTCAGCCGCCGACGCCTGCGCCACGTCGACCAGCACCGCGAGGTACAGCGCGCGCTTGCTCGGGAAGTTCGAGTACACCGCGCCACGGGTCAGCTCGGCTCGCTCGGCGATCCGGTCGACCTTCGCCTCGGCGTATCCGTGGTCGGCGAACTCCTCCCTCGCCGCGGCCAGCACCGTCGCGCGGGTGAGTTCCTGCTGCTGCGCCCGAGTCAGGCGGACCATCGCGGCTCCCTCCCAGTCCACGGCCACGATACTCCGAGAATTCAGATGGTTCCCGAGTCCGAGTGTTCAGAGCATCCGCTCCCCCGCCGACGGTGGCATGAGCCTCGGGCGGGGCCGCCGATCAGTCCTCGCGCGTGAACGGCGCCTGCCACAGGGCGACGACGACATCGATCAGCCCGTTCGCCGCCTCGCGCCAACTGGCGCGTGGAGTGAAGGCGTTGTCCGCGAGGGCACGCTCCCGCTCCGCGGACACCTGCGCGATCAAATGCCGCGTCATGGCCGCACGCTCGGCATGCACCTCAGCCGGCAGACCGGGCAGACAGCGGTCAAAACCCTCCTGCAACCGCCGCATCGACGACGAGCCGGCCGCGAACTCCTCCGTGGGGATGGCACGCAGCGCCGGGTTCGCCGTGACCTGGGCGATGAACCGCGCGTACCAGCTGGGAGTGCCCAAGGCCTCCAGATGCTCGGTCACGGGACGCACCGCACACGCCACCCAGTCCCGCAGATCAGTCGAGTCACCGATCTCGGCCATCATGCGCAGCCGGCCGACCTCCACCCGCTCGGCATGCCGGCGAGTGATGGCACGCACCAGGTCGACCTTGGTGCCGAAGTGGTAGCTGACCGCGGCGTTGTTTCCCTGCCCGGCGGCCTCACTGATCTGGCGGTTGGCGACCGCGTGCACCCCGCGCTCGGCGAACAGCCGCTCCGCCGCGTCCAGCAGCGCCACCCGCGTCGCACTGACCTGCTCGTCCCGCCTCGTCCTGTCGGCCATCGCCATCGTCACCTCGGGACACCGCACCACTCCACGAAGGCCCGTCCCCCAGACCGCCGCGGATCCTCGCCCGGGTCGGCGAGGCCGAACGACGAAAGCGTACGCAATGACCCGGCCGGTCAGGCGTCCGGCAGGTCCGCGGCGCGCTCCTGCTAGAACCCGGGCATTCGGGAGGGCGGTTCCGGGATGACCCGCCGCGCCATCACCGCCTCGATGAACTCTTGTGGCGGGAGGTAGCCGTGGGCGATGACGTAGTGGAGGACGAGATTGGGGGCGATCAGCCACCTGCCGTCCCGGGCCAGAACCCTGATCTCGGCGCTGCCGAGGGTGACCTCGGTACCGTCGACATCCGCCACGACGGGATAGGGCGGCTTCCCTTCGGGATGCGACAGCGTGCAGCTCTGCCAACCCCGCGTACGGTTGGTCGAGTTGTCCCGGCAGAGGACCCCGAGCGCGCGGACGAACTCCGCCGGCACCGCACCGCGGGGAAACTCGTCCTGCCTCTCCAACCACCCCACATTGACCGCCTGGACGCCGTGGGCCACCCCGATGCCGGGGGTGTACGCGTAAGGGGACCCGTCCTCGTACCGCACCGCGTGTTCCTCTCGTACTCGTAGGGGCTACTCCTGCGCTGAGCCGGTCAACCGGCGCCGGCACCCGGGCACGCGGTCCCGTCGGCCCCGGCACGGGCTCCGCCGGGCCCGGCGGTCATCCGGCGGCTCGCTTCGCCGAGGCCGTCGGCGAGCGCCCGTACCTGGTCGGGCGGCGCGCCAAGGTCCAGCACACCCACCACACCATCGCCCTCGCGCCGGCGCCGGCGAGCCTGGTCGGCTGACACACCTCGGCCTCGCCGCCGCTCCCGGCGTACCGCCGCAACCCCCCGGGTCACCCTCCCGACGTGGGCGGCCCGCCGTTCCCCGCGACATGGCGCTCGGTGTGGCGCAGGAAGGCGGCCGTCGCCGGGTGGGCGGAGCGCGCGGGCCACGCCAGGTGGACGGTGACCGGGTCGGCGTCGCGCAACGGCACGTAGCGCACGCCCGGGTGCGGATGCTGGTGCACGGTCCCCTCGGCGGTCACCCCGATCGCCGCGCCCGTCGCGATCGTCGTCAGCCACTCGTCCACGCCGGGGACGGTCACCGTACGCGGTCGGCGGCCCTCCGGCCACAGCTCCGCGCTGGTCGTCGAGGCCGTCGCGCACAGCGCCACCGTATCGTCGCCCAGGTCGGCGAGGGCCACGTCCGCGCGGTCCGCCAGCGGATGCCCCATCGGCAGGGCGGCCATGCGGCGCTCCCGGGTCAGCTCGCTGTGCACCACATGCCGGTCGTCCGGCTCCGGGCGCAGCCGCACGAACGCCAGATCCGCCTCGCCACGGCGGAGCAGTCCCACCGGGTCGTCGGCCCGGCGGATGTGCACCGGAACCTCGGGGTGCCGCTCGCGCCAGGTGCGCAGCAGCGGCACGGTGTGGCTGCCCAGCGCCGCCCAGGTGAAGGCCAGCCGCAGGGGACGCGGCCGGCGGTCCCCCACGACCTCGGCGACGGCGTCGTCGAGCTGGCCGAGAATGCGATGCGCGTGTTCCCACAGCCGCTCACCGGACTCGGTCAGGCGCACCCTGCGCGTCGTCCGCTCCACCAGCCGTACGCCGAGGCGCTGTTCGAGCTGGGCGAGGGTGCGGGAAAGGGCGGGCTGCGTGGTGTGCAGTGCGCGGGCGGCACCGGTCAGGCTGCCCTCATCGCCGATCGCCGCGAGGGCCCGCAGATGGCGCAGCTCCAGATTCATGACCGGTAAGCATAAGCAGTGCGCGGAAAGCATTTCTTCGGCGCGGGGCGCCCGCCTAGCGTGGCCGCCATGACGAATCCACAGCAGCGCATCCTCCTGATCGGCGCGAGCGGGACGCTCGGCCACGCCCTGCACCGGACCCTCAGCTCCCGCGGCCACCAGGTCCTGACCGTGGGGCGCACCTCGGGTGACCTGCGCTTCGACATCGGCGATCCGGCGCAGATCAGCGCGCTGTACGAGGCCGCCGGACCGCTGGACGCCGTGGTCAGCGCGGCCGGTTCGGTGCCGTTCAAGCCGTTGGCGGAGTTCCGCCCCGAGGACTGGCAGGCCGCCTTCACCGGCAAGGTGCTCTCCCAGATCGAGCTGGTCCGCCAGGGTCTCGACCATGTCGCCGCGCGCGGCTCCTTCACGCTGATCACCGGTGTGCTCGGGCACGAGCCGATCCCGACCGGTGCCGCCGCGTCGCTGGCCAACGGCGCCGTCGAGGCCTTCGTCCGGGCCGCCGCGATCGAGATCGCACCCCTGCGGGTGAACGCGGTCTCCCCCAACGTGTTCACCGAGTCTCTGGACACCTACGGCGACTTCTTCCCCGGCATGGGCTCCGTGCCGCTGGAGGACGTCGCCCAGGTGTATGTGCGGTCGGTGGAGGGGGCACAGACCGGGCAGATCTACCGCCTGTGACGGTTCAGCGGGCGTCGATGATCATGAGGGCGGTGTGGAGCGAGGTGCGTGACTCGGCGGACTCCAGTGACACGTCAAGGATGCGTTCGATGGTCCGCAGGCGGCTGTAGAGGGTGGGGCGGCTCAGGCCGGTCAGCCGAGCGGTGTGCGTCTTGGAGCCCGCGCAGTCGAGGTGGGTGCGCAGCAGAGCCACGAGGGTGTCGCCCGTGCGGGCGTCGTGGTCGAGGAGGCGGCCCAGTTCGGTCTCGGCGAACGCCTGGACGCGGTGGTCGTCGCGCAGGAGGGCGACGAGCCCGCGCAGACGTACGTCGGTCGAGCGGTAGAGGCGGTTGGTCTCCGGCATGGTCAGCCCGACGTCGGCCACGTGTTCCGCCTCGGTGATGCCCTGGGCCGCGGCGACGAGGCTCGGGGAGGCGGGTGCGGTGCCGGCGACCCAGCCGTCCGTGCCGCCTCGTCCGGTCAGCCGCTCGCGCAGACCGCCGCACACGGCGCCCAGCGCGCTGTCGGCGCCCTTGGGGGGACACGACATGATCGCCGAGACGGTTCCTTCCCGGCGGATGGAGACGATCGCGCTCTGACCGGCGGCGGCGACCGCCTGCCGTACGGCGCTCAGCAGCCGGCGGTCGACCTCGCCCTGGGTCAGTGCGTCGGCATCGGGCCGCCCGGGGACCCGTACGGAGAGCGGCACATAGTGGGTGCTCGGGGTGAGGCCGAGGGCGCTCGCCCGCGCCAGGGCCTCGGTGTCGTCGTTGATCCGGCCGCCCCGCAGGTCGTCCAGGAGGCCGCCGAGCGCGTGGACGACGAGCGCGTCGCGCTCCTGCTGGATCATCCGGTGCAGCTGCAGGGACTGCGCGGCGCGTTCGAGGACCATGCGTGCGCGGGACGCGTTCGGTGTCCGGGTGGGCAGGACGAGTCGGCCCCACCGTTCGGAGCCGACGCCCACCGGGACGGCCGACCAGGCCGACGCGGTGGTGTGGGTGTCCGCGGAGGCGTGGAGGCGTGATCGTTCCGCCCACTGGTCAAGCAGTCGCGCCGTCGGGGTGCCCAGCGCGCAGAAGGCCAGCACATGCCGGCTGAGATCTTCCAGGACCAGGGGGGCGCCCAGGGTCTGCGCCGCGCGCGTCACGATGTCCGTGGTGGAGGCGCGGGCGATGTTGAGCGAGGTGAAGACCTCGTGGGTGGTCCGGGCGAATTCCACCTCGTCGTACTGGTCCGCCACGATCAGCCGGTGTACCTGCTGGGTGACCTCGATGAAGCGGATGGTGGCGGACAGGACCACGACCGGGAGGCGGACGGAGTCGGCCAGGGTCCCCAGGTGGTCGGGCGCCCTCTTGAGGTGGGTGCCCAGTTCGACGACGAGCCCCGCCACGTCCTGCTCGGCCAGCATGGCCAGGTAGGCGGATGCCTGGCGGGCACCGACGGACAGGGGCAGACCGGTGGTCAGGACGAGTTCACCGCCCTCGAGCAGATCGGTGAGGTCGCTGAGATCGCTGATGTGGACCCAGCGGACCGGTCGGTCGAGGTGGTCCCGGCCGCCGATGACACGTGGCCGGCCCGCGGCCATGACGGGGAGCGCGAGGACTTCCCGGATGGTCAGCTGCATTGCCGAAGTGTAAGCAGTCGGCCGGATGGTTTTACAGTCTGTCCGCCCGGGCTCTGGCAGCCTCACAGCAAGCAGGCCGACGGCCCTTCCCAGGCGCCGGACGGCGGCGTCGTGAACGACCGAGCGAGGGCGAGGAATCAGTGGCGACCAGCGATCTGTCACGCATCGGCCATTGGGCCAACAACAAGGCCTTCCCCGGCACGAGCGGCCGCTCCGCCGCCGTGACCAACCCCGCGACCGGTGCGGTGACGCGCGAGGTGGCCCTCGCCCATGTGGAGGACTCACACGCGGTGATCGAGGCGGCCGCGGCAGCCTTCCCCGGCTGGCGCGACACCTCGCTGGCCAGGCGCACCGCGATCATGTTCCGGTTCCGTGAGCTGCTCAACGAGCGCAAGGGCGAGCTCGCCGAGATCATCACCGGTGAGCACGGCAAGGTCCTGTCCGACGCGCTGGGCGAGGTCACCCGCGGCCAGGAGGTCGTGGAGTTCGCCTGCGGCATCCCGCATCTGCTCAAGGGCGGGTTCAGCGAGAACGCCTCGACCGGGGTGGACGTGACCTCGATCCGGCAGCCGCTCGGGGTCGTCGGCATCATCTCGCCGTTCAACTTCCCCGCCATGGTGCCGATGTGGTTCTTCCCCGTGGCCATCGCGGCCGGCAACACCGTGGTGCTCAAGCCGAGCGAGAAGGACCCCTCGGCCGCCCTGTGGCTGGCCGAGCTGTGGGCCGAGGCCGGACTGCCGCCCGGCGTGTTCAACGTACTGCAGGGTGACAAGGTCGCGGTCGACGAACTGCTGTCCCACCGGGCCGTCAAGGCCATCAGCTTCGTGGGCTCCACGCCGGTCGCCCGGTATGTGTACGCCGCGGGAACCGCCGCGGGGAAGCGGGTCCAGGCTCTGGGCGGGGCGAAGAACCACGCCGTCGTGCTGCCCGACGCCGACCTGGACCTCGCCGCCGACGCCATGGTCAACGCCGGATTCGGGTCGGCCGGGGAGCGCTGCATGGCGATCTCCGCGGTCGTGGCGGTCGGCGGTGTCGCCGACGAGCTGGTCGCGAAGATCGCCGAGCGCGCCCGGCGCGTCAAGACCGGCGACGGCACCCGGGACTGTGACATGGGGCCGCTGGTGACGGCCGCGCACCGCGACCGGGTCGCCTCCTACGTCGACCGGGCCGAGCAGGAGGGCGCGGCCATCGTCGTGGACGGACGGCAGGTCGTGGCCGACGGCGGCCGGGACGGTTTCTGGCTCGGCCCCACCGTGGTCGATCGCGTCACCCCCACCATGAGCTGCTACACCGACGAGATCTTCGGCCCTGTCCTGTCCATCCTGCGGGTCGACTCCTACGACGAGGCCCTGGAGCTGATCAACGCCAACCCGTACGGCAACGGCACGGCGATCTTCACCAATGACGGCGGGGCCGCGCGCCGCTTCCACAACGAGGTCGAGGTCGGCATGGTCGGCATCAACGTGCCGATTCCCGTGCCGATGGCCTACTACAGCTTCGGCGGCTGGAAGAGCTCCCTGTTCGGGGACACCCATGCGCACGGCACCGAGGGCGTGCACTTCTTCACCCGCGGCAAGGTCGTCACCACCCGCTGGCGGGGCCCCCGCCACGGCGGCCTCAACCTCGGCTTCCCGCAGACCGCCTGAAGGAGACGCCCGCCATGACTCTCGTCCACCACGAGCTCAATCCCCAGGCCGTCGCCCGGACGTACGAGCTCGACCGCCGCCATGTCTTCCACTCCTGGTCCGCCCAGGCCGAACTCGACCCCATGGTCATCACCCGCGCCGAGGGTTCGTACATCTGGGACGGCGAAGGCAACCGGCTGCTCGACTTCTCCTCCCAGCTGGTGAACACCAACATCGGCCACCAGCACCCCTATGTCGTGGAGGCGATCGCCCACCAGGCCCGCACCCTGGCCACCGTCGCCCCGCAGCACGCCAACGACCAGCGCTCCGAGGCGGCCCGCCTGATCTGCGAACGCGCCCCCGGCGATCTGAACCGGGTGTTCTTCACCAATGGCGGTGCCGACGCCAACGAACACGCCGTGCGCATGGCCCGTCTGACCACCGGCCGGCCCAAGGTACTGAGCCGCTACCGCTCGTACCACGGCGGCACGCAGACCGCGATCAACCTGACCGGGGACCCGCGCCGCTGGCCCAACGACGAGGGGACCTCCGGGGTGGTCCACTTCTTCGGCCCCTACCTGTACCGCAGCCACTTCGACGCGACGACCGAAGAGGAGGAGTGCCGGCGGGCCCTCGCACACCTCGAGCAGGTCATCGAACTCGAAGGGCCGCAGACCATCGCCGCGATCCTGCTGGAGGCCATCCCCGGGACGGCCGGCATCATGCCGCCCCCGCCGGGCTATCTCGCGGGCGTGAGGTCGCTGTGCGACCGGTACGGCATCGTGTTCATCGTCGACGAGGTGATGACCGGCTTCGGCCGCACCGGCGCGTGGTTCGTCTGCGACGACGAAGGCGTGGTCCCCGACCTGCTGACCTTCGCCAAGGGCGTCAACTCCGGGTACGTCCCGCTGGGCGGTGTCGTCATCGCGGACCGGATCGCCGAACACTTCGCGCACCGCCCCTACCCCGGCGGGCTCACCTACTCCGGGCACCCCCTGGCGTGTGCGGCGGCCGTGGCCGCGATCACCGTCATGGAGCGCGACGGCATCATCGACAACGCCCGCCGCATCGGCACCGACGTGATCGGCCCCGAACTGCTCCGGCTCGCCGAACGCCACCCCAGCGTCGGCGAGGTCCGCGGGCGCGGCGTGTTCTGGGCGATCGAGCTCGTCAGCGACCGGCACACCCGCCGGCCCGTCGCGCCGACCGGGGGCGGCAGCCCGGTGATGGCCGAGGCCGTGCGCACCGCGAAGAAGCTCGGGCTGCTGCCGTTCACCAACTCGGGCCGCATCCACCTCGTACCGCCGTGCACCGTCACCGAATCCGAGGCCCGCGAGGGGTTGCACATCATCGACCAGGTCCTGAGCCGGGTCGACACGCTGGTCGACGAGGCGGGGCCGGGCGAATCCCCGTAGCGCGACCGGCGTCCTCCCGCCACCGCCGAACGGCCAGGTGAGCCCACTCCAGGCCCTGGCCGTTCCGGCGGCCTCCTCGCCGGGGGCCACGGGTTCACCAGGCGTACGCCTCGGGCGCGGGCTTGGCCCCGTTGGGCGCGGGCGGCGGGAAGATCCGGTCCAGCTCGGCCAGGGTGCCGTCGTCGAGCGTGATCTCCAGTGCGCGCAGCGTGCCGTCGAGCTGTTGGACCGTCCGGGGTCCGACGATCGGCCCGGTCACCCCGTCCTGCGCGAGCAGCCACGCCAGTCCGACGTGCGCCGGGTCCTCGCCGATCTCGGCGCACAACTTCTCATAGGCCTCGACCGCCTCCCGCTGCTCGGCGAGCGCGGCGGCCCACAGCCCCGAGCCGCTGCGTTCGGCAAGCCCCTCACGCTGCTTGCGCAGAACACCGCTGAGTACGCCGCCGTGCAGCGGCGACCACGGGATCACGCCCAGCCCGTAGTGGCGCGCGGCGGGCAACACCTCCAGCTCGGCCCAGCGCGCCATGAGGTTGTAGATCGACTGCTCGCTGACCAGCCCGAGGAAGTGCCGCGACCGGGCGGCCTCCTGCGCCAGGGCGATATGCCAGCCGGCGAAGTTGGACGAGCCGAAGTAGAGCACCTTTCCCTGCTGGCGAAGGACGCTGAACGCCTCCCAGATCTCTTCCCACGGCGTGTCCCGGTCGATGTGGTGCATCTGGTACAGGTCGATGTAGTCGGTCCGCAGCCGCTTCAGCGACGCGTCGACGGCGCGCCGGATGTGCAGCGCGGACAGCCCTCTGTCGTTGGGCCACTCCCCCATCGGAAGGTAGACCTTGGTGGCGAGGACGGTCTTCTCGCGCCGGTCGCCGCCCTGGGCGAACCACCGGCCCAGGATCTGCTCGGTGAGGCCTTCGCCCTGCTGGGCGCCGTACGAGTTGGCCGTGTCGAAGAAGTTGATGCCGCGCTCATGCGCACGGTCCATGATCGCGCGACTGTCCTCTTCGGACGTGCGCGACCCGAAGTTCATGGTGCCGAGGACGAGCCGGGACACCGAGAGTCCGCTGCGGCCGAGGCGGGTGTACTCCACGTGCTCCAACCTTTCAGGAGGTGGTGCTCGTCGCGTCATAGTCGCGTCAAGCAGGATGCAATGAAGGTACGACTTGCAACACTAGTGACGCAAGTCTGAAGTGAACCGTGACGCTGCCGTATGCTTTCCCCATGAAGACGCAGAGGCAGTCGACCCCCGCCGGCAGCCGTCCGCTGCGCGCGGACGCCGAGCGGACGATGACGGCGATCCTGGAAGCGGCCGAACGCGCCCTCAGCCGCGACCCCTCGGCCACGATGGAACAGATCGCCGAAGCCGCCGGCGTCGCCCGCACCACCGTGCACCGGCGCTTCGCCACCCGCGAAGCGCTCATCGACGCCCTGGCGGGGTGGGCCACCCAGCGGTTCGCCGCAGCGGTGGACGCCGCCCACCCCGACACGGCTCCGCCGCTGGTCGCCCTCTACCAGACGACCGCGAACGTCCTGGGCGTCAAGGTCGGTTGGGGATTCGCGATGAGCCAGGCGTCATCGGTCAACCCGGAGGTCGCGCGCATCCACAGCGATGTACGGGACACATGTGAACGGCTGTTCCGCCGGGCCCAGGAGGCGGGCGTCCTGCGCGCCGACATCGACATCCCGTGGACCCGGCGCGTCTACTACGCCCTCATCCACGAGGCCGCACAGAGCAGGAACGAGAGCGAGAAGGACACCGAAACCCTCGCGACGCTCGTCGTGGACACCCTCCTCCGCGGCGCGGGCACCCCGCACCCCGACCGCCTGTGACACCCCTGATCACAGGGACACGGAAGCGTAGTAGTCGACCGGTCGTAAACTGGCTTCATGGGACGGACCAGTGATGCTCGCGAGAGAATTCTGAGCGCCGCTCGGTCGCTCATCGAGACCCATGGCTACTCAGCCCTTGGGGTGGCCGAGATATGCAGGACGGCCGGTGTGCCCAAGGGGAGCTTCTACTACTTCTTCGCTTCGAAGGAGTCCCTCGCGCTGGCCGTCATCGATGAGCACTGGACCGGGCAGAAACGCACCTGGGAAACGGCTCTCAGCGGTGGGGCTCAACCGCTGCTGCGTCTGCGTCGGCTGTTCGAGGAGACGGAGGTCGGCCTCCGCGCCGCCCAGCGGAGTTGCGGCACCGTCTCGGGGTGTCTGTTCGGGAACCTCACCCTGGAGATGAGCAACCAGACCGAGGCCATCCGCGCTCGGCTGCAGGAGATCTTCGACGAGCAGGTCGAGATGGTCGACTCGGTCATCACCGAGGCTCTTGAACGGCGGGAAGTCGAGGTGGCCGAGACCCGGGAAGCCGCGCGGGCGGTGGTCGCCCAGCTCGAGGGGCAGGTGCTGTTCGCCAAGCTCTACAACAGCACCCACCAGCTCGGTCCCTTGTGGACGAACTGCCTTGCCCTGCTCGGCGCTCGTGCGCCGCGGGAGGCCGTGGCCGGTGTCTGACGCCCGCCCGCCGCGGGACACGCGGTGGGCGGGACAAGGGGCGCATGCGGGTGGCCGCGCCGGGATCCGGCCCTACCGGGACCCGGCTCCTCGGACACCACCCCTGTCCGGGTCCGCGACATCCTCCCCGGATGTCGACTGTGGTGCGGCGGCGCCGTGTCGCACCACCACCGCGCGGTCCGGGAAGCCGATGCGCAGCCGGACAGGGCGATACCGGCACCTACTCCGCCGAAGGCCCAGCCCGGCAGGTGGGCGGGGTGCTCGCGCAGATGGCTGTGGAGGGAGCTGACGGCGATGACGAAGATCAGGGCGCTGGCGACACCGGCCAGCAGCCGCAGCACGATCCACACCGCCGTACTGTGGGTGGCGGGCATGGCGGCCAGGCTGCCGGTCAGCGCGATCAGGGAAGCGCGCAGGAGGACGGGCGAGCGGACGAGCGCGGGCGCCAGGATGCCGGTGAGCGCGCCGACGAGGTAGCCGATGTAGTTGGCGGTGGCCAGGTCGGCGCCCGAGCCCGCGGTCGCCTGCCCTCGGAAGCCACGCCACGACCGGCTTTCTCTCTCCTGGGAGGCTCGGCCTCTCACCGACGTACGATGGCGGGCGTG
The DNA here is from genome assembly GCF_042959105.1 of Streptomyces sp. NPDC007917. NCBI lineage: Bacteria > Bacillati > Actinomycetota > Actinomycetes > Kitasatosporales > Streptomycetaceae > Streptomyces > Streptomyces sp. NPDC007917. Next base: position 229,113 of record NZ_JBIBKK010000002.1, read on the forward strand.
GAGCTGCGCCAACTTCGCTATTTCGTCGCCGTGGCCGAGGAGCTGAACTTCGGCCGGGCCGCCGAGCGGCTCCTGATCGCAGGACCGTCCCTGTCCCAGCAGATCAAGGCGCTCGAACGTGACCTGGGGGTGCGGCTGTTCGACCGGGACCGCCGTTCGGTGTCCCTCACTCCGGCCGGCTCGGCCCTGCTCCCGCACACCCGCGCTCTGCTGGATCGCGCCGACGACCTGCACCAACGTGCGCGTCGGCTGTCGGGCTCCGAACCGGTCCGGCTCGGCTACGTCAACTGGCTGCCCCCGGACCTGACCGACCGCACGTCCGCCGTGGCCCACGTCCACATCGACGCGTGGATCGCCCCCTCGCACAGCCAGGCCGCCCGGGTCGCCGACGGGAGCCTGGACCTCGCCGTGTGCTGGGTACGCACCGCGGACCTGGAACAGCTCGACCTGCGCGCCCGGCTCCTCGGCGCTGACCGGCTCCATGCCGTCGCCACCGGCAAAGACACCGGCGAGGTGACCGCGCGGGACACCGTCGTCCTCCTGGACGACGACATCACCTCCTGGTCGTCCTGGAACACCTACGCCGAACACCTGGCCAAGGACACCGGGGCCCACGCGACGCACATCTCCGACGGCGGCATCACCGGCCCCGCCTTCTTCGACCACGTCCGCCGCAGCGGCCGCCCGGTCATCAACTCGCCCAAGGGCCAGACCGTCCCGCTCCCGCCCGACCTCGTCCGACGCCCCGTCATCGCGCCGCAGATCCACTGGACCTGGTCCCTGGTGTGGCGCCGCAGCGAAGTCCGTCCCGCGGTCCTCGCCGTCGTCGACGCCCTCTGCGACGGCGTCGGCGACGCGGGAATCCACGGCCCGGACGTCTGGCTGCCCGACGGCGACCCGTATCGGTCCTAGGAAACTCCGCCGCTCCCCCGCCCCGCACGCGACCGCACCACACCGTTCGGGGCCCCACCGTCGCATCGACGTGCGCTGAGAGTCCGGGCCTACCAGATACGAGGAAGCGCGTCCCGCGCCAAGCCCTCCTGACCTTTGACTTCCCCCGTCCAGCCGCCTACGTTCTCGATTAGTCGACCGGTCGGCTAGTTCGTTCGCAACATCCCCACCCCATTTCGGAGAAGGTCATCATGAGCACTCAGAAGGTCGCCGTCATCACTGGCGGCTCGCAGGGCATCGGCGCCGGTCTCGTCGACGCCTACCGCACGCACGGCTACGCCGTCGTCGCCACCTCCCGCACCATCGCCCCCTCCGACGACGCGGCCGTCCTGACCGTCCCGGGCGACATCTCCGACCCCGCCACCGCCGAACGTGTCATCGCCGCCGCCATGGAGCGGTTCGGCCGCGTCGATACTCTGGTCAACAACGCCGGAATCTTCGTCGCCAAGCCCTTCACCGAGTACACCCAGGACGACTACGCCACCGTGATCGGTGTGAACCTCGCCGGCTCCTTCCGCATCACCCAGCTGGCCATCGAGCGGATGCTCGCGCAGGGCGGCGGTCACGTCGTCAACATCACCACGAGCCTGGTCGACAACGCCGACTCCCGAGTCCCCTCCGTACTGGCCTCGCTGACCAAGGGCGGCCTGCAGTCCGCCACCAAGTCCCTTGCCATCGAGTACGCCACCCGCGGCATCCGCGTCAACGCCGTCTCACCCGGCACCATCAAGACGCCCATGCACCCCGAGGAGACCCACGAGGCCCTCGCCGCCCTGCACCCGGTGGGCCGGATGGGCGAGCAGAGCGACATCGTGGACGCGGTGATCTATCTGGAGAACGCCCCGTTCGTCACCGGCGAGATCCTCCACGTCGACGGTGGCATGAGCGCGGGTCACTGAAGGAGAACCATGATGCCCGGCATGACGGACACCGAAGCGGTCCTGCGGGACGTCCTCGACCGGTGGAAGGCAGGCGTGGACGGCCACGAGCCGGATCGGGTCGCATCCCTCTTCACCGAGGACGCGATCTTCCAGGGGTTGCGTCCCTACAGCGTGGGAAGGCAGGGCGTCGCCGACTACTACGGATCCCAGCCTGCCGGCCTGTCGGCCGCGTACCGCGTCCTGGAAAGCCGGCGCCTGTGCGAGGACATGGTGCTCGGATACCTGAGCGTCGACTTCTCGTTCACGGACCGGCCCGCGATCAGCGTCAACCTCCTCGTCCTGCTGAAGCGCTCGGAGGCCGGCTGGCTCATCAGCCATTACCAGGTCTCCCGCCTCGACGGGCACTGAGGGCGAGCGCCGCGGTCACGCTGTCTCTCATGGCCGCGTGCCGTTACCGAACCCCGTCCACCGCAGTTCGGTCGGCAGGTGGCCCATGTCGTTGTAGAGCAGCACCGTCGGCGCCAGGCCGTCGCGGTACTCGATCATGGGTGACCAGGACCTCATGGGTCTCGGATTCGGCGGGGCACGCGAATCTGGCGGTGAGGGCATGGGCGAGGCGTGCTCCCGCCGCGGCCTCCTCGGCGTCGTATCCGTCAAAGAACGCCCCCCACGCCGGGGGCGCCTCGGATCGGAAGTGCGGCCAGGCGCCGCCCGAGCAGTTCCGACTGCCGGTGTCCGACGTCGGTCAGCTCGCCGAACGGGTCCGCCGCTCCGTGCCGTACCAGGTAGACGTGGCGCGTGGGCATCGCTGATCTCCTCTCGGAACTGCCATGTCATCAGGTGCCCGAGGACCGCAGTGCGGCATGGGCCGCTTCGAGCCGTTGGGATTCCTCGCGCTCGGAGCGGTCCCCCGAGGTGTCGTCGGCCCATGCGAGCAGTCGGTGAAGGTGCTCGTCGGCCGCGTTCGCGACGACGCGGGGGCTGCCGAGGGCCACCTCGCCACTGGTGCCGTCGATGGTGACGAGGGTGCCGTCGGCGATGGTGCGCCCGCCCGCCGTCACGGTGCCGTTGCCGATGTCGACGGTCAGGCCGGCGACACCCACGACCGCGGGCTTCCCCATGGCTCGCGCGACGACCGCGGCGTGGCTGGCCGGCCCGCCGCGAGCGGTGACGATCCCCATGGCGGCGGCGAGGCCGTGCATGTCATGGGGTGAGGTCTCCGGGCGCACCAGGACGACCGGGGCCGCTTCGGCCATGCGTACCGCTCGCTCCGCCGTGGTCGCCACCCGGCCGACCGCGACACCGGGGCAGGCGCCGAGGCCCCGGGCGAAGACGTCGGCCTCCTCGGATGACGCGATGCGTGGCGTACGGACCTGCCGGAGGTGGCCCGGCGAAACCCTGAGCAGCGCTTCGTGCCGTTCGATGACCTGCTCGTCGACGAGTTCGGTGGCCACGCGCACCGCGGCACCTCCGGCGAACCGGCCGGGCCGGACCTGCAGGATCCACAGCTCGCCGGCCTGGTACGTGAACTCGACGTAGCAGGCGTCGCGGTAGTGTCCCTCGATCCGGCTCAGGGCGTCGAGCAGTTCCGCCCACACCGCCGGTTCCCGCTCGGCGAGTTCGCGCAGCGGCCGGGTCATCGACCGGCCGGAGACGACGTCTTCTCCTTGGTGTCCGAACAGGACCTCACCGAAGGGGGTGTTCTCACCGGTGTTGGGGTCGCGGCTGAAGGCGACACCGGTGCCGCTGTGCTCGTCGCGGTTCCCGAACACCATGGCCTGGACGATCACGGCCGTTCCCAGGTCGTGCGGGATGTCGTGCAACGCGCGGTAGGTGCGTGCGCGCGGTGCGTCCCAGGAGGAGAACACGGCCTCGACCGCCCACGCCAGCTGGCCGGTCGCGTCGTCGGGGATCGGCTGTCCGCACCGCCTGCGTACGAACTCCTCGACCGTCTCCATCGCATCGGTGAGGCGCGCCTCCTCGTCCTTGGTCCCCCGTCCGGGATCTCCTGCGCGGACGGCCCCGACGTCGCCCGGGTCCGCGTGTGTGACCGCGGAGGCGAAGCTCGCCAGGAAACGCAGCCGCGAGTTCCGTGCGAACCGCCGGTCGCCCGTCTCGACGGCAAGGCCCGCGGCGGCTTCGTTCGTCAGGCCGAGGTTGAGGATCGTGCTCATCATGCCGGGCATCGACACACCGGCCCCGGAGCGCACGGAGACCGCAAGCGGCCTCCCCGGCCCGCCGAAGGCGCGCCCGGTGGAGCGTTCGAGGTCGGCGACGGCCGTCGCGAGCTCGTCGTCGAGGCCGCCGGGCAGGCGTCCTTCCCGCAGGAAGGCCCGGCAGGCCTCCGCGGTGACGACGAACCCGGGCGGCACCGGCAACCCGAGGCGGTGCAGGAGGACCAGGCCGAGCGCCTTGCCGCCCAGCGTTTCCGCCGCCTCCTCGACCTGGGCGCAGAGCGTGCGGATCCATCTCATCGCCGCAGCCCGAGGGTGGCGAGCAGGTCTTCGTGCAGCTCCGCCCAGATGGTGTGGTACGAGGCGGTGCTGTCCGTCACGTACTCCAGCGAGCCGGAGGCGGCACGCTCCAGGGCCCCGGCGAGGCGGTCGCGGTAGCGGCCGAACCGTGGCAGTGCCGCGGACAGCTCGGCGCAGACGGGGGCGGCGCGTCGGTCGAGGTCGGCGAATCGGTCGAGGACCCGGGAGTCGTAGGCAGGGTCGCTGTGGTCGTTGGCGTTCATGTTGCCGTCGACGGTTCGCAGTTGCCATGCCGTGCAGAGGTCGAGCAGTTCCGGGTTGAGAACGAGAAACCGGTCGAACGCCGCCTCAACGGCCGCGCGGGCGTCGGCCGAGGTGAGTTCGCCGGTGATGCGCTCGGCGTCCGCGGTGCGGCCGGCGTCCGTGAGCAGCCAGAAGGGCATGTCCCCGGACATCGTCCGCGTGACGAGGCCCTCGGCCCCGAGATCGATGAGCTCGGACTCGACGTCGGACTCGTCGAGCCCCGTGACCCCGTGGAGGCGGGCGAGGCTGGCGGCGCCGGCACAGCGCAGGGCGTGCAGCACCACCAGGCTGGTGTCCGGTGCGTGGGTTTCGGACCAGGTCATGTCGTGTCCCCCCGTGTGCGGTTCGGATCGTGGGAGCGGGCATTCCGGGCGGCGTGCTCAACGATTTCCCGATGCTTGCGTTTTCCCGATGACGTCATCATCTGGATGTTGTTTGTATCATGCCATGAGAGCGCAAGGGGCCACGATGGGGATGCAGTCGTCACTTCTCAGCCGCCGGGCCCGCTCGGCGGGCCCGGCGACGTGGGGGGGGTTTCCCGGGGTCAGGCCACCGGATGGAGGAACGTCAGAACGGAGGCGTCCTCTTCGATCAGCGGGGCGAGGGCGGCGTTGAACGGGCCGCCGTACGGGGCGTTCAGGTGCGCCTGGAAGGCGTCCTCGTCCCGGTACACCTCAAAGATCCAGTAGGCGCGTGGGCTGGTCTCCTTGGTGTACACGTCGAAGGCGAGGTTGCCTTCTTCCTCGCGCACCTTCCGCGCGTAGTCCCGCAGCAGGCGGGCGACCTCGTCCTCCGATCCCTCACGGGCAGTGAACTCGGCCAGCAGGGTCTTCTTCACGGTTTCCTCCTCCTTGTGTCGTGGGGTCGGCCGGTCACTCACTCGCGGTAGGAGCCGAGGTGCCGGACACGGGCCTGGTCCAGCTTCGCCGAGCCGTTCTCGGCGAAGACCTGTACTCCCTGGCTGTCGGGGTCGGGGAAGATCTGGTCGGTGATCACTGCCTCGCCGCTGCCGCCGAAGACCTCGACGGACGACCAGTCGACGAGGACGCGCAGCTTGACCTTGCCGTTCTCAGCCTTCAAGGGTGCGGTCTGGACGCCGGGGAAGGTGCTGCCCAAGTCCACGGCGCCGGAGCGGGTGCGGTCGACGTACAGCTCCCGCGTCGTGGTGTCGTAGCCGATGACGGTTTCCTGTCCGGCGCCGGTGCGCACCTTCAGACCGAACCGTTCGGCGTCCTTCAGGGAGAAGGTGGCCTCGATGTCGAGCGCCTTGCCCGTGGCCGCGGGGCCGATGAGGGGCTGTGAGGTGTTCTTGACGGTGACGTCGGACGCCGTCGCCGGGCGCCCCTCCCGCAGGGATGTCAGGCTGTTGACCGGCTTGCTGGTCAGCCGGATCCGGCCGTCGATGGTGCGCAGCGCCATTTCCCTGGGAACGCTCTGGGCGCCGCGCCACGGGGAGGTGGGGATGGAGCCGGCGTAGTCCCAGTTGTTCATCCAGCCGATCATGTACCGTTTGCCGCCCGGGGCGTTCTCCCAGGACACCGCCGCGTAGTAGTCCTTGCCGTAGTCGGCCCAGTCGGCACGCTGCACGACGGAGCGGGCGGGCTTCTCGGCGGCGGTGAACTGGTCGGCGAGGATGTGGCCCCAGCCGGCGGTGTTCATGTCGACGATCTGGATCCGCGCCTTCTTGCCCGCGTAGGGGCGCATGTCGAAGGAGGCCCAGTCCAGGGTCTCGCTGCCCGCGCCGGTGGCGCTGCGGACGACCTCGCCGTCGACGATCAGGTTGACGGATGTCTCCTGGGAGAGGGGCTGGGCCTGGGTGTCGGAGAGCACGATGTGGTCGACGTTGAGGTGGCCCCAGCCGCCGGTGTTGTCGTCGACGATCTTTATCCGCGCCGTCTTGCCGGCAAGGTCCCGGACGTCCCAGGAGGCCCAGTTGAGTGCTTCGGCGTCCCCTCCGGTGGCGCTGCGGACCACCTTGCCGTCGACGAGGAGTTCGGCTGCGGTGGGGTTGCCGGAGCCTGCCGGGTGGTGGCCGCCGCCGATGAGGAAGTTGATGTGGTCCTTGTCGATGGTGAACTCGGGCGAGGTGAGGGTGCCGGTGCTGGAGTCGCCGTTCAGGAAGGTGTTGACCAGGCCGTCCCCCAGCCAGCCGGACACCTCTTGCTGATGGGGAAGGGTGCCGGTGGCCGGTGCGGCGCCGAAGGCGTCACCGGTCGGTGTCCAGTCGCCGTAGGTGCCGCCCTCGAAGTCGGCGAGGACCGTCCCCTCGGGCTGGGGCTGCTCCATGACGGTTCCGGGCACGTGCGGATGCCGTCCGCCGCCGACCTTGAAGTTCAGGTACGGGCTGTCGACGGTGAAGGAGGGCGAGGTGAGGGTGCCGGTGGTGGAATCGCCCGCGTGGAAGCTGTTGGCCAGGCCCTTGCCGTCGAAACCGTCGACCGTGCCCTGCCCGTCCACCGCCCCGGGTGCCGGCGCCTGGCCGAACGCGGTGCCGGTGGTCGTCCAGGTACCGAAGTCGCCGCCCTCGAAGTCCTGCACGACCTGCCCGGCCGGTGGGGTGTAGGTGCCCTTGTCCTCGGCGGTGAACCTCTCGCCGTCGAAGTCGCCGATGAAGTACTGGGCGGCCGAACCGCCCGCGATGCCCCCGGGGTTGATGTTGACCACCAGGACCCACTTGATGTTGTTCTCGTCCCCGTCGACCGCGAGGGGGAACAGGTCGGGGCACTCCCACACCCCACCCGTCGCTCCGGCCGGCCCGAACTCGCTGAGCTGCTTCCAGTCCTTGAGGTTCTTGGACGAGTAGAACCGCACCTTGTGCTCTTCGGACAGTGACACCGTCATCAGCCAGCTCTTGGTGGGCGCGTACCACTGGACCTTGGGGTCCCGGAAATTGTTGGAGCCGATATCGAGGACGGGATTGCCCTGGTACTTGGTCCAGGTGCGGCCCCGGTCGGTGCTGTAGGCGAGCGACTGGGCCTGCTTGCCGCCGTCCTTGTAGGCGCTGGTGTAGACCGCCACCATGGGCGGGTTCTTCTCCGTGCCGAAGCCGGTGGTGTTGTTCCAGTCGACGACCGCGCTTCCAGAGAACACCATCTCCTTGTCGTCGTGCGACAGGGCGAGCGGCAGCTGCTTCCAGTGCACGAGGTCCTGGCTCACCGCGTGCCCCCAGGACATGTCTCCCCAGGAGTTGCCGTTCGGGTTGTACTGGTAGAAGAGGTGGTATTCGCCCTGGTAGTACACGAGGCCGTTGGGGTCGTTCATCCAGTTCTTCTCCGGCGTGAAGTGGAACTGCGGCCGGTAGGTCTCGGAGTGCGGCGGGGTGTCGGCGGCGACGGCCTGAGCGGCGAGCGGGGCGGCGGTCAGGGCGCAGACGGTCGCCACCGCCACCGTCAACCGCATGCGGGCATGCCGGGATACACGTCCAGAGCTCATGGTGTCTCCTGTGCTGCGGCCGTCCGCGCGGCGGAGTCCTCCGCTCGGCGTGGCCGGACCGAAAGTGACGTCGTGCGGGCGCCGTCGTCCACGGCGCCGACGAGGAGGGTCATCGTCGACTGGTGTCATCGATGACGTGTGTCATCGATGACATCGAGTGGCCCGATGATGGGCGCAACCCGGCCGACCCGTCAACGGTCCGGGCACGATTGCTCCGGCGCGGCTCGCCCGCCGCTCAGCCGCCGCCGGCCGTCGCGAGCTGCGCCAGCTCGCTCTGCCAGGGTGGATTGGGGCCGGCGACCGAGCAGGTCAGGGCCGCGACCTGAGTGGCGAACAGACATGCCTGGGCGACCTCTCCGAGGCCGAGGTCGATCAGCCTGCCGCCGAGAAATCCACGGGCCCCGAGATAGTGCAGCAGCCCGGCGGTGAAGGAGTCCCCCGCCCCGACCGTGTCGACCACCCGGGTCGCCACCGCGGGCACCCGCAGCCGTTCACCGTCGAGGGAGGCCAGGGCGCCCTCCGCGCCGCGGGTGATCACAACAAGCCGCGCTCCGGCGGCATGCCAGATGTCGCAGGCACGCTCGGGTGACGTTCCGGGCAGCAGGAGTTCCAGGTCGTCCTCGCTCAGCCGCAGCACATCGGCGAGTCGGCACCAGTGCTCCAGCCGGGCGCGGTAGACCTCGGGGCGCACCAGCAGCGGCCGGACGTTGGGGTCGATGCTGATGGTGGCCCGGGGAGAGGCCGTCGCCAGGAACTCCTCCACCACCGCGGCACCGGGCTCCCTGACCAGGGCGAGCGATCCGGTGTGCAGGCAGGAGGTGGTGGACAGGTCCACCCCGGCCAGCTCCGCGCCCGTCCACTGCCAGTCTGCGGTGGCCTGCGCATGGAAGGAGAACGCGGCCTGGCCCTGGGCGTCCAGCTCGGCCACGGCCAGCGTGCTGGGCTCGGCGGCCGCGACGGCGTCCGCCAGATCCACCCCGGATGCCTCCAGGTGGGCCCGGAAGAGGCGGCCGAACACATCACCGGACAGCCGCGCGAGAAAGCGGGCCGGGGTGCCCAGCCGGGCCAGCGCCACCGCCGTGTTCGCGGGTCCGCCACCGGGCAGCACCCGCAGGGCGAGCTCATGCGAGGCGCTTACGGGTTCGGCGAAGGCGTCCGCGACGCACTCCCCCAGGACGGTGATCTCGCGCAGGCTCATGAGCCGCTCTCCTCTCCGGACGGTATGGCAGACGTGGCACGTCGCGGCGCGGGCCGCTGCTCGGCGGGCGCCGGTGGCGGAAGCCGGGGGCGGCCGTGGACGTTGCCGATTTGTGACGGGGGCAAGGCATTGACGTTGCCGGGAACCGGAGTCCATCATCCTCGGCAAGCGGTGTCAACGATGACATAAGTCAACGATGTCACCAGCAGACGGCATGCTTCGATGCCGGCCGCGCCGCCCGCAATCCCGCAGGAGTCGTTCATGTCCCGCACCACTCGTCTGTCCCCCTCCGTCCTCCGAGTCGCCGCGTGCACGGGCATCGCGGCCCTCACCCTGACCGCCTGTGGCTCCGGATCGGGCTCCGCGAGCGGCGGATCGGGCAAGGGCGTCAAGGTCGGTCTGATCACCAAGACCGACACCAACCCGTTCTTCGTGAAGATGAAGGAGGGCGCCGAGAAGGCCGCCAAGGAGAACGGCGTCCAACTGTCCACCGCCGCAGGCAAGTTCGACGGGGACAACGCCGGGCAGATCACCGCCATCGAGAACATGGTGGCCTCCGGGGTGAAGGGCATCCTGATCACCCCGAGCGACTCCAAGGCGATCGTGCCCGCGATCCAGAAGGCCCGTGCCAAGGGGGTCCTGGTCATCGCCCTGGACAGCCCGACCGAGCCGCAGAGCGCGGTCGACGCCCTCTTCGCCACCAACAACTTCAAGGCCGGCCAGCTGATCGGCGAGTACGCCAAGGCCGCCATGAAGGGCAAGCAGGCCAAGATAGCCACGCTCGACCTGGCGCCGGGCGTGGCGGTCGGAGTCCAGCGGCACGACGGTTTCCTGAAGGGCTTCGGCGTCGGCGAGAAGGACCCGTCCGTCGTCTGCTCCCAGGACACCGGCGGTGACCAGGCCAAGGGGCAGACCGCCATGGAGAACTGTCTGCAGAAGGCGCCCGGCATCAACGTCGTCTACACCATCAACGAACCGGCGGCGCTCGGTGCCTACACCGCACTGAAGGCCAAGGGTCGGGAGAAGGACGTCCTGATCGTCTCCGTCGACGGCGGCTGCACCGGCACCAAGGCGGTCAAGGACGGCAAGATCGCCGCCACCTCCCAGCAGTACCCGCTGAAGATGGCGGCCGAGGGCGTCAAGGCCGTCGCGACGTACGCCAAGAACGGCAAGAAGGCGTCCGGCTACACGGACACCGGCGTCACCCTGATCACCGACAAGGCGCAGTCGGGGGTCGCCTCCAAGGACACCGCGTTCGGCCTGGAGAACTGCTGGGGCTGAGCCCCGGATGACCGTTTGACACCGTCTCTCCCCTCAGCGGGGCGGCCGGCCCCTGACGTCCCCGACCAGGGGCCGGCCGCCCGCTTGTCTTCCGACGAGGATTTCGCATGACTGCCACGTCCACGCCGTACGCCGAGCTCAAGGGGCCGACCACGGCCCGCAGACTGCTCACGGCACCGACCACCGGCCCGCTGGTCGCCCTCCTTCTCGCCTGTGTGTTCTTCTCCCTGTCGACCGACCAGTTCCTGACCGGCGGGAACTTCTCCCTGATCGTCCAGCAGGTCATGGTCGTCGGCACCCTCGCCATCGGACAGACCCTGATCATCCTCACGGCGGGCATCGACCTGTCGTGCGGGGCCGTGATGGCGTTCGGCAGCATCGTGATCGCGAAGATGGCCGCCGAGGGCTCGCTGCCACCGCTCCTCGCCATCGCTGCGGGCCTGGTCGTCTGCGGCGGCTTCGGGATGGTCAACGGGCTGCTGGTGCAGAAGATCCCGCTGCCCCCGTTCATCGTGACCCTCGGCATGCTCAACGTGGCGTTCGCCCTGACCCACATCTACTCCGAAGAGCAGACCATCACCACCCTGCCCGCGCCGCTGACGGCCCTCGGGCGGACCTTCCCGCTCGGCCACACCGACATCACCTACGGCTCCCTGGTCACCATCGGCCTGTTCCTCCTGCTCGCCTACGCGCTGAGCAGCACCTCCTGGGGTCGTCATGTCTACGCCCTGGGCAACAGCGCCGAGGCCGCCCGGCTCAACGGCATCCGCAACTCCCGGCTGACCATCGGCATCTACACCACCGCCGGCCTGCTGTACGGAATCGCCGCCCTGCTGCTCATCTCCCGCACCGGAGTCGGTGACCCGCAGGCGGGGCAGACCGACAACCTCGACAGCATCACCGCCGTGGTCCTCGGCGGCACCAGCCTCTTCGGCGGACGCGGATCGGTCCTGGGCACCTTCATCGGCGTCCTGATCGTCGGCGTCTTCCGCAACGGCCTGCAGCTGATGGGCGTCGCCTCCATCTACCAGACCCTGATCACCGGAATTCTGGTGATCCTCGCGGTGACCGTCGACCAGATCTCCCGGAAGAAGGCCCGATGACCACCCCTTCCCCCACCCCCGTTCTGCAGGCCCGCGGTCTGGTCAAGCGCTACGGCCACGTCACCGCCATCGACGGCGCCGACTTCGACCTGCTCCCCGGCGAGGTCCTTGCCGTCATCGGCGACAACGGAGCCGGCAAGACCAGCCTCATCAAGGCCCTCACCGGCGCGCTGGTCCCCGACGCGGGCGAGATACGCCTCAAGGGTGAACCCATCCAGTTCTCGGGGCCGCAGAGCGCTCGCAGCCACGGCATCGAAACGGTCTACCAGGACCTCGCCGTGGCCGCCTCCATGGACATCGCCTCCAATGTGTTCCTCGGCCGCGAGCTGCGCCGCCCCGGCATCCTCGGCAGCGCCTTCCGGATGCTCGACAAGAAGCGCATGCGTCAGGAGGCCGCCGAGCACATGGCCGATCTGAAGATCGGCCTGCGGTCGCTCACCCAGGCGGTCGAAACCCTCTCCGGCGGACAGCGCCAGGCCGTGGCGGTCGCCCGCGCCGTGGCCTGGGCCCGCACCGTCGTCGTCATGGACGAGCCCACGGCCGCCCTCGGCGTCAAGGAGTCCGGTCAGGTCCTCGACCTCATCCGCCGTGTCCGTGACAGAGGCATGCCGGTCGTGCTGATCAGCCACAACATGCCCCATGTCTTCGAGATCGCCGACCGGATCCACGTCCACCGGCTGGGCCGGCGCGCAGCCCTGATCAAGCCCTCCGACTTCTCCATGGCGGAGGTCGTCTCCATCATGACCGGCGCGCTCACCCTCGATGAGGCCGGCGGTACTGTCGTAGCGGACTCCAAGGCCGCGAAGGCCGCCGGAGTCCAAGCCAACTGACAGCACTCGCGGGTTCCGGCCGGAGCCACAGCCGGAACCCGCGAGCACACAGGAAGCGGTTTTCCTCCATGGCAGCGAGCCGCCGCCCCACCCTGGCCGATGTCGCCCGAGAGGTGGGCGTCAGCGCCAAGACGGTCTCCCGTGTCCTCAACGAGGACGGACCCGTCTCCCCCCGGACCAGGGAACAGGTTCTCGCCGCCGTGGCCAAGCTCGGCTTCCAGCCGAACCTCATGGCACGCAACATCCGCGTCGGCGGACCCGACACCACCATCGGGCTGGTCGTCCCCGACCTCGGCAACCCCTTCTTCGGGGCCGTGGCCAGCGGTATCGAGGACACGGTGCGCGACCGCGGCCTGACCCTGCTGATGGGCTCGTCCGCGGACGACCCCGAACGCGAGCGCGCGCTGACCGAGAAGTTCCTGGCCCGCCGCGTGAGCATCCTGATGGTCGTGCCGTCCGTCGGCGCCGACCACTCCGCACTGAAGGCACACCGCGCCGCCGGGCTGCCCGTGGTCTTCGTCGACCGTCCCGGGGCCGGCCTGGCCACGGACAGCGTGGTCAGCTCCAACCGGTCCGGGGCCCACGGCGGTGTCGCCCATCTGGTCACCCACGGCCACCGCCGCATCGGGTTCATCGGCGACCTGCCGCTCACGTTGTACACACGCCGCGAACGCCTGGCCGGATACCGCTCGGCCCTGCAGGAGGCCGATCTCCCCTACGACCGCTCCCTCGTCGCCAGCGCCCACGACCCCGGCGCCGCCGCCACCGAAACCTCCCGGCTGCTCGACCAGGCGGATCCCCCCACGGCCCTGTTCGCCGGGAACAACATCATCGCGCTGGGAATCGTCGCCGAACTCTCCCGCACCAAGCGGAAGGACATCGCCGTCGTCTCCTTCGACGACCTGCCGCTCGCCGAGTCGCTTGAACCGGCGCTGACCGTCGTGGCGCAGGACCCCGAGGAAATCGGCAGGGCAGCCGCGACCACCGCCCTGGCCCGCCTCGACGGCGACCGCACCCGCGCCCGTACGATCACCGTCGCCACCCGGCTGATCGTCCGCGGCTCGGGCGAGCACCCCGCCCCTGCGGCGCGGAAGGCCTGAGCCCGGGCCGCCAGGGCCTGCCCTGGCGATCTTCGCGGGCCCGCGACGCCTGGCATCGCACCTCTGCCAGGGAAAGTGATGTCCGAATACCGCCAGCATCCGGTCGGGACGGACGCGATGCTCGGATGTGTCCGGGGCCGTCTCGCCCCTGAGTCCGACATCCGACTCGAGGATCCCCACCATGAGCCAGACCACCCGACTCGCCGGCCCGGTCGTCGACAGGGTCGCCCGGTGCGACTGGGCAGCCCTGACCGATGAACTGGGTGAGTACGGCAGCGCCCTGACGGGCCGGCTTCTCGACTCCGCCGAGTGCCGCGAGATCGCCGCGCTGTACCACGAGCCCGGCCACTTCCGTACGACCGTCGACATGGCCCGTCACCGCTTCGGCTCCGGCCAGTACCGCTACTTCACCCACGACCTGCCCGAGGTCGTACGGGAGTTGCGCGAGGCGTTCTACCCGCGTCTGCTCCCCGTCGCCCGGGACTGGGCGGCCAAGCTCGGCCGGCCCGCCCCGTGGCCGGACACGCTTCGCGAGTGGGTGGCCATGTGCCACGAGGCCGGACAGTCCAAGTCCGCGCAGATCCTGCTGCGGTACGGCCCCGGTGACTGGAACGCGCTGCACCGGGACGTGTTCGGCGAGATGATCTTCCCGCTCCAGGTGGTCATCGGCCTGGACGCACCGGGGGCGGACTTCACCGGCGGGGAGTTCCTGATGACCGAGCAGCGCCCCCGCGCCCAGTCGCGAGGTTCGTCCACCACCCTGCCCCAGGGACACGGGCTGGTCTTCACCACCCGCGACCGGCCGGTCGCCACCAAACGGGGCTGGTCCAACGGGCCGATGCGGCACGGTGTGAGCACCGTCCGCTCCGGCCGCCAGCACACCCTGGGCCTGGTCTTCCACGACGCGTCATGAGCCCCACCGCGCCCGGCCCGCACGGTCGCCTTCGCCTCTTTGCAGGACTCGCGCCTTCCGGCGCTCGTCGGCCCGGACACCCTGCACGGGCTGCGCGGCGCCACCGCGGACGGCAGCACCTGGGACTGGCTCCCGCCGCCACGCGACGGGGAGCGACGCGGAGCCCTTCGGGGCCCGCGTCGCTCCCCGTTGGCTATCCGGTCAGTTGGGCGGCGTATAGCGACCGTCGATCGCCGTCCAGCCCCCGTCCACGAAGAGCTGGCTCCCGGTGACGAAGGACGACGCGTCCGACGCGAGGTAGACGACCGCGCCGGCCAGCTCGTCGGGCCGGGACCAGCGGCCCAGGGCGCTCTTGCTCGCGTAGGCCTCCGACCACTCGGGCACGGCCCTGATCTGCGTGGTCAGCGGCGTGTCCACGATGCCGGGGGCGATGGTGTTCACCCGCACGCCCGAGGGGCCCAGTTCGGCCGCCGCGGTCCGCACCAGCTGGACCAGGCCGGCCTTCGTGGCCGCGTACACCCCCTGTCCCGGCTCGACGGCCACCGCGCGGATCGAGCTGAAGCCGATGATGCTCCCCCTGCCGCGTTCGGCCATGCCACGGCCGAACGCCCGCACCAGGTCGAAGGACGCGCGCAGATTGAGCGCCACGACCCGCTCGAACTCCTCCGTCGTGTAATCGAGCAGGCGCTTGCGCACATTCGTGGCGGCCGTGAAGACGAGCACGTCGACGGGGCCGAGCTCATCGGCGGCGCGAGCGACCGCCTCGCCGTCGAGCACATCGAGGGCGTACGGAACAAGGCCCGGGCCCCTCGACGCCGACTCCGTGGCCGCCGTCAGGTCGCGGTCGGCGCACACCACCGTGGCGCCGTGCGCGGCCAGCGCCAGGGCGCTCTCGCGGCCGATCCCGCTGCCCGCGCCCACCACGACGGCCTTGCGGCCGTCGAGCCTGAACAGGCGGGAGTACGCGTCCACCGCATCGGTGCGGTCCTTTGCTTGCATGGTCCTCACGGTTTCGTTGTCGTCGGACGGATCACTGCCATACGGGTGACGGTGAGTTCTTCGATGGCGAACCTCGGGCCCTCCCGTCCGGCCCCGGAGTCCTTCACGCCGCCGTACGGCATGACGTCGGAGCGGAAACCGGGCACCTCGTTGACGACCACCCCGCCCACCTCCAGGCGGTCGAGAGCGGCGAACGCCGTGTCGAGGGCGCTGGTGTAGACGCTCGCGTGGAGTCCGTAGCGCGAGTCGTTGACCAGGTCGAAGGCCGTATCCAGATCGGGGACGGACCGTACCGCGACCACGGGGCCGAAGACTTCCTCACCCCAGACGGCCAGGGCGCGGTCCACATCGAGCAGCACGGTGGGCTCGATCACCCCGTCGGTGACCTGGCCCCCGGCCACCAGCGACGCCCCCGCCGCCACCGCCTCGTCCAGCCAGGCGCGGACCCGCTCGGTCGACCGCTTGTCGATGAGCGCCGAAACCCTCGTCGCCGGATCGCGGGGGTCGCCCACGGCCACCTGGGCCACCCGCTCCGTCAGGCGGGCCAGGAACTCCTCGCGCACGGCGTCCACCACGATGACCCGCTGCACACTGATGCACGCCTGGCCCGACGCGTAGTACCCGCCGCGCACCACCGCGTCGGCGGCGGCGTCGAGGTCGGCGTCGGCGGCGACCACCAGGGCGGCGTTGGAGCCGAGTTCGAGCAGTACCTTGGTGGGGGCCGCGTCCCGGGCGATCCGGTGGCCCACGGCGGCGGAACCGGTGAAGGACACCGCCCCGATCCGGCGGTCGCAGGTCAGCGCGGAGCCCACCTCGGGGCCCCCGGTCACCAGCTGCACCGCGGCCTGCGGCGCGCCGGCGGCGCGCAG
Source organism: Streptomyces sp. NPDC007917 (assembly GCF_042959105.1). Classification (NCBI taxonomy): domain Bacteria; kingdom Bacillati; phylum Actinomycetota; class Actinomycetes; order Kitasatosporales; family Streptomycetaceae; genus Streptomyces; species Streptomyces sp. NPDC007917. The sequence goes on from NZ_JBIBKK010000002.1 coordinate 245,447, forward strand.
GGCCTCGCGGAGGAGGTGCACCAGCCACAGGGTGGCCAGCGGCGTCTGCGGGGCGGGCTTGACGACGACCGGGCAGCCGGCGGCCAGCGACGGCGCGACCTTGTGCGCGGCGAGCAGCAGCGGGTAGTTGAAGCCCGCGATGCCCACCACCACGCCGATCGGCTTACGGGTCCAGAAGCCGAGCAGTCCCTCGCCCGACGGCAGCAGGTCCAGCGGCACCGTCTCCCCGTGCAGCCGGGCCACTTCCTCGGCCGCCGTCAGCAGGGTCAGCAGGGTGCGCTCCACCTCGACACGGCAGTCGACCAGCGGTTTACCGGTCTCCAGAACCAGGAGCCGTTCGAAGTCCGCGCGGCGGGAGGCGATCGCCTCGTGGGTGGCGAGCAGCGCCGCCCTGCGGGTGTGCGAGGGGAGCCGGCCGACCCGGTCGCGGACCGCGACGGCCGCGTCCACCGCGCGGCGCGCGAGGTCGGCGTCCCCGACCGGGGCCCGCGCGACGAGCGTCCCGTCGTAGGGGAAGCGGACGTCCTCGGCGGCGGGTGCGGCCACCCAGTGGTCGCCGATGGGCAACCCCGTCGGGAACTGGTGGAACTCCGACGCCTGGGGGCTTTCGCCGCCGACGGGTTCGACGTGGGTGGTCACGGTCAGTACTCCCGGTTCAGGTCGGCCGCCGACACTCCGGACAGTGCCTTGTCCAGAGTCGGAACGGCGGCGATCAGCCTGCGTGTGTAGGAATGTCGCGGTTCCTCGTACACCTGCTCCGTGGGCCCGGTCTCCACGATCTGTCCGTCGTGCATGACCGCGACCCGGTCGCACACATGGCGGACCACGGACAGGTCGTGGGAGACGAAGACCAGCGTGAGGGACAGCTCCTCGACGAGGTCGGCGATGAGGTTGAGCACTTGGGCCCGTACGGACACATCCAGGGCGCTCACCGGCTCGTCGGCCACGATGATCTTCGGGCGGGGGGCGAGGGCGCGCGCGATCGAGATGCGCTGCCGCTGGCCGCCGGAGAACTGGTGCGGATACCGCTCCGCCGCGTCGGCTCGCAGACCGACGGCCTCCAGCAACTCGGCCACGCGCTCCCGGCGGTTCGGGTGCCCCTGCGCGACAAGCGGCTCGGCCACGATGTCACCGACGCGCATCCGCGGGTCCAGCGAACTCATCGGGTCCTGGAACACCAGTTGAAGCCGCTCGCGGACGAACCCGAGCTGTCGCTCCCGGAGCCCGGTGATGTCGCGGCCGTCGATCGCGACGCTGCCGCTGGTGGGGCGGTCGAGCCCGGCCAGAATCCGCAGCAGCGTCGACTTGCCGCACCCCGACTCCCCCACGATGCCGAACCGCTGCCCCTGGGGGACGGTGAAGCTGACGCCACGCAGGGCGTGCACCGGCGGGCTGGGGTGGCGCAGCGAGGTGCGGGGCCGCTGGTAGACGCGTGTGACGTCGCGGACGCTGATGGCGTCGGCGTCGGCGTCGGCATGGGCGGGATCGCCGGTCTGCGGTCCGGATGCGGGGGGCGCGCTGGTCGGCTGCTCAGCCACGGCCGGCCTCCTGGTTCATGGGGGTGCCGCTCTCGGACACCGGGTGGAAGCAGGCGTAGCCGGAGTCCGGCCCGGTCGGGATCCACTCCGGTCTGGTGGCGCACGCCTCGGTCGCATGGGCGCATCTGTTCCGGAACACGCATCCGGCGGGGAACCGGCCCGCCGGCGGAACCGATCCGGGGATCGTGGCCAGCCGGCCGCGGTCGTCGACCACGGTCAGGTCCGACGCGCCGATCAGGCCCTGGGTGTAGCGGTGCCGGGGGCGGGTGAACACCTCCCGCACCGGGCCGGACTCGACCAGCCGCCCACCGTACATGACCATGACCCGCTCGCAGGCGGTGGCCACCACGGCCAGGTCGTGGGTGATGAAGAGCATGGCCGACCTGCGGTCCTGGACGCCGCGCACGATCAGGTCCAGCACCCGCGCCTGCACCGTGACATCCAGCGCGGTGGTGGGTTCGTCGCAGACCAGGAGAGCGGGGTCGTTCGCGAGGGCGATGGCCAGGACCACGCGCTGGCGCTGGCCTCCGGAGAACTGGTGCGGGTAGGCGTGTGCGGCGGCCGCGGGATCGGGGAGTCCCACCTGGGCGAGCAGTTCCACGGCGGCGGCCCGGGCGGACGCCCGGTCCGGCCTGGTCCGGTGGATCAGCAGCACCTCGGCGATCTGCCGCCCGACCCGCATCGTGGGGTTCAGGGCGGTCATGGGCTCCTGGAAGACCATGGCGATCTCCTTGCCCCGCACCCTGGACATCCGCGCCTCGTCGGCGCCCACCAGGTCGTGGTCGACTCCGGCGAGCCGCACCGAGCCCGTGGCCCGGAGCCCTTCGGGGAGCAGGCCCATGACGCTCAGCGCGGTCAGCGACTTGCCCGACCCCGACTCGCCGATCAGGCCGACCCGCTCGCCGGCGCGGATGGTGAAGTCGACGTCCTCGACGAGCTTGCGGCCGTTCACCGCCACATTGAGATTCCGCACGGCCAGTACGTCATCGGGGCCGGGGGCGTCCGGCTCCGGGGCCTGTGCCGTGTCAGGTGCCGCGGTCATCGGCGGTCCTCCAGCCTGGGGTCGAAACGGTCGCGCAGCCCGTCGCCGAGCAGGTTGAATCCGAGCACCGCCACCGCGATCGCGATGCCCGGGAAGACGGCGAGCCGGGGGGCCAGCGACAGCAACTCCTGGCTCTCCTGCAGCATCCGGCCCCAGGACGGTGTGGGGGGCGGGGTGCCGAAGCCCAGGAAGGACAGGGCGGCTTCGGCGAGTACGGCGATGGCGAAGCCGACCGACGCCTGCACGATGATGAGGCTGCTGACGTTGGGCAGGACGTGTCGCACGGCGATGGCGAACGGCCCGCGGCCGGCCGCGCGCGCCGCGGTGACGTACTCGGTCTTCATGACCTGCAGCGTGCCGCCGCGGATCAGCCGTGCGAACCCGGGGATGGACGCGATGCCGATGGCGACCATCGCCACCAGCGTGCCGGCGCCGTACACGGCAGCGAACATGATGGCCAGCAGGAGCGCCGGGAAGGCCAGAAGCAGATCGTTGGAGCGCATCAGCAGTTCGCCGAGCCAGCGGGGCGCCATGCCGGCGACGATGCCCAGCGGCACGCCGACCAGGGCGGCGACCCCCACCGCCACGAAACCGACGAACAGGGTGGTGCGCGAGCCGATCAGGATCTGGCTGAACACGTCGCGGCCGAATTTGTCCGTGCCGAACCAGTACTCCGCGGACGGCTCCTGCAGCCGCGCCGCGGGATTCACCAGGGTCGGGTCGTGCGGGGTCCACACGAAGGACAGCAGCGCCGTGCCGATCACGAGCGCGACGATGAGACCGCCCACCAGGAGGCTGCCCGTCACCGGGCGGCGCCGCCGACGGCCGTCGGACACCGCGGACGCGATGGTGGCCTCCGTGTCCGGAACACTCATGACACACCTCCCCTGAGCCGCGGGTCGATCACCAGGTAGACCATGTCCACCAGGAAGTTCAGGAGCAGCACCGCCATTGCGATGATCATGACCACGTCCTGCACCACGATGAGGTCCCGGTTGGAGACGCTGTCCAGCAGCAGGCTCCCGAGCCCGGGGATGACGAAGACCCGTTCGATGACGACGGAGCCCACCAGCAGCGTGGCGAGCTGCAACGCCAGGACGGTGACCACGGGCACCGCCGCGTTGCGCAGGCCGTGCCGCAGCAGCGCCCGCGTCGGGCGGAGTCCCTTGGCGCGAGCGGTGCGCAGATAGTCCTCCCTGAGGACGTCGAGCACGGCGCTGCGGACGTAGCGGGTGACCACGGCAGCCTGCACGATTCCCAGGGACAGCGCGGGCAGCGCCAGCTGTTTGAGGAACAGGACCGGGTCCTGGTTCGGGGGTGTCCAGCCGTTCGCCGGCACCCACCCGAGCCCCACCGCGAACACGGTGATCAGGAGAATGCCCGCGAGGAAAGCGGGGATGGCCACGCCGATTTGAGACAGGGCCGAGAGGATGAGCCCGGACGGCTTGCGGTGCCGCACGGCCATGAGCGTGCCCATGGGGACCGCCAGGAGGCAGGCGAGCGCCATCCCGGTGCCGACGAGCCACAGGGTGACCTGGAGGCGGTCGGCGAGCTGCGGGCCGATCGGTGTGTGCGAGATGTAGGAGTTCCCCAGGTCGAAGGTGACCAGGCCGTGGACCCAGCTGAAGTACTGGGACACGAGCGGGCGGTCGAGCCCGAACTCCCCGCGCAGTTGCGCCACCGCGGCGTCGGACGCGCTGGTGCCGAGAGCGACGCGGGCCGGGTCCCCCGGCAGCACGGCCATGAACGCGAACACCAGTACGGAGCTCACGGCAAGGCCGGCCAGGAGGATCGCGATCCGCTGTACCAGACGGACGATCATCGGTTGAGACCGCCTTTCATGACCGGCCCAGGCCGGTGAGGTCCAGTGACTCGGAGATGTAGTTCACCGGCAGGCCGGTGATGTCCTCGTCCGCCACCATCAGGTTCGGCAGCAGGAACAGCCAGTCGGCCGCGGCGTCCTTCGACAGCAGCCGGGCGGCCGCGCGCATGGCGGTGAGCTGCTCCTCCTGGGTGCCCTGGTCCGCCTTCTTCAGCAGCGCGCGGAATTCCGGGTTGTCGTAGCGGGTGTAGGAGGTCTTGTTCCCGAACACCGTCTGCATGTCGCGGGGCTCGACATGGCCGATGATGGACATGTCGTAGTCGGCGTTCTTGAACACCGTGGTCAGCCAGGCGGCGGGGAACTCCAGCTGGTCGAGCCTGACCTTGAACCCGGCCTGTTCCAGCTGGCTCTTGACCACGGTGCCGCACGCGGTGGCATAGGGCAGCGTCGGAATGCGCAGCCGGAGCGTCCGGTCCGCTTGGCCGGACTCCTCGAGGAGCTGCCTGGCCTTCTCGCGGTCGTACGGATACTGGTCGGTGAGGTCCTGGTACCACGGGTCGGTCGGGGGGACCATGCTGCCGATGAGTTTGCCGCGGCCTCCCCAGCAGGTGTCCATCAGGGCCTTGTGGTCGATGGCGTAGCGGACGGCCTGGCGCGCCTTCAGGTTCCGCAGCGGGCCGGAGCCGTTGTTGAGGGACAGGACCACTTCACCGTTGGTCGAGCCCTCGATGACCTTGTATTTCGGGTTGTTCTGGAACCGGTAGAGGGAATCCGGGGACTGCATCGTGCCGATCACGTTGATGGTGCCCGTGAGCAGCGCGTTGTTCATGGCCGTCGGGTCCTTGAAGTACTTGAGGGTCACCGACGCGAAGTGCGGTTCGCGCCCCCAGTAGCCACGGCGACGGGCCAGCGTGATCGAGTCGCCGCGGTTCCACTTCTTCACCACGTACGGGCCGGTGCCCACCGGCTCGGTGGCGAGCTTGTCCACGCCGGTCCGGCTGAACATCGCGCCCAGCCGGGTGGTCATCCGGTAGAGCCAGTCGTTGCTCGGCTGCTTCAGGGTGACCCGGAGCTCGTTGGGTGACACCGCCCGCACCGTGTCGACGACGTCCATCTGGCCCTTCTGCGCCACTGTCCACTTGGAGGGGACGCGCTCGATGGAGAACTTGGCGTCCTCGGCCGTGAACGGTGCGCCATTGCTGAACCTGGCGTTCTTCACCAGATGGAACGTGTAGGTCCTGCGGTCCTTGGACAGGCTCCACGACGTGGCCAGAGCGGGCCGTATCTTCCCGGACTGGTCCAGCTTCACCAGGTTCTCATAGACGTTGTAGAGCAGCGCCTGCGGAATGGCGGCCCCGTCGGTCTTGGTGAAGTCGAGGTTGGCCGGCTCGGCGGTCAGACCGATGTTCAGGCTGTTCTTCCCGGTGCCGCCGGTTGCCGTGGACCCGGCCGAGCAGGCTCCCAGCGGCAGGCATGCGAGCGTGGCCGCGACCGTTCCGGCGAGCCGCGTCAGCCGCCTTTTGTGTCTCATATGGTCTACCCCTGGCTTTCCATGGTGTGCAGAACGGCGGATGCCACGTCCGCCGTGGTGGCGTTGCCGCCGAGGTCGGCCGTGTGGTGCCTGGTATCGCGCAAGGTGGCCGCCACCGCGTCGCGGACACGGCGGGCCGCGCCGGTGCGTCCGAGGTCGTCGAGCAGCAGCGCACCGGAGAGCATGCACGCCACCGGATTCGCCAGGCCCTTCCCGGCGATGTCGGGTGCGGAGCCGTGGACGGGTTCGTAGATGCCCGGCACATCGGCGCCGGGCAGGATGTTGGCGCTGGGCGCCATGCCCATACCGCCGGCGAGCACCGCGGCGAGATCGGACAGGATGTCGCCGAACAGATTGCCGGCGAGCAGCACGTCGAGGGAGCGCGGCGCCTGGATCATCCGGGCGGCCATGGCGTCGACCAGCACGGTTTCCAGTTGGACCTCCGGGTACTGCTCGCCGACCTCGCGCACCACCCGGTCCCACAGCGGATAGCCGTATCGCATCGCGTTGGACTTGGTCACCAGGCACAGCCGCCCCGACCGCCGGCCGGCCAGGGCGAAGGCATGGTGTGCCGCCCGCTCGATGACGCGGCGGGAGTGCACCGCGACCTCGATGCCGAGATCGTGTCCGCTGCCGGCGTGCGCCACCCCGCCGGCGCCGACGTACTCGCCCTCGGTGTTCTCGCGGACGATGACCAGGTCCACGCCGTCGGTGTCGCGCACCTTGGTGGGCACGCCGGGGAACGCGCGCACCGGGCGGATGTTCACGGCGAGGTCGAGTTGCTGCCGCAGGCCGATGATCAGGCCCCAGACCAGTTCGTGATCCGGCACATCGGGGCGTCCGACGGCGCCGAACAACACGGCGTCCGTCTTTTTGACGAGGTCGGCCGCGTCGGCCGGCATCGCCGCGCCCTGCCGGAGGAACCGCTCGCCTCCCCAGTCGAACGAGGTCACGTCGAGCCGGTGGCCGTCGGCCTCCAGCGCCGCCCGTAGCACGGGCACGGTCGCCGAGACGACTTCGGGGCCGATTCCGTCGCCCGGTATGACGGCGAGCCGCACGACGTCGGGGTCCCGCGTCATAGACGCCACCTTTCGTTCTGACTGGCCTGACCAGTAAGCTGACTTGCCAGGTACCGTGACGACTGAGGCTGTACTTGTCAAGGGTTCGAATGCCCCGGGTATCGCGACGGGGCACCGCCCAGCGGTAGCTGGGGAGAAGGAGAGTGCGAGTGCTCACCGAACAGGGCCTGGCCACCATGCCGGCCGTCGAGATGGTGGCCGGATTCGCTGACCGCACGTTGTCACCCGTCCAGGTCCACGACGCCGTCCAGGCGGTGATCGAGGCGCGCGAGAGCGTGCTCAACGCGTTCTGGGTGCGCGATCCGGACGAGTCCCGCAAGGCAGCCCTGGCCAGCGAGGCGCGCTGGGCGGCGGGGGAACCGCTCGGGCCCATCGACGGCGTGCCCGTGACGCTGAAGGAGAACGTCGCCCGCAGGGGCGTCCCCATGCCCTCGGGCAACGCGGGGACCGAGCCGGTCGTCCCCGAGGCGGACGCGCCCATCACCGCGCGGGTCCTCGAATCCGGTGGGGTGGTCCTCGGGTCGACCGTGATGCCGGACTGGGGCATGCTCTCCTCGGGAGTCTCCAGCCTGCACGGCATTTCGCGCAGCCCCTGGAACGCCGCCTGGACCACGGGCGGTTCCAGCTCAGGTGCGGGGGCCGCGGCCGCCGGCGGATACGGTCCGCTCCACGTCGGCACCGACATCGGGGGATCGATCCGGCTGCCCGGCACCTGGCTGGGCCTCGCCACGCTCAAGCCCAGCTACGGGAGGATCCCGCTGGACGCCCCGTACCTGGGGCGCGCCGCCGGCCCCATGGCGCGCACCGTGGCGGACGCGGCGCTGTTCATGCGTGTCCTGAGCCAACCTGACCCCCGGGACTGGTCAAGTCTGCCGCCGCAGGACATCGACTGGTCGGCGCCGGCCGGCGAGGTGCGCGGACTGCGGGTGGGGGTGCATCTGGACGCCGGCTGCGGGGAGCCGTGCGACACCGAGATCCTCGACGCGGTGAACCGCGCCGCCGCGCTCTTCGAGGCGGCGGGGGCCGTCGTGGAGCCGGTGGACCCGTTCATGAGCCAAGATCTCCTCGACGACCTGGATCTGTTCTGGCGGGTGCGGTCCTGGAACGACTTCCGCGAGCTGGCGGCCGAGGCCAAGCTGCGCGTCCTCCCCCACATCATCCGATGGTGCCAGGGGGGCGCGGATGTGCCGGGCACGCGGGTGCTCCAGTGCTACCAGCAGATCATGCGCATCCAGGAGCGGACCGTGGCGGCGACGCTCCCGTACGATCTGGTGCTCTCGCCGGTGGCCCCGGTGGCGGCGTTCCCCGCCGAGCAGCCGATGCCGTTCCTGGAGGACGCGAAGACCATGGCCCACATCGGCTTCACCGCGCCGTACAACATGTCGGGCCAGCCCGCGGCGACCGTCAACTGCGGTCTGACGGCGGACGGTCGGCCCATCGGGGTGCAGATCGCGGGCCGCCGTTTCGACGATCTCGGTGTTCTGCGGGCGGCGGCGTGGTACGAACGGAACCGGCCTGCCGAGGCGGTCCCCAACTGGCCGGACAGCACCCCCGGGGTGACCACCGGGAAGACGACCGGGAAGACGACCGGGGGAAATTCGACAACGCTCGAAGGGAAGAAGCCGTGAGTGACGGGGCGCAGTTCCAGCAGGTCTCGCCGGTACGGCTCTACCAGCGCATCGTCGAGCAGATCGAGCAGGCGATCACGCGCGGCGACCTCAAGCCCGGCCAGCGCCTGCCGAGCGAACGAGAGTTGGTGACGCAGTTCGGGGCGAGCCGCCCCACCGTGCGGGAGGCCCTGCGCGTACTGGAGAGCAACGGGCTCATCCGCTCGCGCCCGGGTGACCCGAACGGCCCGGAGATCCTGCCGTTCTCCCCGGCCGGCCTGACCAAGGAGATGACCCGGCTCGTCCAGTTCGACAATGTGTCGATGGCGGAGTTGATCTCGTTCCGCATGATCCTCGACGGCTCGGCGAGCATGCTGGCGGCCCGGCTGCGGTCCGAGGAGGAGCTGTCCGCCATGGAGCGGACGATCGCCGTCATGTCGGACGCGATCGAGGCGGGGTACGACGAGTTCAGCAAGGCGGACGTCGCGTTCCACGAGGCGGTGGCCGTGGCCGGCCGCAACTCCCTCATCGAGGTCTGCAACCAGGTGGTCAGGGGCGCTGTCCTCTCGCTGATCTCGGACAAGGTCGCCCACGCGCACAACAGCAAGGCGCTCATGCGGGAATCGCTCCGGCACCACCAGGATGTGCTGGAGGCGATCCGGGCACGGGACGGCGCGGCGGCGGCGCGCATCTCGCGGCGCAAACTCTACGACTACTACGCCGGCTACGTCCCCGAGAGCGAGCGGGGGCCGCTGCTCGCTCTCGTGGACGACGAGGGGTCCTGAATCTCCACCGTGGTCAGACGTTGCGCCGGTACTGGCCGCCGACCTCGAAGAACGCCTCGGTGATCTGCTGGAGCGAGCAGACCCTGGCGGCGTCCATGAGGACGGCGAAGACGTTGTGGCCGCTCACCGCCGCGTCCTTGAGGGCGGCCAGGGCGGTGTGGGCCTGCTCGCGGTGGCGGGCCTGGAAGTCCCCCACGCGCTCCAGCTGGGACTCCTTCTCCTTCTCGGTGGCGCGCGCCAGCTCGAGGGCGCCGGGCTCGGCGGTGTCCGCGTGCGGGTTGCGGAACGTGTTGACTCCGACGATCGGCAGGGTGCCGTCGTGTTTGCGCTGCTCGTACAGCATCGACTCGTCCTGGATACGGCCGCGCTGATAGCCGGTCTCCATGGCGCCGAGCACACCGCCGCGCTCGCTGATCCGCTCGAACTCGGCGAGCACCGCTTCCTCGACCAGGTCGGTGAGTTCATCGATGATGAACGAGCCCTGCAGGGGGTTCTCGTTCATCGCCAGGCCCCATTCCCGGTTGATGATCAGCTGGATGGCCAGGGCCCGGCGGACCGAGTCCTCGGTGGGGGTGGTCACCGCCTCGTCGTAGGCGTTGGTGTGCAGGCTGTTGCAGTTGTCGTAGATGGCGATGAGCGCCTGCAGGGTGGTGCGGATGTCGTTGAAGTCCATTTCCTGGGCGTGCAGGGAGCGGCCCGAGGTCTGGACGTGGTACTTCAGCTTCTGGCTGCGCTCGTTCGCCCCGTAGCGCTCCCGCAGGGCCACCGCCCAGATGCGGCGGGCGACCCGGCCGAGCACGGAGTATTCGGGGTCCATGCCGTTGGAGAAGAAGAAGGACAGGTTCGGGGCGAAGTCGTCGATGTGCATACCGCGTGCCAGGTAGGCCTCGACGTAGGTGAAACCGTTGGCCAGGGTGAAGGCCAGCTGACTGATGGGGTTCGCCCCGGCTTCGGCGATGTGGTAGCCGGAGATGGACACCGAGTAGAAGTTGCGGACCTTGTGCGCGATGAACCACTCCTGGATGTCGGCCATCATCCGAAGCGAGAACTCGGTGGAGAACAGGCAGGTGTTCTGGCCCTGGTCCTCCTTGAGGATGTCGGCCTGCACCGTGCCGCGCACGCTCGCCAACGCGTGTGCGCGCAGATCGGCGGCTTCCTCGGGTGACGGATCGCGGCCCTCGGCGGCGCGGAACGCTTCGACCTGCTGGTCGATCGCGGTGTTCAGGAAGAACGCCAGGATGGTCGGCGCGGGTCCGTTGATCGTCATGGAGACCGAGGTGGTCGGCGCGACCAGGTCGAAGCCGTCGTAGAGGGCCTTCATGTCCTCCAGCGTGGCCACCGACACTCCGGACGTGCCGACCTTCCCGTAGATGTCGGGGCGTGCGTCGGGGTCACGGCCGTAGAGGGTGACCGAGTCGAAGGCGGTGGACAGCCGGGTGGCCGGCTGGCCCTCGGAGAGCAGCTTGAAGCGCCGGTTGGTACGGAACGGATCGCCCTCGCCCGCGAACATCCGCGCCGGGTCCTCCCCGTCGCGTTTGAACGGGAACACCCCGGCCGTGAAGGGAAAGTAGCCCGGCAGGTTCTCCCGGCGCCAGAACCGCACCAGCTCCCCGTGGTCGGTGAACCGGGGCAGGGCGACGCGGGGGACCTTGTTGCCGGACAGCGACTCGCGGGTCAGCTTGGTGCGGATCTCCCTGTCGCGGACCTTCACGACCTGCTCGTCACCGGAGTAGGCGGCCACGACGGCGGGCCAGTTCTCGATCTGCTCCGTGACGTCGGGCGGGAGTTGTCTGCGGGCGCCGTCGAGCAGCGACTGGACGCCCCCGGCGTCGGAGCCGGCCTCGATGAGCTCGCCCCTGACCGCGTCGAGGCGCTGCACCCTGCGGGCCGCCTCGGTCAGCCGCTCGGTCTCCGCGTGGTACCGGCGGATCGTCTCGGTGATCTCGGCGAGGTAGCGCACCCGGTCCGCGGGCACCACCTGCCGGATGCCCGAGGAGTGGCGCACGTCGACCGGCGGCAGCGCGCCCTCGGACAGGGGCAGTCCCCGCTCGCCCAGGGCGGTCCTCAGGTACTGGTAGAGCGCGGTGACACCGTCGTCGTTGAACGTGGCCGCCGAGGTGCCGAACACCGGCATGTCCTCGGGCCGCATGCCGAACGCCTCGCGGTTGCGGACCAGTTGGCGGCCCACGTCACGCAGTGCGTCCTTGCCGCCGCGCCGCTCGAACTTGTTGATCGCCACCACGTCGGCGAAGTCGAGCATGTCGATCTTCTCCAGCTGTGAGGCGGCGCCGAACTCCGGCGTCATCACGTACAGCGAGGTGTCGACGAACGGCACGATCGCCGCGTCCCCCTGGCCGATGCCCGGCGTCTCCACGACCACCAGGTCGAACCCGGCGGCCTTGACCACGTCGATGACGTCGGACAGGTGCTCCGGCAGCTCGCGGCTGCCGCGCGTGGCCAGGCTCCGGAAGAAGACCCGGTGCCCGTCCAGGGAGTTCATCCGGATCCGGTCGCCGAGCAGCGCACCGCCGCCACGGCGGCGGGTCGGGTCGACCGCGATCACCGCGATACGAACCTTGTCATGCTGGTCGACACGGAACCGGCGCACCAGCTCGTCGGTGAGCGAAGACTTCCCCGAGCCGCCGGTGCCGGTGATGCCGAGCACCGGCGTGACCCGGGCCGCCGCGGCGGCACGCACCTGCTCCAGCAGGTCCGGGGGCAGCTTGCCGAGCTCGGCACCGGTGATGGCGCGGGCGATCGCGAACCGGTCGCCGGCGAGTACGGCGGCGGCGTCGGCCGGCTTGCCGTCCCAGAGGTCGAAATCGCAGTCCCGCACCACCGAGTTGACCATCCCGGCGAGGCCCAGCCGCTGGCCGTCCTCGGGGGAGAAGATGGTCACCCCGCACTCGCGCAGCCGGGCGATCTCCTCGGGCACGATGACGCCGCCTCCGCCGCCCACCACCCGGACGTGCTCCGCTCCCCGCTCGCGCAGCGACGCGGCCAGGTACTCGAAGTACTCCACGTGTCCGCCCTGGTAGGAGGAGACCGCGACGCCGTGTGCGTCCTCCTCGAGCGCCGCGTCCACGACCTCGCGCACGGACCGGTTGTGTCCGAGGTGGATCACCTCGGCGCCCTGGGACTGGAAGATCCGCCGCATGATGTTGATCGACGCATCGTGCCCATCGAACAGCGCCGAAGCCGTAACCAGGCGGACAGGGTGCACGGGACGGTGGAGATCGCTCATGAGGGCCTTCCCAGACAGGTCAGGATCGCTGACCAAAGAGATACTAGGACGTCCTAGTAAATTACTGAAGGTGAGGACGGTGTGAAGCGAAGCACAGCGGGCGAACCCCCGCTCACAGCGCGGCGAGAAGCCGCTTCAGCATCTCGTGCGCCGGCAGCAGCGACGGGCCGTACCAGGTGATCAGCCGGCCGCTGACCAGGCGGGTCGGTGTGCGGTGGAAGGCCTCGGGGCCGTCGCTCCCGGTGAACACATACGGCTCGTCCGGCAGCAGGACGACGTCCACGTCCGGTCGGTCGATCTCCTCCAGGGCCATGTGCGGATAGCGGTCCGGATGCCCGGCAAACACGTTGGCGATACCGGCCCGGCGCAGGAGGTCGCCGGTGAAGGTGGACCTCCCCACCACCATCCAGGGGTTCCGCCAGACCGGGACCGCCGCCGTGACCGTGACCTCGGGAAGGGGGCCCGACCAGAGCTCCCGTGCCGCGTCGAGCCAGTCGGGGACCGGAGCTCGAAGGGCCTCGGTGAACAGCCGCTCCAGCGAGTCCAGGGCCTGTGGGACGGTCTCGATGACGGTCACCCACACCGGCACTCCGGCAGCGCGCAGCCGGGTGACGTCGAGTTCGCGGTTCTCCTCCTTGTTCGCGATCACGAGATCCGGCCGCAGCCGGAGGATCGCCTCCCGGTCGGGGTTCTTGGTGCCTCGCACCCGTACCACGTCCAGATCACCGGGATGGGTGCACCACTGGGTCGCCCCCACCAGGGCGCCCGGACGACCGGCGGCGACCGCCTCCGTGAGCGACGGCACGAGGGACACCACCCGGCGTGGCGGACGGGCCAGGCGCACGGCGGTGCCCATGTCGTCGTACAGCGGTGACATGACCGCTCCTCTCGCTTTCTCTCGCCTTCCCCACGATTTGCAGGCTTTTCCAAAAAAACGTACCCCCCGGCTTTCTGCTACCGAATGTTCCCAAAAGGGAAACGGAGTTGAACCACAATAGATTGACTGTTGTAATCTCTGCTTTCTCGTCCGTTCATCATGTCACCGAGAGGAATACGCGTGGGTTTATCCCCCGGAGTCAGGCCCTCTTCCGTCCGCGCCGCGGGGAAGGCACGCGCCGTCCTCTACACCGTCCACAACCAGGTTTCGCTGCGAACCCTGCGCCGGGTGCACCGGCTGCTGGCGGGCGACGGCCGGCTGTCCTTCGCCGCGACGCTCGCGCCGGACCGCTTCGGGCGGGGCTGCGAGGCGGAGGTGGGACGCTGGGGCCTGCCCCTGGTGCCGTTCGAGGCCGCGACCGCCGAGCCGTGGGACCTGGCGGTCTTCGGCAACCACGGCGGAGCCCACCTGTTCACCCGGGCCGGGGCCCGGGTGTTCGTCCCGCACGGGGTGGGCGCGGGCAAACAGGCGCTGGGCCAGGACTTCACCTACGGCCCGGACTTCGTCCTGCGCTCGGGAGAGCCGATCTACACGGCCATGTTCGAGGCGAGCGAGGAGGGGCGGGAGCGGGCCGAGGACATCACCCCTCGGCTCGCCGGGCGAATACGGGTCGTCGGTGACCTGGAGACCGACGAGTTCCTCACCGTCCTCGCGCGCCGCGCCACCGCCCGCGCCCTGCTGGGCGTCGGCCCCGAGGACCTTCTCGTTCTGCTCTCGGCCACCTGGGGCGATGCCGGAATGCTCGCGTGGCACGGCCCCGCCCTGCTCAAGAGCGCCCGTCGGCTGCCCGGGCATGTCCGGGTCGTCCTCAAACCACACCCCCACAACTGGGACCAGCGCGGACGCCCCCGTTCCCACCTCGCCCGCGCCCTCGCCGCCGCCCCTGAGACGGTCTGCCTCGTCCCGCCGTGGCAGTCCTGGATGGGCGCGTACGCCGCCGCCGACCTCGCGGTGTACGACTTCGGCTCGCTCGCCCTGCGCTTCGCCCTGCGGCCCAGGCCGATGGTCGCCGTGCCTGCCGAACCGGGTGCCGTCACCCCCGGGTCCCCGGTGGACGCGCTGCGCGCCATGACGCCCGAACTGGCCGAGCCCTCGCTGCCGCAGGCGCTCGAACTCGCCCTGGAGACGGGGGCGCCGCCCGGGCTCGCCGACCTCGCGCCCCGGTTCGTCAGCCACCCCGGTCAGGCCGCGGCCCGTACCCGCGGCGCGCTGTACGAGTTGCTGGACCTGGCCGTACCGGGCCCGCGGGAGAAAGAAGGCGAGGAGGGGGCTGCGAAGGAGCGGGAGTTGGAGGCGAGCGGATGAGGGCCGTCGTCGCCGGCATCGCCAACCAGCAGACCCGGCTGCCGGTCGAGGGCTTCCCCCACCCCTACAGCCCCGCGCGGCATCTGCCCGGCGGGATCGAGGACGCGGTCGGCGGGGTGGGCTTCAACGTCGCCGCGGCCCTCGCGCGGTTGGGCGCCGCCGTCGAGCTGATCGCGCCGCTGGCCGACGACGCCCCGGGGCGGGCGGTGCTGGCCGCGGCGCGCCGCCTGGGCGTCGGCACCGGCCTGTGCACCCGGTCCCTTGAGCGCACCCCGCGGTCCGTCATCCTCGTGGACGCCGCCGGGCGTCGCCAGGTCAACACCGACCTCGGCGGGGCCCTGGCCGTCTCCTTCGACCCGGCCGCGTTCCGCGCCACCGCCGCCGGGGCGGACACATGCGTCCTGGGCAACCTCGGCTTCTCCCGCCCGCTGCTGCCCGCCGCCCGGGGTCTCGGCGTGCCGGTGGTGGTGGACCTGCAGGACGTACGCGGCCCTGACAACCCCTACGACCAGGACTTCCTCGCCGCCGACACCCTCGTCATGAGCCACGAGCGCCTTGCGGGCCAGGACCTGTCCGGCTTCCTGCGCGCGCTGCGCTCGCGCTCCCGCGCCTCGCTGCTCGTCCTCACCCTCGGCGCCGACGGCAGCCTCGCCCTCACGCCCGACGACGCCGACTGCTGGCCCACCCCGGCCGTGGACGTCGGACCGGTTCCCGACACCACCGGGGCGGGCGACGCCTTCACCGCCGCCCTCGCCCACGCGCTCCACGGCCTGCGCCTGCCCGCCCGGGAAGCCGTCCGCGCCGCCACCGCCCACGCGGCCTGCCACCTCTCCCCCGGCGAGCCGCAGCGATGACGGGGCTGCGCGTCCTGGTGGCGGCCCAGGCGGTGTCGCTGGCCGGCTCGGGGATCAACGCGGCAGCGGTGGCCTACCTGGTGACGGTCCGTTCCGGCGTCCCCGCCCTCGGCCTGGTGCAGGGAATCCCGCTCGCCGCCACCGTCGTGTGCGCCCCCTGGATCGGCGTCCTGGTGGACCGCCACGACGCCCGCCGCGGCCTGGTCGTCTCCTCGACGGTGCTGGCGGTCCTCACCGCCCTGATGCTCCACTACGGAGCCTGGTGGTACGCCCTGATCCTGGCCGTCCGCACCCCGTGGGAGGTCGCCCTCTCCGGGGCCCTGACCCGCCTCCTGCCGGCCGCCGCCGCCCGCGCCGCCGTGCCCGTGGCCAAGGCCAGTGGGACGATGTCGCTCACCGGCCGGCTGGCCACCGCCGCCGGGGTCGCCGCCGGCCCCTTCCTCGCCGAGACGCTGGGGCCGGCCGTCTTCGTGGCCGACGCGGTCACCTTCGCCGTCACCGCCGTCGCCTTCCAGGCCCTGCGCCTGCCGGCCCCGGCCACCGCCACGCGCACCGGAGCCGGCGTGGCCCGCCAGTTCCACGAGGGCCTGCGCTATCTGCACGGGCGGCCGGCGGCCCTCTACACGGCCGTGCTGTACACCGTGGCGGGCATCGCGTGGGGGGCCAAGGACACCCTCTACGTCGCCTATGTCGACGAACGCCTGGGCCTGCCGGCGCACGTGTGGGCCGGCCCGTACGGGGCCGCGGCCCTCGTCGGGGAGACCGCCGCCGCGGCCCTCATCGCCTCCGGCCGCCTGGGCCGGCCCGAGCGCATCCCCGCCGTGACCACAGGCGCGGTGCTGCTGCTGGGCGGCTCCCTGCTGACGGCCGCCGCGACGACCTCGCCGCCGGTGGCCTTCGCCGCCAAGGTGCTGGAGGGAGCGGCGACGAACGTGGTCGGGGTGCTGGCCGTGACCTTCGTGTCCCTGCTGGCGGCCGAGCAGATGCGCGGCCGGATGAAGACCCTGCTGACCACGGCCAACCGCGTCTTTCTTGGCGGGGCGAAGGGTGCTCTGCCTCCCCTGGCCGGCGGGCTGGGCGTCCACAGCGCCTACGCCGCGGCGGGAGCGGCGGTCCTGGCCGGTGCCGCACTGGCCGCCCTCCTCCTGCGCCGCCGCCCCGCCCACGAGGGACGACGGAGTCGCCGGCCCCGTCACTCCGCGCCGTAGTACAGCCGCAGGAACTCCTCCATCGCCGCGTCGACGCCGGCGCGGTCACCGGTGGCGAGCAGGTCGAGCAGCAGCCCGCGGACGGTGGCGAGTCCCAGCCTGGCGCGGCTTTGGGCCATGGCGGGGTCCGTCCCCGCGCCGACCTCGGCGGCCACAAGCGGCTCCAGCCAGTCCGTCACGAGCCCTTCGAGGACCGGAGCGGCCTCGGGACGGCCCCGCAGCGCGTGCCCGCAGACTTCGAAGAAGAGCCGCTCCTGACCGGCCAGCCGAGGATCCGTCAGCCGCTGCCACAGCAGCCGCGCGACGTCGGCGGGCGAGAGGCCGGGCTCCTGGTAGAGCCGGGACAGCAGCTCGCGCTGGCGCCGCTCCGACGCCCGGACGATCTCGATGAACAGCTGTTCCTTGGAGCCGAAGTAGTGGATCAGCATGCGGTGGCTGACGCCGATCGCGGCGCCCAGGCGGCGCAGACTCAGGTCCGCGATGCCGTGCGCCGCGACGTGGTCGACGGCCGCGTCGACCAGTTGGGTGCGCCGGTCCGCGTCCGTGCCCTGCCCGGCGCCGCCCTCGGGATGCGAGTCGTCCGTGTTCACCACAGCGCGAGTGTACCAATTGGTACATGGCCCCTGTACCGTGTGGTACATGAAGTCCGTCACCGTGTCGATCGACGTACCGCAGACGCCCGAGCAGGTCTACGACTTCCTCGACGTCATGGCTCACCACGAGCGATTCACCGACCACTACCTCACCAACTGGCGCTACAGCGGCCCCGACCGCGGCATCGGATCGTGCGCCACGGTCACCGCGGCGCTCGGCGGCACGAAGACCGACGTCACCATCGAGGTCGTCGAGGCCGACGCGCCGCGGCGCATCGTCGAGCGCAACGTCAGCGCGGCCGGTCGCCGCCTGGCCCACGGCACCTACACCATCGAACCGCTGCCGGCCGACGGCAGCCGCATCTCGTTCACGTACGCGTGGGTGCGCGCCCCTCTCGCCGACCGGCTGCTGTCCCCTGTCGTACGGCCCACGATGCGGCGCGCCAACCGCACGGTCATGCGACGCCTGGCCACCGAGTTGGCCCGCCATGTGTCCACCGCCGGCTCCTGACGGCCGCGCGGCGGACACAGCCTCCGGCCGCGCCCCGTCCGGCGACCAGGCACGGCCCGCCCTGCTGATGAGAGGCGGTGCCCCTCCTCATCCGTCGGCCACGGCCACGCGCAGAGGCGCCCGGAACGACAGCAGGCCGAGCATCGGCGTGCCCTCCGTGCCCGCCGCGAGCCGCGCCTTCGGCAGGCCACGAGCCGCCGCCCGCAGGGCCACCGCCGCTTCCGTTCGCGCCAGGGACGCGCCAGGGCAGCGGTGGCGACCGGCGCCGAAGGCCAGGTGGTGGCGGATGTTGGCGCGCTGCGGACACATCCGCTCCGGGTCCTCGAAGACCTCCGGATCGGAGCCGCTGCCCATGAGCATCAAAAGCAGCTTTGCCCCCGCAGGCAGGTCCACCCCGCCGAGTCGCGCCGGTCGCGCCACGACCCTCCGCCACGTGGTCACCGGCGGCTCGCGCCGCAGCACCTCCTCCACCCAGGCCCAGGCCGCCTCCGGCTCCTGTGCCACCCGCGGCCACAGCCCGGACTCGGTGAGCGCCCGGCGCAGCACGGTGGCGATGAGCTGCCCGGTGGTCGACTGCCCGGCGATGAAGACGAAGAAGCAGGCGCCGACCGCCGTCCGGGGGTCCAACGGCGCCCCGTCGGGCAGACGGTGGCGGGCGAGCGCTCCGACGAAGGAGTCGGCGGCGGCCTCGCCGGCGCGCACGGTCGCGGTCAGCCATTGGTGGAACTCGCCGACCCGTTGGGCCAGTTCCAGCTGTCGGTCCAGGGCGGGCCTGCCCCAGAACAGCTCCAGTGAGGCGTCGCTCCAGCGGATCAGCGTGGCCGGGTCGACGTCCTGGATGCCCAGCAGCTCCATCAGCACCCGGCAGGGAAGGACCTGGGCGAAGGAGGTGAACAGGTCGTACGCACCGTCGGCGTCGAGCCGCGCCCGCGCCGCGTCGAGCAGCTCCCCGGCAACACGCTCGATCACCGGTACGGCGGCCTCGACGCGCCGGGCGTTGAAGAACCGGGTGATGACCCGGCGCAGACCGGGGTGGCTCTCGGTTCCGTTGTTGGCGAGTGCGGGCGGGAGCTGGAAACCGGCCCGGGCGAGCACCCGCAGCACGGCCACGGGCAGCGGGGTGACCGCGTGCTGGGCGTTGTCCGGACGGAAGGTGTCGGGGTCGAGCAGAACCCGGCGGATGTCCCGGTGGCGGCTGATCAGCCACAGGCCGGTGCCCGCGTCGTGGTGCACGGGCGCCTGGGAGCGCAGCGCGTCCAACCACGGGTGAGGGTCGCGGACGAAGCCGTCCCCGAACAGGTCGAGAACGCCCAGCGGGTCGCCGGCGCCGGGCGGTACGGGCCCCGCCGCCGCGCCGTGGGCATCGGGCCCGGCGCCGCGGACCCCCGTACCGGGTGCGGAGGTGTCCAGGGCCGGGGTGATCACGGACGGACGGTAACACGTCACCGCGCGTCGGCCGCCGCCATGTGCGCGGCATCACTCGAGCACGCGGCGGCGGCCTCGTCGGCGCCGATCTCGCAGGCGGCGAACCTCGTCAGCGGCGTCCCCGGGCGGCCGGGAAGCCTCCCCCACCCGCCTGTCGACCGCCCCGCGCGTGTCAGAGTGCCGGTCATGGCCCAGCACCCCGTCCAGCCGACCACACCCGCGCCCGATGCCACAGCGCCCGCCGCGAGCCGGATCGATCCACCCGGCCCCGCCCCGGCGGCGGTCTTCGACTGGATCGACCGGCGCACCGAGTTGCGCCGCCGCGCCGGCCTGACCCGTCGGCCGCGCCCGCGGGCGGCCGACGAGCCGGTGCTGGATCTGGCGAGCAACGACTACCTGGGCCTGGTCCGCCACCCGCGCGTGGTGCGGGCTGCCACGGAGGCGGTGGCGCGCTGGGGCGGCGGCGCCACCGGCTCACGCCTGGTCACGGGCACCACGCAGCTGCACCTGGAGCTCGAGGAGGAACTGGCGGCCTTCTGCGGCTCGGAGGCCGCGTTGGTCTTCTCCTCCGGATACGCGGCCAACCTGGCCGCCCTCCAGGCTCTGACGGGGCCGGGCACGCTCATCGTCTTCGACGCCCACAACCACGCCTCCCTGGTCGACGGCTGCCGGCTCTCCCGGGCGAAGGTCGCGCAGGTGCCGCACGGTGAGCCGGGCGCGGTGCGCACCGCGCTCACCGGGCACGGCGGGGGCCGTGCCCTGGTGGTGACGGACTCGGTCTTCTCGGTGGACGGCGATGCCGCGCCGCTGACGGAGTTGGCCCGGGCATGCCGTGCGCACGGCGCCGCGCTGCTGGTGGACGACGCGCATGGCCTCGGCGTGGTCGGCGACGGGGGCAGCGGCGCCCTGTCGGCCGCCGGTCTGGCCGGTTCACCGGACGTGGTGGCCACCGTGACGCTGTCGAAGTCGCTGGGGTCGCAGGGCGGGGCGGTGCTGGGCCCCCGCAGGGTCATCCGGCATCTCACGGAGACGGCCCGCACCTTCATCTTCGACACCGGGCTCGCCCCGGCGAGCGTGGGCGCGGCCCTGGGCGCGCTGCGGCTCTTGCGCGAGGAGCCGGAACGCGCCGCGCGGGCCCGGGAGGTGGCCCGGCGGCTTTGGTCGGGCCTGACGGCCGCCGGGCTGGAAGCCGGCGTGCCGGACGCCGCTGTGGTGTCCGTCCGCGCGCCCTCGCCGGAAGCCGCCGTGAGATGGGCGCAGGCGTGCCGGGAGGCAGGCGTGGCCGTGGGCTGCTTCCGGCCCCCGTCCACGCCCGACCGCCACTCCCGGCTGCGGCTCACCGCACGCGGCGACCTCACCGACAGCCAGATCGAGCAGGCGGTGACGGTGATCGCCCGGTGGGCCCCGCGCGATGGCACGGACAACTGACTCACCGCGCCAACGGTGTAGGAAGATAAACGCACTTTCGGCAGCAGAAGGGCGACACGTACGCACACCGGACGATCAAGCTGAACCTCCAACGGACTTGGAGCGGCTGAAGGAGCGTCTCCGGCAGGCGCGCGGCAAGCGTCGAATTCACGCGAGCCGACCGTGCCTGCCAGTGCGGAGGTGACCTCGCGCACCCTCTCACCGGGGGATCTTCGAGCGACGGCGCCGGTGACGTCGGATAAGATCCACGCAAATCACGATCATGAACGAGAGACGAATAATGACGTCGATGGATGACATCCTGAAGGAGATCGCTGACCTTCGGCAGGTCATGGTGAACCATTTCAGGCAGGTTGAGGCCCTGACGAATCTCTACAGCATGGTCCCCGTCAAGCACGCCATGCCACAGCCCACGAACTGGACGGCCTCGCCCGACTTCCTGCTGCTCCTGGTCTCACATATCCAGGTGCGACGTCCCGTCTCCATCCTGGACATAGGGAGCGGCGCTTCGACGGTCTGGATGGCAAACGCGCTTCGCCATTTCGAGATCCCCGGGAACATCGTCTCGATTGATCACGACAAAAGCTACGGCGATGCGACAGTCGCCACATTGCGGCAGCAAGGGCTGGACACTTATGCGCGGGTGCGTATCGCCCCACTGGTGGAGGTGGATATCAAAGGCGAGCGGTGGCACTGGTACGACCCGGCACAGATGGAAGATGTCGAAGACTGCGACATGGTGGTGGTCGACGGGCCTCCGGGATTCCTGCATCCACTTTCCAGGTACCCGGCGCTCCCGATGCTTGAATCCAAGGTGAGCGGCGAAGCGCGGATATTCGTGGACGATGCGAGCCGTCCCGATGAGCGGGAGATGGTCGAGCGCTGGTGCCGCGAGTATCCGGACTGGTCCTCCGAGTTCATCGACCATCAAAAGGGGACCGCTGTTCTGACGCGGTGAACCCTCCGGCGAGGACCGGACGGTGTGGGCCGGGTCAGATCACGCGGAAGAGGTCGGCGGCGGCGTGGACGTCGGTGAGGTCCTCGATGGAGCGGAGGTTGTCGCACAGGGCCTCCAGGACCGAGCCGGCTTCGGCGGCGCGCGGGGCGCCGATGGCCACGCCGAAGACCCGGAAGCCCAACAGCCGCTTGGCGTCGTTCCAGCCGCGCATCCATTCCTCGGTGACGCCGCATTCGTCGTCGGTGATCATCACAATGTCGCCGCGTGTGCGGGCGGCGTCGTTGAACTCCTCTTCCAGGAGTCACCGGCCGCGCTCAGCGGCGCCTGGTAGCTGGTTCCACCGCCGAGGAAGGTCTCCGCGAAGTCGAGGATCCGGTCGATACCGGCGGGCCGGCCGGCCGGGAAGCGGAAGACCTGGATCTTGTCGGCGGCGGAGAACAGGATGCCGACGAAGTCACGCCCCGCGTCGCGGGCCTGATCCAGCAGCGCCAGGGCGCACGCCTTGGCCCACGCCTCCCGGCTCACTCCGCCGGGCCCCGCCGCGTACATGGAGTGCGAGGTGTCCACACACGCGATGACGGCACCCCGGCCGGTGGTCTGCTCTCCCTGGCTGTCGTAGAGCATCAGCTCCCCGGCGGCGTAGCGCACGGCGAACACCGCACGCAGCTCGGGCAGGCCGAGGCCCGCCAGTTCGGAAGGGATGACGCGGGAGAGGTCGTTGCCGAGTGTGACGCCGACCAGTTCCCCGGTGGCGTTCTCCACCTTGCGGGCGCGCTCACCACCGGCCATCTGCCGGAAGCGACCGATCAGCTCGGCCCACTGTGCGAGACGGCCGGTGCGCAGTCGCTCGGCGAGCCGGGCGCGCCGGTCGAACGGCATCCGCTCCAGCTCGCCGGGGCCAACGCCCCATGCCCGCATCAGCGCGGCCTCCTGCCGCACGGCCTCGGCCGCCTTCGCGGCCGCGTTCCGCGCGGCGGCACGGACGCCGGGGGCCGCCGCCGCGAGGGACCGCGCGGCCTGCTGGGCCGAGGCCGCGGCGGACGCGGCGGCCGCCGCGGTTTCGGCGGCCTGCTGGGCCCTCTTCGCCCGCTCGGCCTGCTCCTGGGCCTGACGGGAGTGTTCCAGCATCCGGCGCAGCGCGGCGGCCTGGGCGAGTACGGCCATGGCGGCGGCGTACGGGTCGCCGGCCGTCTCCCGGTGCAGCCCGGCGAACTCCGGTGACTCCATCAGTGCGGTGATGACCTGGTGGTTGACCAGCCGGGAGGGGTCCATCTGCGCGCGGTCGCGCAACCGGGGGCGGACCTTGTAGGCAGCCAGGAACGCGTCGGTCAGGAGGTCGGTGGTGCCGGCGTGGCGCTCGTGGAGTTCCTCGGCCAGTTCGCGCAGGGCGGCTGACTGCTCGTAGGTGTCGCGCCATGCGATCCGGTCGAACCGGTCCGCGACCACGGCTGCGGTGTGCCGCACGGGAGCGGGGGCGGGCAGGCCCGGCCGCTGCCCGGACCTGCTCACCGGCTCGTCGAACCTGCCCGGTGTCCTGTCCATCTCGGTGTCCTGTCCGTGGCCCTGTGCCGCCGGTGGTCACAGCTGGGCCTGCACCATGCTCGCGTCCACGCCGAGGGCCTCGGTGAGAACGCGGGCGCGGACGGCGCGCTGGCGGCCGGTGACCCGGTCGATGGCGGCGGTGGAGCGACCGGCGCTCGCCGCCTCCTCGCGCAGCTTCTCCAGCCGCTTCCCCGCCATGGCGAGCTTGTTGTGGGCCTTCTTGATGACCCACTCGCTCAGCGCCTCGCGGGACTGCCCGGCCATGGCGTCGAGCTGGGCCTCCAGTTCCTCGATGGCGTCGGCCAGGTCAAGCGCCTCCTTGGCGTCGGGGTTGACCAGTTGCAGCACCTCGCGCTCGACGGCCGGGCGTTCGGCGGGAGAGTCCCACAGCACATGAGTCAGCACCGACAGGTCGGTCTCGGCGACCGCCGGGCGGCCGTCGAGGTACGCGGACGCCTGGAGCAGGCCCACCGCCTGCCGCCAGCGGCGGTCGGAGGCGAGGAGTTCCCTGCGGCGCAGGGCGGCCCGCAGCGTGCACACCGCGTCCACGATCGCGTCGGGGACGTCCACGGCCGGGACGGCTTCGGTCACGGCGTGCCGCAGCGCGGCCAGCTCGACCGTGGTCCGGGTCGGTGCCGCCGGGCGGCTGACGGCGGAGCGGACCAGCGCGGCGAAGTTCGAGGGGTCTTCCAGGTACCCGACCTCGATCCGCACCAGCAGCCGGTCGTAGATCGCGGCCGCGTCCTCCTCGCCGGGCAGTTCGTTGCTCGCCGTGATGGCCCCGATCAGGGGGCAGCGGATCGGCTCGCCACCGCTCTCGGGGTGGTAGATCCGCTCGTTGAGGTAGCCCAGCGTCTCGTTCAGCGCCGCCGTGGAGCACTTGAAGATCTCGTCGATGAACGCGATGTGCGCGGTCGTGGCGCGGCCGTCGTAGACCTGGCGGTACTCGCCCCGGGCCAGCGCGGCGACGTCGATGGGGCCGAACATCCTCGTCGGCGCGGTGAACTTCGACAGCAGGATCTCCCAGTAGGCCGCCCCCTCGATGCGGCCCGTGAGTTCCCGGGCCATCTCGGACTTCGCCGTTCCGGGCGGGCCGAGCACCAACGAGTGCTGCCCGGCCAGCAGCGTCACGACCAGCATCCGCACCACCTCGGCCCGCTCGTAGAAACGGTCCGACAGTTCGTCGCTGATCGCCCGCAGCCTCTTGGCCGTGTCCCGCGCATGCTGCGTGTCCTGCGCGTCCTGTGCGCCCACCATTGATCCTTTGACAGAGCAGGATGACAAGCGGGCAGTCCGAACTGCTCGGACTCCCCCACCCGTATCCTCCGCCATCACATCTGGCGCCGCACCAGTTCGTGCAACTTTCCGCCCGGGATGCGCATCAACTCGGCCGGGGCGCCCTGCTCCACGATCCGGCCGCCCTCCATGACCAGGACGCGGTCGGCGTCCATGACGGTGGACAGCCGGTGCGCGATCACCAGCCGGCTGGCGTTGAGGCGGCGGGTGCTGTCGATGACGATGCGCTGGGTCTCGTTGTCCAGGGCGCTGGTGGCCTCGTCGAAGAAGAGGATGCGCGGGCGGCGGATCAGGGCCTGGGCGATCATCAACCGCTGCCGCTGGCCACCGGAGATGGCGCCGCTGCCGGAGATCATGGTCTGGAGTCCCATGGGCATCTGGGCGATGTCCTCGGCCAAGCCCGCCAGTTCGGCGGCCGCCATGGCCTCCTCGGGGGTGTACGGCTCGGCGCCGCGGATGCAGTCGAGCACCGTTCCGCCCAGGGGCTGGGCGTTCTGCAGGACCACCCCGCACTGGCGGCGCACCGCTGTCTGGTCGAGGGCGGCGAGGTCCTGACCGTCGTAGAGCACACTGCCGGACACCGGCCGTTCGAAGCCGATGAGCAGCCGGAGCAGCGTCGACTTTCCGCAGCCGCTGGGGCCGACGACGGCCACGAACTCGCCCGGCCGGATCTCCAGTGAGACGTCGTCGAGCACCAGCGGCCCGTCGTCGCCGTAGCGGAAGGTGAGGTTCCTGGCCTTGAGGTCACCGGAGAGCGCTCCCGGCGGGGCGCTGCCGCCACGGACCTCGGGCGGCTCGTCCAGGATCGGCTTGACCTGCTCGAACATCGGCAGCACTGCGACCACCGAGACCAGGGCGTTGGTGAGCTGGGTGAGCGAGGTGAGCAGCATGGTCACGGAGGTGTTGAACGTCAGGAACGCCCCCGCCGACATGCTCCCCCGCGCCGGACCGGCCAGCAGCATGAACACGATGAGCGAGACCAGCGGAAGGTAGACCGCGTCCAGCACCTGGGTGAGGTTCTTGATGCGCCCGGTGCGCTGATGCAGGTCGCGGGAGTGGGCGAAGCCGCGGGCCCACGCCGCGTACGCGAAGTTCTCGGCCGCGGCGACCCGCAGCTTGGGCAGGCCGCGCAGCATCTGGAACGCCTGGTTGTTGAGCTTGTTCTCGCTCTCCACCAGCCGCCGCTGCCAGCGCACCTGCCACAGCCCCATCCCCAGGAACACCCCGGAGACCACCAGCAGCATGGCGACCACCGCGAGCGCCAGGGAGGCGCTGTAGTACAGCAGCAGGGCGAGGTTCACCGCGCCCACGGTGCCGGCCTGGAGGACCGTCGGCGCGATCCCGGACAGCACCCGGCGCATGGCGCTGATGCCCAGCGCCGCGCTTGCCAGCTCTCCGGTGGAACGCCGGGCGAAGAAGGTGGTGGGCAGCCGCAGCAGCCGGTCCCACACGGCGGGCTGGAGGTTGCTCTCCAGCCGCCCCTCCAGCCGCAGCAGGGTGAGGTTCTGCAGCAGCATGAAGGCGGCCGCGACGATGCCGGCGACGATCAGCCCCAGGGAGATCTGGACGATCGGGCTCTTCTCGGCGCGGGGCACGAATCCGCCGAGCACCTGTCCGGTGGCCAGGGGTACCAGCGCGCCGAGCGCCACCGTCACCAGCCCGCTGATCAGCAGGTTGCGGACGTCCCCGGCGGCGCCCCGGGCGCTGAAGCGCATCAGCCGCCACATCGTCATGGGCCGGTCGGGCAGCGGACGGTAGAACATCACGGCCCGCGGTTCGAACTCCTCCGCGTTGCTCCTGCCGACGCGGATCCGCAGGCCGGAGACGGGGTTGACCGCCTCGTACCCGCCGCGCCGCCACAGCAGCGCCACCGGGGCCCCGGACTTGGCGCGGTAGCCCACCAGCGGTCCGGTGTCCTCCCGCCACCAGCGGCCCTCAAGACGGACGGCGCGGGTGCGGATCCGGGCGTGTGCGGCGATGCGCTCCACCGGGTCCGTACGGTCGTCGGCGGCGCGGCCCCGCGGCGGTTCGGGCAGGGTGATCCCGGCGGCCTCCGCCACCTCGCGGCACACCGCGTGGACGGCGTCGTCGGTGCCCTCCTCCGGCGGCCGCCGGTCGCGCCGCGGCCCTCCGATGGAGGCGATCAGCGCCTGGTCGGCGCGGGAGCGCATGGCCTCACCGGCTCGGATGCCGGCCGCCGTGCGGTCCGCGTGGGCCCGCTCCATGGTCTCGATCCAGCGGTCCACGGCGGTGCCGAGCCGGTACTGCTGGTTGACCATCCGCTGCCACAGCGCGCCGTCGATCAGCAGATCGCCGGCGGCCTGGGCGCTGTACTCGGCGCCGTACCGCACACTGCCGGGCGGGACCGGCAGCCAGAGCAGGTCCTCGTCGGCCGCCTCCGCGTCGGGCGCGGCCCCGCCGTCCAGCAGGGCCTGGAAGAGGACGCCGAGGCTGCGGCTCAGCCCGAGCGCCACGGCGTGTTCCAGCGGGGTGGGCGGGGTGTCCTGGAATCCGCCGCCGCCGTGGGTGCCGTACGGATCGCCGGCGTGGCCCGTGCCGTACGCGTCGTACCCCTCCGGCCGGTACAGCTCGCGCAGCGGGACGCGGCGCACCAGGCAGTCCTGCGAGGGGCGGCCCAGCAGGGTGTGGAGCGGCCCGTCGACCGGGCCGGGGAGCGCCGCGCCGGTCTCCAGGCGGCCGAGGAAGTGCCACTGTCCCTCTTCGGCGGCGTCGACCGCGAACAGGTCCAGGGCACCGCCGGTCACCAGCCAGAGCACCTGTGGGCCCTCCAGCGGAAGCCTGCGCAGTCCGGTGCAGTCGACGGGCGTGCCGAGGGCGCCGAGCGCCTGGATCACCGCGTCGCCGCCGTCCGCGGCCACCGGTGCGGCCGGATGAACGGACGCCATGTCAGTGCTCCTTCATCAGCTCGGCGTACGGGCCTCCGGCGGCGGCGAGGTCTTCGTGACGTCCGCGTTCGACAACCGTGCCGCGGTTCAGGACGACGATCTCGTCGCTGTCCCGCACGGTGCTCAGCCGGTGGGCGATCACCACACAGGCACAGCCGCGGCGGCGCAGATTGTCCATGACGAGCTGCTCGGTCCGCGCGTCCAGGGCGCTGGTGACCTCGTCAAGCACCAGCACGCTGGGGCGGCGGACCAGGGCGCGGGCGATCTCGAGACGCTGCCGCTGGCCGCCGGAGAAGTTGCGGCCGTCCTGCTCCACCCGGCAGTGGATCCCCTCCGGGCGCCGGGCGATCACATCGTCGTAGAGCGCGGCGTCCCGCAGGGCGTCCACCACCGCGTCGTCCGGGATGGACGGATCCCACAGCGCCACGTTGTCCCGCACGGTTCCCTCGAACAGGAAGACGTCCTGGTCGACGAAGGAGACCGAGGCGGCCAGCGCCCCGCGGGGGATGTCCTCAAGACGCTGCCCGTCGATGCGGATGACCCCCTCCCAGGGGGTGTGGAGGCCGGAGACGAGCCGGGAGACGGTGGACTTGCCGCTGCCGGAGGCGCCGACCAGCGCCACCTGCCGGCCGGGGCCGACGGACAGCGAGAAGTCGCGCAGCAGCGGCTGGTCCAGCGGGCTGTAGCCGAAGGTGATGTTCTCCAGCGTCACCTGTCCGGTCAGCCTTCGGGTGTCCTCGCGCGGCTCGTCGCGGGTGTAGAGGGAGTCCACCGGGAAGTTCTCCACGTCCTTGAGCCGGGTCACATCGGCGGAGAAGTCCTGGATGCGGCCCGCCACACCGTTGAGCCGGGCGATGGGCGCGGTGAAGCGGGCCACCAGCGCCTGGAAGGCCACCAGCAGACCGATCGAGATATGGCCCTCGACGGCCCGCAGCCCGCCGATCCACAGGATGAGGGCGCTGTTGAGCGTGGCGAGGGTGGGGGCGACCACGGCCAGTGCGGCGCTCGGCACCCCGAGGCGCTGCTGCTCCTCCAGGGTGATGGCGTGCTGCCCCGCCCAGCGGCGGAAGTAGCCCGTCTCCCCGCCGGTGGCCTTCACCGTCTCGATGAGCTGGAGACCGGTGTACGACGTGGTGGTCAGCCGCGCGGTGTCCGCCCGCAGCTTCTGGGTCCTGGTGGCCCGCAGCCGGATCACCACCCGCATCGCCACCACGTTGAGCAGCGCCAACCCACCGCCGATCAGGGTGAGTTGGGGGTCATAGGCCCACAGCAGTACGGCGTAGAGGACCACCACGACCCCGTCGACGGCCGCGGCGGCCAGATCGCGGGCGAGCGTCTCGGCGACAGTGTCGTTGGAGCGCAGCCGCTGGACCAGGTCCGCAGGGCTGCGCTGGGCGAAAAAGGTGACGGGCAGCCGCAGCAGATGCCGCAGAAAACGCGCGCTGCTGAGGGTGGAGGAGATGATGCGTCCGCGCAGCAGATTCGCCTGCTGGACGCCGGTCAGTACGGCGGTGAGCACCACCGCCACCGCCATGGACGCGAACAGCGGCCCCAGCATCGAGTCCTGGCCGCCGATCAGGAACGTGTCGATGAAGGTGCGGCTGAGCGCCGGGACCGCGGCCCCCACCGCCACCAGCAGCAGGCTGGCCAGCAGCGAGGCGAGCAGGGTGCCCTTGGTGCCCCGCATGCGCGCGGGCAGGGCGCCCAGCACACCGGGGCGGCGTCCGCCCCGGCGGAAGGACTCGTCGGGTTCGAAGACCAGGACCACTCCGGTGAAGCTGGTGTCGAACTCCTCGACGGGGACGAAACGGCGCCCCTTGTCGGGGTCGTTGATGTGGACGCCGCGCTTGCCGAACCGCCGTCCCATACCGTCGTAGACGACGTAGTGGTTGAAGTTCCAGAACAGGATCGCCGGGGCCCGCACCTCCTCCGCGAGGGCCTCGAACTCCATCTGCATGCCCTTGGCCCGCAGACCGTAGCTCCGGGCGGCCCTGAGCAGATTGCCGGCGCGCGACCCGTCCCGGGAGACACCGCAGGCGATCCGCAGCTCCTCCAGCGGCACATGGCGTCCGTGGTGTCCGAGCACCATGGCGAGCGACGCCGCACCGCACTCCAGGGCCTCCATCTGCAGCACGGTGGGGGTGCGCACCGCCCGGCGCCGGGGTTTCCCCGGCCCGGATCCGCCGCGCGGGGCGCGCCGCCGTCCGCGGGCCGGCTGGGGGCGGCGCGCCCCGCTGCTTCCGGCGGGTGCGGGGCGGGGCGGTCCGCCCTCATGCGTCGCGGTCACGGGAGAAGCCAATCGACGGGGTGCTGGGCGGCCAGGTGAATGGTGGCGCCGGTCAGGGTCATGGAGCCGAGGGTGAACGGCGGGCCCTCGGGGGACGACCAGCGGTAGCCGGAGCGGGTGGCGGAGGTGCGGTGGAGGCGCACCTGGACCGCGACCGGCGGGCCGTGTTTCGAGAACTCCTCACCGAGTTGTTCGGCTCCGAGGTAGGAGCCGATCTGCTGGCGCGTCAGGGCCGTCCGGCCCACGGCCCTGACCTCACCGCGCAGCACACCGTAGGTCTGCGCCGGCGCGGACTGCACGCTGAGGTCCACCGACGCTCCCGGCCGCACCGAGGCCGCCCGGTCCGCCGGTACGTACAAGGTGGCGACCAGCGGGTCTCCGGAGTGGCGCATGCGTTCCACGGAGGCGACGTTCGCGCCGGTGGCGAGGACGGAGCCGATCGAGACGGAGAGGGTGGTGAGCCGGCCGGCGGCGATGGTGCGCACCACCGTGGTGCCGCGGGCGGTGCGGACCTTCAGCAGCGGTGCGCCCGCCCGGAGGGTGCTGCCCTCCTGTGCGAGGACGGAGGTCACCTGGCCGGCGATGGGGCTCTGCAGCACATAGCTGCCCTGCCCGTGGGTGAGGATGCCGGTGGTCTGCAAGGTGTTCGACACGGTGCCCGTGACGGCCCATACGGCGGCGCCGGCCATCACGACCAGCGTGACCGCCAGCGCCAGCCATCCCTGGGGGCGGGCGTAGCGCACCGGCAGATCGATGTCCTCTGCCGACTGCAGCTTGGCGAGCGCCTGCTGGCGGAACTGCACGAAAGTCTTTCCTCAACCGCGGGAGAAGTGGCCGGATGCCCGGGCTCCGGCTCCGGAAGTGGGCGTGGATACGGCCGCGGACCGCCGAATGCCCCGGACCAGGCGGGCCCGGGGCACAGGGAAGGCGGCGTACCGGCCTCAGAGGCTGTTGACGGCTCCACCGATGATGCCGGTGGTGTTCAGGCCGGTGACACCGTCGACCGTGGTGGTGGCGGTGGCCGCGATGCCGACGGCGCCGGTGAGGGAGTCGACGGTGCCGAGGGTGTCGCCCACCAGACCGATCCCGCCCGCCACGTTGTCCAGCTCGGCGTCGGAGATCTCCTGGGTGGCGACCTTGGGCGCGTTGTTCATTGTTGCGTCTCCCTTGGGTGACAGTCTCGTTGAGCTTCCGACCGCGCATGGGTGCCGACGGACGTCGGCTCCCTGGGCATGGTCACGAGATCCCGGGAGGACCTGGGATTCGTGGATGCCTGGGCGCGGAAGGGATGTAACCACGGGGCACGCGGCGCGGCGAATCAGCCAATCTCCGGAACCGGGCATTCCGCAACTTTCCGATCATGCGAGGGCCCTGTTCGAGCACGTCATCGGTGCCTTTCCCTCACAGGACGGTCACTCTTACGGCAAGACACCACGCCCTTTTCGCGAGGTGGTGCACGTCATTTCGGCCAACGACGGTCATGACCGACGCGGAGATCGGCACCCCGGCCGGGGTCTACGCGGGCCATGTGTGTAACAGCTGTGCCCATCGCTTGAAGACCGGGCGAACAACGACCACAGCCGGGTTCGAGCGGCATGAGGCGACGACATGTACGACTTCCGGCACCGAAGCCAGGCCGAGGGAAACCAACCCTCCAGAGCAGTCAGCAAACACCACATACTGATGCGCACCGACGTAAAGTTGCCCATGTCATGGACGCCGGTTGGCCCGTCGCCTGGTGGAGGCGTTCCGGACGGGACGGGTGATGGCGGGGATGGACGGCTGATGGACGACGCTCTCGCGATGGGGGTGCCCGGATTCGTCGTCGCGGCCCTGGTCCCCGGCATCATCCGGGCCACCCGGTCGCACCCCGTGTGGCACCACGTCTCCCTCCCCGCGGGCGTGGCCCTGCCGCTGTTTCTGGTCATGCACACGGCCACCACCCTCGGCGCGGCATTCCACGGAGTGGCGACCGCGGCCATCCACTGGTTCTGGGAGGCCGCCCTGATCGGCAGCGGTTTCCTCTTCTGGCTTCCCGTGCTCGGCGGCCGACACCGGCTCAGCGAGCCGGGGCGCTGCCCCTATCTCTTCCTCACCATCCCGCTCCTCGACCTGCCCGCCCTCCTGGTGATCGCTCAGGGAGACGCCGTCGGCGGTCTGTCGATGATCGTGGGCATGCTGCCCCTCGGAGCCGTCGCGATGGCCGTCACCTGGCGCTGGGCCACCGCCGAAGAACTACGCGACACCCGGCAACGCCACCCGGCCCGGCTCAGCGGCCCGGCGTCGCCGCGTTGATGGCGTCCCGGGTCCGGTCCACCAGGGAGGCGAAGGGGCCCACGCTCCACTGGGCCACCGGAGAGCCGGCCGCCGTGGGGTGCGGATGGGTCGGGGCGACCTTCTCGGCCGCGCGCAGCATGGTGCCCATGCGCCTGAGCTGGTCCTCGCTGCGCCCTTCGTGCACCAGGGGGAACTCCTCGTTCTCCTCGTGTTCGGCGTGGTCCACCACGGCTCGTTCGAACTCCGCCAGGCGGATGTCGAACTCGGCGCTCGTGACGTCCATCTTCTCCAGCGCGGCGAGCACCTTGTTGGCTTCCGCCTCCTCGTGGTTGCGGGCGTCGGCCTCCTGTTTCCCGGCGGTCTCCCGCGCGACCGGCCGTACGATCATTTCCTCGGCCGTCTCGTGCACCGCCAGCAGGGCCCGCAGCTCGTCGAACGCCTGCTGCTTGTGCTTGCCCTCCGCGCTCTTCACATCCGCGAAAAGGTCCCGGATCCGGGCGTGCTGTTCCAGCAGGATCCCGACCACGTCCCCTTCCGGCATCTGTGCCGCGAGCCTGCGTTCGGTGTCCGCGTCGCTCATCGCCGTGTCCCTCCTCGTAGGGCCTTGTGTTCTCTCAGCGAGTCACCCGAACGCGGAGGGAGGAAACAGCTCATTCACCTTCTTTCCCCTCCTGCGACACCTCCTCGGGGCCGGCGGTGACGGCGGCGATCTCACGGCGCTGTCCATCGGTCGTGGGCAGTTCGATCCGGTCGCGGACGTACCAGGCACTCAGCGCGTTACGCAGTCGGCGCCGGCGGGAGGGGCGGCCGGGTTCGACACCACCGGTGAGCGGGCGAGGGGTGTCCCGCACCAGCATCCTGTGTGCCGTCTCGGCGGACAGCAGGGTGCGGCCCTCCTGGTATCCGCCCGCGGCCGTCCAGCGCAGCTCTCCGGTGCCCTCCCCTTCCAGCAGGCGCCGCCGGTCAGCCGCCTGCAGCCCCAGGCACAGGCGTTTGGTGGCCCAGTACGCGAAGGCGGGAAGGGCGAACAGGGCGCCACGGAAGGTGTACGTCAGCGCCTCGACCGGCACCTTGAGGACATACGCCAGGACGTCCTGGCCCCCGGCGAGGAGCAGGACGGCGTAGAAGCAGACGCCCGCCACCCCCAGCGCGGTGCGGGTCGGCTGGTTGCGGGGCCGGTCGCACAGGTGGTGTTCCCCGGTGGCGCCGCTGACCCAGCGCTCGAAGAAGGGATAGGTGTACAGGACCGCGAAGAGGACGAGGGGAAGCACCACACCGGGGAGGAAGACGTCCCAGACGACGGTGTGTCCCCACAGGTCCGTCTCGGCGGCGGGCATCAGCCGCAGGGCTCCCTCCAGGAAGCCGACGTACCAGTCGGGCTGCGCGTCGATGGACACGGTGTCGGCCCGGTAGGGGCCGACTTCCCAGATCGGGTTGATCTGGATGAGGGCCGCCAGCAGCGACAGCACGCCCGCGAGGAACAGGAACAGCCCGAGGGACTTGGCCGCGTACTGGGGGAACAGCGGCTTTCCGACGACGTTGCGGTTGGTGTGCCCCGGGGCGGACCACTGGGTGTGCTTGAGGTGGACCACCAGCATCAGGTGCGCGCTGATCAGGGCGATGAGCAGACCTGGGAAGAGCAGGATGTGGGCGGGGTACATGCGCGGGATGATGTCGTCTCCCGGATACTCGCCGCCGAAGAGGAAGAAGCTGAGGTACGTGCCGATCACGGGGACCGAGAGCACGATGCCCTGGAAGGTGCGCAGCCCGGTGCCGGACAGCAGGTCGTCGGGGAGCGAGTAGCCGCAGAAGCCTTCCAGCAGCGAGAGCATGAACAGCGTCAAGCCGATCGTCCAGTTGACCTCGCGGGGACGCCGGAAGGCGCCGGTGAAGAAGATGCGCAGCAGGTGGCATCCGATGGCCGCGACGAACACCAGCGCACCCCAGTGGTGGATCTGGCGGATGAGCAGACCGCCCCGGACGTCGAGGCTGACGCGCAGGACGGACGCGTAGGCCTGGGACACGTAGTTGCCGCGCAGGGGCGCGTAGGAGCCGTCGTACGGCAGCTCCGACATGCTGGGGTCGAAGAAGAAGGTGAGGTAGACACCGGTCGCCACCAGCACCAGAAAGCTGTAGAGGGCGATCTCACCGAGCAGGAAGGACCAGTGGTCGGGAAAGGCCTTGCGCAGCGCCTCCTTGCCGGCCTTCATCAGGGGCAGCCGGCCGTCGAGCGCCACCGCCACCCGCTCGCCGCGCGCCACCGCGCCCTTCGCCCGGGACCGCTCACGTGACGCCGACACCGCGCCTCCACCTCCTGGTCGCCGCCCGCCAGGCCGGTCGCCACAGAGAGGTCCCCTGGGAGCGCCGGCGTCAAAACGCGTGTTCCACCGTTCGGAGGAGGGTTCGGGCGGCGGGCCGGCGAGGCCGGGGGCGCCGCCCGTGATTGATCCGCCCGTGATTGATCCCGCTCGTCGTGGTTATCCGAGGGGACCCATCGAGAGGGAGGCCACAGCGGTGCGGCCCCGGAGACTCCGAGCGCTCGAGGAACGACCAAGGAGGACGCCATGGCGCAGGTCTCGGATTTCATGCTCGAACGCTTGCGCGACTGGGGCATCCACAGGGTGTTCGGCTATCCCGGAGACGGGATCAACGGTCTGCTCGGGGCGTTCGACCGGGCGCAGGGCGACCCGGAGTTCATCCAGGTCCGTCATGAGGAGATGGCCGCCTTCATGGCGTGCGCCCACGCCAAATTCACCGGGCAGGTCGGGGTGTGTACCGCCACCTCCGGGCCCGGCGCCGTACATCTGCTCAACGGCCTCTACGACGCCAAGCTCGATCACCAGCCGGTGGTCGCCCTGGTCGGCCAGCAGAAGCGGCTCAGCCTCGGCGCCCACTACCAGCAGGAGATCCACCTGGACCGCCTGTTCGCCGACGTCTCCGAATTCTGCGAGATGGTGGTGCACCCGGCACAGGCCCGCCATGTCATCGACCGGGCCTTCAAAACGGCCTTGACCACCCGGAGCGTAGCCACCGTCATCGTCCCCGACGACGTCCAGGAAGAAGACGCCCAGCCCTCGCCGCCCAGGACACACGGCGCGGTCTTCTCCAGCGTTGGCTGGAGCCGCCCCCGGGTACTCCCCGACCCGGACGAGGTGCGCCGCGCCGCCGACGTCCTGAACAGGGGCGAGAAGGTCGCCATGGTCATCGGACAGGGCGCGGCCGAGGCGGCGGGCGAGGTGGCCGAGGCGGCCGAACTGCTCGGCGCAGGCGTGGCCAAGGCGCTGCTGGGCCGGGAAGTGCTGCCCGACGACCTGCCCTTCGTCACCGGCCCGATCGGCCTGCTCGGCAGCACCGCGAGCGACAGGATGATGCAGAACTGCGACACCCTGTTCATGATCGGCACCAGCTTCCCGTACTCCGAATGGCTCCCCGAGGAGGGCCAGGCCCGCGGCGTCGAGATCGACATCGACGGACGGATGATCGGCATCCGCTATCCCATGGACGCCCATCTGGTCGGCGACGCCAAGGAGACGCTCAAGGCCCTCCTGCCGCATCTGCGCCGCAAGGACGCACGCCACTGGCGCAAACAGATCGAAAAAGACGTGCAGGAGTGGAACGACGTCTGCGACCGGCGCGCACGCCAGCATTTCGACCGCGTCATCAACCCCCAGTCCGTCGCCAGTGAGCTCTCCTCTCGGCTGCCCGACGGCGCCATCGTCACCGCCGACTCCGGCTCCGGCACCAACTGGTGGGCCCGCCACCTCAGGCTCCGCGAGGGCATGCGCGCGTCTCTCTCCGGCACCCTGGCCACCATGGGGCCGGCGGTGCCGTACGCCATCGCCGCCCGTTTCGCCTGTCCCGAGCGCCCGGTCATCGCCTTCGTCGGGGACGGCGCGTTCCAGATGAGCGGCATGAACGAGATGATCACCGTCAAGCGGTATCTCGACCGCCTGTCCGGGCCCGCGCCGTTCGTCTTCTGCGTCTTCAACAACCAGGACCTCAACCAGGTCACCTGGGAACAGCGGGCCATGGCCGGCGATCCGAAATACCCCGGCTCGCAGGACATCCCGGATGTCCCCTACGCCGCCTACGCCGAACTGCTGGGGCTGGACGGCATCCGCTGCGAGGCACCCTCGAAGGTCGGCTCCGCGTGGGACTTGGCTCTGGCGAGCGACCGGCCGATGGTGCTCGAATTCAAGGTCGACCCCGAAATCGCCCCCATCCCTCCGCGGACCATGGCCGCGCAGGGCAAGAAGGCGGCGAAGGCCGTCGTCCGCGAGCCGGAGAGACTCGGCATCGCGCGGCGCGGGGTGCGCCAGAAGCTCACCGAAATGGCCGATCACCTTCCAGGGCGTGGACACGGCTGACGGCGACGTCGCCCGCTGATCACGCGTTTGGACCGGCGCTCGCTCGCGGGCGGAGAGCGTCGGTGAGGAGGTCGAGCAGGCGATCGGTCTGCTCCTGGGGGGCGCCGGCCGTGATGGCGAGGAACACACCGACGAGCATCGTGGTGACGTCGTCGGGGACGACGTCACCACGGAGCGTGCCCGCTTCGGCGCCCTGTTCGAGGATCTTGGCGATCGTGACGGTGACGCGCTCTCGCGAGGGTGGTGCGATGCGCCCGGAGGCGAACCCGGCGCGCAGGGTCTCCCTCATGCCCCGTTTGGTGGCGACGAAGGTCGCGTAGCGGCCCATCCAGGCCCGGAGCGCGACATCGGCGGGGTGCTGTTCGAGCAGGGCGGGGACGCTCGCGGTGACGCTGTCGAGTTCGGCGGCGTAGACGGCGTCGACGAGGCTCTCGCGGGTGGGGAAGTGGCGGTACAGGGTCCCGATCCCGACTCCGGCCTGGCGGGCGATGGACTCCAGCGCGACCGGGCCGTCGCTGGCCGCGAAGGCGGCCTGGGCGGTGGCGATGAGCTTTTCGCGGTTGCGCCGCGCGTCGCGACGGACCGGTTGCCCGGCGGGATCGGGCGAGCCCGCCGGACCGCGGGTCGGGGGTGTTTCGGACCCACTCAAAGCGGAGGCACCTCCGGTAGTGTTACGGTGGCTGTAACGGAGGAACCTCCGTTTCCCTCATTCTCTCACGAGAGCAGGTCGTCATGACGTCCGAAGGCACCCCCACCTCCGAGACCGCTCCGGCCGGGGTCCCGCGCCCCGGAGGCCCCGGTTCGATGGCCGGCCGCACGGTCTCGCGCGTCGGATACGGCGCGATGCAGCTGGAGCGCCTGCGTGGCGACCGCAGCACCGCCGTCGCCCTGCTGCGCCGCGCGGTCGAGCTCGGCGTCGACCACGTGGACACCGCACAGTTCTACGGCGCCGGCTTCGTCAACGACATCATCCGCGAGGCGCTGCGGCCCCAGGACGACGTCCTGATCGTCAGCAAGGTCGGCGCCGCCTCCGACCCCGGCGGCCCGACACCGCTGCGTCTGGCGCAGCGGCCCGAGGAGCTGCGGACCAGCGTCGAGGAAAGCCTCGCCACGCTCCAGCTGGAGCAGATCCCCGTGGTGAACCTCCGCCGCGCCGATGCCGGGATCACGATCCCCGTCCCGGACGACCAGGTAGTCGACCTCGACGACCAGCTGGCGGAGCTGATCGCCCTGCGCGACGAAGGCAAGATCGGCTCGATCGGGCTCAGCAGCGTGACCCTCGACATCCTGCGCCGCGCGCTGCCCGCGGGCATCGTCTGCGTACAGAACGCCTACAGCCTCGTGGCGCGCGACGAGGAGAACACGCGCCGGCTGTGCACGGACGAGCAGATCGCCTGGGTGCCCTACTTCCCCCTCGGCGGCGCGCTCCCGGGCCTGCCGAAGGTGACCGACGAACCGGCCGTGCAGGCCGCCGCCCAGGCGCTGGGCCGCACACCGGCACAGATCGGCCTGGCCTGGCTGCTGCACCAA
The DNA here is from genome assembly GCF_042959105.1 of Streptomyces sp. NPDC007917. Classification (NCBI taxonomy): domain Bacteria; kingdom Bacillati; phylum Actinomycetota; class Actinomycetes; order Kitasatosporales; family Streptomycetaceae; genus Streptomyces; species Streptomyces sp. NPDC007917. Next base: position 283,519 of record NZ_JBIBKK010000002.1, read on the forward strand.
GCCCCCAACGTCCTGCTCATCCCGGGCACCGCCGACGCCCACCACCTCGAGGCGAACCTGCGAGCGGGCGCGATCACCCTCGACGAGGAAACCCTCGCCGCCCTCGACGCGGTCCCGACACGCCCCTTCGTCTCCCCGTACCACTGACGGTGCCACCCCTGACGGCGCCCGTCCCACGAAAGGTCCCTCTGCCATGAAGCTGCTCGTCCTGGGCGCGACCGGCCCCACCGGCCGTCTCCTGACCGACCTGGTACTGCGCTCCGGTGACACGGTCACGGCCCTGGTACGCACCCCGGCGAACCTGGGCGACCTGGCCGAGAAGGTCACGCCGGTGACCGGGGACGCCACCTCGCAGCACGACCTCACCGCGGCCGCGGCCGGCCATGACGCGGTCGTCTCCGCGCTCGGCAGGAGCACGTCGGTACGCGCCGAGGAACTTTTCACGCGCTCCTCGGCCGCCGTCATCGCCGCGGCCGAGCAGACGGGGGTGTCCCGGCTGGTGTGGCTGTCGTCCTTCGGTGTCGGCCACACCTACGACTGGGCGAGCACCACCCAGAAGGCGATCTACCGTACGCTGCTGCGGTCGATCTACGCCGACAAGAAGATCGCGGACGAGCGCATCCGCTCCACCACGCTGGACTGGACGATCGTCTGTCCCACCCGGCTGACCCACGGCCCCGCCCGGGGCGCCTACCGCGCCGGGGACCGGCTGCCCATGAAGGGCAACCCGACGATCAGCCGCGCGGATGTGGCCGCCTTCATGCACCAGGCGGTCAACGGCGACGAGTGGATCCACCGCAGCCCCGTCATCACCGACTGACACCCCAGCGCCCAGGACACCCGAGCCGTTTACGACACCCCTCGCTCAGAGGTTCCAGGCGCACGAGCGTGCCTTCCAGAACCGGCCCCTCCAACGTGAAACCCGTGACCCGCCTGGTGGCCCGGCTGGAGGCCCAGAACCTGGCCGAGCGGGCCGCCGCACCCGGCGACGGGCGGGCGGTGGCCGCGAGCATCACCGAGGCCGGCCGCCGGCGCTACGCCGAGGCGGCACCGACCTACCGGGCCGCCGGCCTGGAGATACTGCACACGGACACCGGGCCGCGGGGACTGCACATCCTGCACGCCGTCAAGCCCCGCACCTGAGCAGAGAGACGACCGCCATGGCCTCCCCCAGCGCAGCTCCGACACGAACGACCGGGTCCAGGCCGGGCACCGTCGCCGTCGCGGCCGGTGTCACCGTCCACTACGACGATCTCGGTGGTCCTGACAGCGTGCCGGTGCTGCTGGTCCACGGGCATCCGTTCAACCGCGGCATGTGGCGTCGGCAGGTCGACGCGCTCGTGACCGCGGGGTATCGGGTGGTCGTTCCGGACCTGCGCGGGTACGGAGAGAGCACCGTCGTACCCGGTAAGACGCTGCTGTCGGACTTCGCGCAGGACCTTGCGGCCGTGCTCGACCATCTCGGCGTGGCGCGCGCCGTGGTCGTCGGGCTGTCGATGGGCGGGCAGATCACCATGGAGTTCCACCAGCGCTACCCCGACAAGGTGGCCGCGCTGGTGCTGGCCGACACCTCTCCGATCGCCGAGACCGACCAGGGCAGGGCCTTCCGTACCGCGCTCGCCGACCGGCTGCTCGCCGAGGGCATGGACGGATACGCGGCCGAGGTGATCGACAAAATGATCCTGCCGCGCCACGTGGCCGACCTGCCCGAGGTCGCCGAACACGTCCTGGGCATGGTGCGCGGCACCGCCCCGGCCGGCGCCGCCGCGGCGCTGCGCGGCCGGGCCGAACGGCCGGACTACCGCCGCGCCCTGCACGAGGTGCGGGTACCGACCCTCGTGGTGGTCGGTGCGGACGACCCCTGTACGCCGGTGGAACAAGCCCGGCTCATCCACGAGTCCGTCGTCGGCTCCGCCCTCTCCGTCATCGACGACGCCGCCCACCTGCCGAACCTGGAGCAGCCGGAGCGGTTCAACGCCGGCCTGCTGGCCTTCCTCGACGCCCACCGGACCACTCTCGCGCCACCTCATCCGCTGCTCACCTCCTTCCTCGACGCCGCCGACGGACGTTTCCCGCCCGCCGACGGGGCCGTCACGGTGCTGCCCGGGCTGCCCCGCGGCCTGGAATGCTCGGTCGCCTTCACCGGCCACGCCGTCGTCGCCACCGCGCTGCCCGCCGCGCGGGTCCACCCCTACCGGCCCGACGGCTTCGGTGGCTCCCTGACTCCGGACTTCCTGCGCGCCCTCGCCGGCCCCGCAGGCTGGATCGGGGACGTCGACGCCACCCTGGTACGGCGCGGCACCGGCGGCACACCCCGCCTGCAGCCGCTCACCGACGCCGACGACCACCCCCGGGTGCGCTACGCCCGACATGTGCGCACCGGTATCCGGGTCTTCGGCGACGACCGGGGACTGGTCACCCTCTCGGCGGGACTCGCCGGCCGCACGGAGCTGAGCATCGAACTGCGCCGCCCCGAGGACGGCGGCCGCGGACACGGCAGATCGCTGCTGGCTGACGCGCTCACCCTGGTCCCCGAGGACCAACCCCTCTTCGCCGCCGTCTCCCCGGGCAACGCCCGCTCCCTGCGCGCGTTCCTCGCCGCCGGGTTCACCCCCATCGGCGCCGAGGCCCTCATCCGGCCCGACCGGAGCCGGACCTGACCGTCCCGCCCCACGCTCCGTTGGACTCTCCCACCGTGGGAGAGTCCACGATGACGGCATGCACGACGAAGCGCCTCCCCACCCAGGAAAGCACGGCATGGCCACGGTAATAGACATTGATGCGCGCGGTACGCGGCACTGCGAGACGACGGCTGTGGGGGTGCTGTTGCGGCACCAGGGACTCGATCTGTCCGAGCCCATGCTCTTCGGCCTCGGTTCCGGTCTGTCCTTCGTCTACTGGGACAGCAAGAACATGGGCTTCCCCTTCCTCGGGGGACGGGTCAGGCCTTTCGACCTCACCAGGAACCTGGCCACCACACTCGGTCTTGAGCTCCTGGTCCAGGAGACCACCTCCCCGCGCAGGGGATGGGGGAACGTAGTGGCCGCCATCGACGCCGGCCACCCCGTCGGACTGCAACTCGACAGCTACTACCTGGACTACTTCACCTCGAAGGTGCACTTCGGCGGCCATGTCGTCGCCATGTACGGCTACGACGACCGCGACGCCCACCTGGTGGACACCGACCAGCAAGGCGGAGCGGTGTCCACCAGCCTGACCAGCCTCGCCCAGGCCAGGGCCGCACGCGGCCCGATGACCGCCAAGCACCGGTCCTTCACCCTCACCGCCCCGAGGAACCTGCCCTCCCCCCAGGGCCAGATCATTCCCGCCATCACCGCCTGCGCCGACGCCTTCCTCCACCCGCCCATCGCCAACCTCGGCCACCGAGGCATCGAGAAGGCCGGCAAGCTGGTCGGCACATGGCTCCAGCGCACCGACAACCCGCGGCGGGACCTTCCGCAGGCCGCCCTCTTGATGGAGAAGGCCGGCACCGGCGGCGCCCTGTTCCGCAACCTCTACCGCGACTTCCTCGCCGAATGCACCCAGCAACTCGACAGCAGCCACCTGCGCACCGGCCACGAGCTGTACACCGAGGCAGCCACCCTGTGGACGGAGGTCGCGGCGCTGATCACACAAGCCGGTGAATCGGGCAATGCGGAGTGCCTCGTCCAGGCGGGCACCGTCCTCCGCGATCTCTCACGCATAGAGCGCGAGGCCATGCAGGCGCTGAGCTGCCTGCGGAGGTGACGACGCCAGGCCGTCAAGGCGTGGCCGGGCCGGCGCAGCCTGGGTGCTCCGGCCTCGCCGGGGTACCCGCCGGGTCCGGGCAACGCGCCCGCGGCGCGGACCCGGGGAAGGAGGAGTGATGGCCGTCAATCCGATGATCAAGGACCGCAGGAGTGACACCACCCCGGCCGGGCAGGGCAAGGGCCGTTGGCTGGCCACCTTGGAGCAGGGTGCCAACCTGCTCCAGACGGCGACGCCGCTGAAGGGCTTCGACGTGTATGTGGTCGGGTTCCACTGCGCGAAAGGCGAGCCGGACTTCCAGATGGAAGCCCACCACTTCTGCCGCGTGGTCAACGCCGACCTGCTGCAGTGCGTGCTGTTCGACGGCAACACCAAGGACGCCAATCTGATCGGCATCGAGTACATCATCTCGGGCCGCCTGTTCGACGGCATGCCCGACCAGGAGAAGCCGTACTGGCACCCGCACAACTTCGAGCTCCTGTCCGGGCAGCTGATCGCCCCCGGGCTGCCCGAGGCGGCCGAGAAGGCGTTCTTCAAGCTGCTGGTCAACTCCTACGGCAAGACCTGGCACACCTGGCACACCAACAGCCGCGACGGGCATCCGGGCATGGACCTGCCCTACGGCGACCCGAAGCTGATGTGGTCCTTCAACCGGGACGGTGAGTGCGACGAGGACCTGCGCCGCGACCGCGACCGGGCCATGGGCCTGGACACCGATGCCAAGCGGGCCGACCGGCAGTCGTTCCTGAGCCTGGTGCGGCCGCAGTGGGGCGTCGACGACATGAGGGACGACTTCGTCGGCGCCACCCCGATCCCGGGGGTGAGGGACGTCCACGCGGCCGGCCCGGAAGCACAGGGCTGAGCGCCCGCCGTCATCCGCGAGCCTTTTCGCCGCGGGTTTCGCGATCGGGTGCCAGGAGCGAGGCGGCGTGGTCGGGCACGTAGGTCTGCAGCCCCCGGGGCGGTCGCTCGTACCCGGTGGGCGCGGGGCGGGGCGGCAGCCGCAGGTCCGGCAGCCGGACGTCGCCGTAGGGCACGGTGGACAGCAGGTGGGCGATCATGTTGACGCGGGCCGCGCGTTTGTCGTCGGCCTCGACGACGTACCAGGGGGCCTCGGGGATGTCGGTGCGCGCGAACATCTCGTCCTTGGCCTGGGAGTACGCCTCCCAGCGCGTGATGGACTCCAGGTCCAATGCCGAGATCTTCCAGCGCCGGGTGGGATCGCCCAGGCGTCTGCGGAACCGCCGCTCCTGCTCGTCGTCGCTCACCGAGAACCAGTACTTGCGCAGCAGGATCCCGTCCTCGACCAGCATCCGTTCGAAGACCGGGCACTGGCGCAGGAATCGCTGGTGCTCCTCCTCGGTGCAAAAACCCATGACGTGCTCGACACCGGCCCGGTTGTACCAGCTGCGGTCGAAGAGCACGATCTCACCCGCGGCGGGAAGCTGCTCGACATAGCGCTGGAAGTACCACTGGGTGCGTTCCCGCTCGGTGGGGACCGGGAGGGCGACGATCCGCGCGACACGCGGGTTCAGGCGCTCGGTGACCCGTTTGATCGCACCGCCCTTGCCGGCCGCGTCCCGCCCCTCGAAGACCACGAGCAGCCGCCGCCCCTCGGCCCGCACCCACTCCTGGAGCCTCACCAGCTCGATCTGCAGACGGCGCAGCTCCTGCTCGTAGCGGGCCCGGGGCAGTCGGCGAAAGCCGCGGTCGCCCATATGGGCAGTGTCTCATCGGACCGGCCGCTCCGCCGCCCGCCACCGCGCCCCGGCTGACACCGGGCGAAGGCGGGGGCAGGGTGGAAACACGACACCACCCGGAGGGGGTGACCGTGGGGTCGACGCCACCCGGATGGACCTGGGTGTACGAGGGTTACGACCCGGCCGAGGAGCGGCTGAGGGAGTCCCTGTGTGCCCTCGGCAACGGTTACTTCGCCACCCGGGGCGCCCTGCCGGAGTGCGGCGCGGACACCGTTCACGGCCCCGGCACCTACGCGGCCGGGTGTTACAACCGGCTGGAGTCACAGGTGGCGGGCCGGCGCGTGGAGAACGAGGACCTGGTCAACCTGCCCAACTGGCTGCCGCTGCGTTTCCGGCACAGCGGCGGGGACACCGCCGACGAGGCCCCGACTCCGTGGTTCGGTCCGGACACCCACCCTCCGCTCGACCACCGGCTGACCCTCGACCTGCGGGCGGGCATCCTGGAACGCACCACGCGGTACGTCGACGACACCGGACGGCACCTGGCCGTGCGGCAGCTACGCCTGGTCCACATGGGCGACCCCCATCTGGCGGCGCTGCGGACCGAGTTCACCGCACAGGACTGGTCGGGGCACCTGGATGTGGAGTCGGCGCTGGACGGCACGGTGGCCAACACCGGCGTCGCGCGGTACCGGCAGCTGGCCAACCGGCACCTGACCCATGTGCACACCGGCACCGCGCCCGGCGGTGACACGGTCTGGCTGCGCTGCCGCACCACCGCCTCGGACATCCGCGTCGGCATCGCCGCCCGCACCACTGCCACCGACACCGGCACCGGCACGACCACCACCCACCCGCCGGAACGCGCCTGCCTCCTGCTGCGGCCGCTCCTGGAGCCCGGCCGGACGGTGACCGTCGACAAGTGCGTCGCCCTCCACACCTCGCGCGACCCGGCCATCAGCGACCCCCTGCACGCCGCCGTGGACCGTGTATCCCGCGCGCCGGGCTTTACGGCACTGGCCGACGCCCACCGTACGGCGTGGGAGCAGCTGTGGCACGGGTGCGAGATGGACGTCCCCGGCCGAGCGGGGCGGATCCTGCGGCTCCATCTGTTCCATCTGCTGCAAACCCTCTCCCCGCACACCGCGGACCTGGACGTCGGGGTGCCCGCGCGCGGGCTGCACGGCGAGGCGTACCGGGGCCATGTGTTCTGGGACGAGCTGTTCGTCCTGCCCTATGTGAACCTGCACCTGCCCGAGGTCTCCCGGGCCCTGCTGGACTACCGCCACCGAAGGCTGGAGCGGGCCTGTTCCGCGGCTCGTGACGCCGGGCGGGCCGGCGCGATGTACCCGTGGCAGAGCGGCAGCGACGGCCGCGAGGAGACCCAGCGGCTGCATCTCAATCCGCTCTCGGGTCGCTGGCTGCCCGATCACTCCCACCTCCAGCACCACGTCGGGTCGGCCATCGCGTACAACGTGTGGCAGTACGGCGAGGCCACCGGCGACGCGGAGTTCATGCACACCAAGGGCGCGGAGATGCTGCTGGAGATCGCCCGGTTCTGGGCCGACGCGGCCTCCTGGGACGGCGCCCGGGGCCGGTACCGGATCCTCGGCGTGGTCGGCCCCGACGAGTATCACGACGCCTACCCCGGCGCCTCGCGCCCCGGCATCGACGACAACACGTACACCAATGTCACCGCCGCGTGGGTGCTCGCCCGCGCCCTCGGCCTGCTGCGCTCCCTGCCCGAGCCGCGCCGCCGGGATCTGTTCGAACGCACCGCGCTCGCCGGCACGGAACTCGACGCCTGGCAGGACGTGTCCCGCAGGCTGCTGGTGCCCTGGCACCGCGGGGTCGTCAGCCAGTTCGACGGGTACGGCGAACTCGCCGAACTCGACTGGGACCGCTATCGCGAGGCTTACGGCGACATCCGCCGCCTCGACCGGATCCTGGAGGCCGAAGGCGACACCGTCAACCGCTACCAGGTGTCCAAACAGGCCGACGTGCTGATGCTCGGCTACCTCTTCGCGCCCGCCGAGCTGCACCGGCTCTTCCGCCGCCTCGGCTACGAGCTGGACGACACCGCCTGGAAGCGCACCGTCGACTACTACCTGCGCCGCACCAGCCACGGCTCCACCCTCAGCAGCCTCGTCCACGCCTGGGTCCTGCCCCGGGTGCGGCGGGCGGAGGCATGGCGCTACTGCCAGGAGGCGCTCATCGGCGACATCGCCGATCTGCAGGGCGGCACCACCGGCGAGGGCATCCACCTCGGCGCCATGGCCGGCACCCTCGACCTCGTGCAGCGCGGCCTGACCGGCCTCGAACCCCACGGCGGGGTCCTGCGGCTGGACCCCGCGCCGCTGCCCGAGCTGTCCCGCTACGGACTCTCCATCCGCTACCGGGGCCACTGGGGGGTGCGCCTGCAGCTGAGCACCGGGCAGCTGCGGATCACCGTACCCGCCTCCGACCGCGAACCGATCACCGTGGCCCTGGCCGACCGCACCATCTCCATCGCCCCGGGCGAAACCTGCCTGCTGCCCCTGCCACGCGAGTGAAGGAGGAGGCCCCGCGAGCGCGGAACGCATGAAGCGCCGAGGGCTGCCCGCTTCTCGTGGGCCCGGATTGCACGGTGCGCGGCTTCACGCCGCTTCTCCGTGTCTGTTCTCGCCCTCGGTGCCACTTCCATGACACCACCACGCAGCCCGGAGCGCCAGGGCCGGGGGCCGTACGGGCCCCTCAGGCGCACGTCATTCGTGGGGGATCACGGCGACCGGACATGTGCCGTGGTGCACGGCCGCCTGCGCCACGGGGCCGAGCCGGGGCGCCAGGGCGGCCCGGTGCTTGCGGCGGCCGATCATCAACAGGCCACTGCCCGCGGCCGCCCGTACGACGGCTTGCGCCGGGCTCTCCAGCCGGACCTCGTCGACCACCTCCACACGGGGAAACTTCTTCCGCCACGGCCGCAGCACCTCGTCCAGCTCCCGCTGCGCCTGCTCGGCGACGTCCCTGGCGATGCCGGCGTCCACACCCCACGGGACGTGCGCGTGGACGGGCAGGCTCCTCCCGTGGACGGCGCGCAGCGGGACACCGCGGGTGAACGCGGTGACGTAGGCGAATTCCAGCAGGTTGTCCTGGGGACCGTGCAGACTCAGTCCGACCACTACATCCCGCTCACGGACCTCGGACGTCCCTCCTCCGCCCGGCTCACCCGCGCGCACCAGGACCACCGGCCGCTCGGCCCGCCCGACCACATAGAGGCCGATGTCGCCGAAGAAGAAGCTCGCCAACGGCTCCATGCCCCGCGATCCGAGCACCAGCATCCGGGACCGCCCCGCCGCGTCGAGCAAGGCTGTCTCGGCCTCCCCCGCGACCAGCTCCTCCTCGATGGGCAGATCCGGGTGGCGACGGGAGAGTTCCGTGTGCGCGTCGTGCACGATCCGCTCGGCCCAGTAATTCTGGTCATCCGCCGCGGGGCTGTCGGGAGTGGGCGGGGACAGCAGGACCCACGCGTGCAGCAGACGCAGGCCGAGCTCCCGCCGCTCCGCCTCACCGGCCGCCCAGCGGGCGGCGGCAAGGCTCTCCTGTGATCCGTCGAGGCCCACCGTGACGACCTGTTCCTCCATGGCGTCGCTCCGTCTCACGCGTCACCTCTCGATACCGGCCGCCCGCCTCCCATGTGGGGATGGCGGGCCCCTGGGTGGTCCGACGCGAGGTCCATCGGGTACCCGGGCGAGGACCTTCCGCCCATGCCATCGCCCGACGACCGTGAAACGCTGGATGGAGGAAGACGGGCAGAGAGGCGGGGATGCCGATGCGTGCTCATGTCGGCGACCACTTGATTGTCGAAAGCCCGACCACGGGTGCGACCAGGCGCGACGGCGAGATCGTCGGAGTCCACCACCGTGACGGGACGCCGCCGTACGACGTGCGCTGGTCGGATTCCGGACGGGTTTCCCTTGTGTTCCCCGGACCGGACGCCCATATTCACCCCACCGGGCACCCGTCCGAAACGGCACCGGCGGCCTCCGCCCGCGGAACAGCGGCGCGGCCGGGTGCGCAACCGCTCTCCGACGCGGAGGTGGCGGCGCTGGCGCGTGATGCCTCGGCCGCCCCGTCGATGCACAACGCCCAGCCCTGGCGGTTCCGGTACTTCCGCGGCAAGCGCCTGTTCCACCTGTCCGCGGATCTGACGAGAACCCTGCCGCACGCCGACGCGGACCTCCGCGCCCTCCACCTGGGATGTGGCGCCGCCCTGATGAACCTCCGCGTCGCCGCCGCTCACACGGGCCGGCAACCGGCCACCCGGCTACTGCCCGATCCGGACGACCCCATGCTGCTCGCCGCCGTCTCGCTGACGAGCCCTCTCGGCGAGGAGGACGACCTGGGCGACCTGTACCCGGCCGTCCACGCCCGGCACACCAGCCGATCCCCGTTCGCCGACACCGAGATACCCCAGTCCCTGCGCACCGCCCTCCGGGAGGCGGCCGGGGCGGAAGGCGTCTCGTTGTCCTTCGCCTCCGGTTGGCATCTGCAGACGGTCCTGGACCTGGCCCTGGAAGCCGAGGCGCGCAACGTCACCGACCGTGGCAGCACCGAGGACCTCACCCACTGGACCCGGCTCTCCGACCAGACGCCACGCTCCGCCGCCGAAGGGGTACCGCCGTACGCCTTCGGCCCCCGCCGGCGCGGCGGCAAGGCCCCCGTACGGGACTTCGCGGGCGGCCGGCCCGTACCCGGCCGCGAGACGGCCGATTTCGAAAGCTCCCCTCAACTGGCGCTGCTGACCACCCCGGGCGACGGTACGGAGGACTGGCTGCGCGCGGGCCAGGCCATGGAGCGTGTCCTGCTGACCGCCACTCTCGGGGGACTGTCCAGTTCCTTCATCGCCCAGGCCCTCGAGTGGCCGGACCTGCGCTGGCCGCTCCGCGACCCGGTGGCGGGGGCGGGACACGTACAGATGGTGCTGCGCCTCGGCTACGGCCCACCGGGCCCCAGAACACCACGTCGCCCGACCCTCCACACACTCGACATTCAGCCCTGACCACGGGTACGCCACGCGGAAGTCCGTCCATGGCCGCGTCGGCGCGGGTGGCGACGGCCTCCTGGCGTCGATGGGCCCGCGTGCGGTGGGCCGGCGTGCGGTGGGCGCTCCGGTTTCAGCCGCGTCTGCAGGCGCATGACGACATGGCCGAGGCCGGACAGCACACAGGCGATCGCCAGGTCGGTGGGCGGAAGCGGCTCCGTACCCAGCAGGTCCCGCAGGGCGGGCAGATAGACACCGGCCGCCTGGAGGCCCAGTGCCGCGCCCACGGCGACCAGCAGGAAGGGGTTGGCCAGGGTGCCAGGACGAGCCCGGGACCCGAGCGCCACGCCGAGCTGCGTGGCGCCGAGGATCAAGAACATCATGGACTGCCAGGGATGGCCGGTCTCCCGGGCCCAGAGCCCGGCCGCGAGGGTCACGGTGGCGACGAAAGCCCCCATGAACAGGATCCGCGGCCACAGGCCGGCGCCCAGGACGCTCTCCTCGGGGGGCCGGGGCGGGTGGCGCATCGTTCCCGGGGCGACGGGCTCGGCGCCGAGCGCGACACCGGGCAGGCCATGGGTGAGCAGGTTGATCCACAGGATCTGCGCGGGCAGCAGCGGCAGCGGCATCCCCAGGAAGGGGCCGAGGAGCATGACCAGGATCTCCGCGGTGCCTCCGGCGAGGGCGTAGAGGAGGAACCGGCGCACGTTCGCATAGACGCGGCGCCCCTCCTCGACGGCCGACACGATCGTGGCCGGGTTGTCGTCGGCGAGCACCAGGCCGGCCGCCTGGCGTGCCACCTCGGTGCCGCGCCGCCCCATGGCCACGCCGATGTCGGCCCGGCGCAGAGCCGGGCCGTCGTTGACTCCGTCTCCCGTCATCGCCACCACGTGTCCCGCCCCACGCCACGCCTGGACGATGTCCAGCTTCTGCTCGGGCGTGGTCCGGGCGTAGACGCGCACGCCCGTCAGGTCCCCCGCTGTGCCTTCCCTGATCCGCTCGCCGGTGGTGACCTCCTCCTCGCGGGAGGCGATGCCGAGGCGCTCGGCCACGGCCCGTGCGGTCAGCGGGTGATCGCCGGTGACGAGTACGGGGACGATGCCGGCCCGTTCGCAGGCGGCCACGGTCGTCCGCGACGCGCTCCGGGGCGGGTCCAGGATGCCCACGAGCCCGAGGAGCGACAGTCCCGACTCCCATGTCGGAGGCCGCTCCGCCGTTTCCTCCAGGTCGGCCGAGGCGACGGCGAGTACGCGGTACCCGCCGCGTGCCAGCGCCTGAGCCTGTGCCGCCGCGCGGGCGAGCGTGTCAGGGGCATCGGCCAGGATCCGCGGCCCGAGCAGCTTTTCCGGCGCCCCTTTGCACGCGATCCGCAGGCCGCCCTCCGGTCTGCGGTGGACGGTCGTCATGCGCTTGCGGCCGCTGTCGAACGGGACCTCCTCCACGCGCGGCAGCTCGCGGTCCAGCGCCGCCCGGTCAAGGCCGAGACGGGCCCCGGCCACGAGGAGGGCGGCCTCCGTGGGATCGCCCAGCGCGCGCCACTGCGTGGAGCCGTCCGCCGGAGGTTCCAGCTCCGCGTCATTGCACATCATCGCGGCCCGCAGCAGCGCCGCCAGGTCGGGCGCGTCGCCCGCGGTCACCGGCGCGCCGTCGCGCACGACCCGCCCCTCGGGTTCGTAGCCCGTGCCCACGACCGTGGCCTCGCCGCGCGGCGTCCACAGTCGCTCGGCGGCCATCCGGCCCTCGGTCAGGGTGCCGGTCTTGTCCGTGGCGATCACGGTCACCGAGCCCAGGGTCTCCACCGCGGGCAGCCTGCGGACGATGGCGTGACGGTCCGCCATCCGCCGCGCCCCCAGCGCGAGAGCGAGCGTCACGACAGCGGGAAGCGACTCCGGCACGGCGGCCACGGCGAGGCTGATCGCCGCCACCACCATCAGCTCCACGGGCTGTCCGCGCACCAACCCGAGCGCGAGGACCACCGCGCACAGCGCCACGGTGACAGCTGCCAGAACCCTGCCGAATCCCGCCAGCCGGCGCTGCAGCGGGGTCAGGCCGGGCGCGGTGCCCATCAGGGAGGCGATCCGGCCGAGCGCGCTGTCGGCTCCGGTGGCGGTGACCCGGACGCGGCCGCGGCCGCGCACGATGACCGTACCCGCCGACACCCTGCCGCGCGACGACTCGCCGTCAGGGGCCTTCTCCACCGGAACGGACTCGCCCGTCAGCGAGGACTCATCCGCCAGCAGCAACGCCGCGGCCAGCACCTCTCCGTCCGCGGGAACGATGTCCCCCTCGGCCATGAGGACCAGATCACCGGGCACCACCTCGGCAGCCGGTACGGATCGCTCCGCACCGTCCCGCACCACCCTGGCCGCGGGGGCGCTCATGGCTGAAAGGGCCATCACCGCCGCTTCCGCCCGTACCTCCTGCACCACGCCGGCCACGGTGTTCACGGTGATCACCAGCAGGATCACGGCGGCGTCGGACAGATCGCCGGTGGCGATCGTCAGCATGGCGGCCGCGAGCAGCACCAGGATCAGCGGGTCGCGCAGCTGCTGCAGGACCCGCCGCCGCGCGGGGGTCCGCCGCTCGGCCGGGACCTCGTTGGGCCCGAAGCGCTCCAGTCGCCGCGCCGCCTCGGCCGGCGACAGGCCCCTTTCCGGGGCGGGCGTGCTCGTCCCCCGGCCAGGAGCGTCCTGACCGGGCTGCTCGCCGCATGCCATCAACCGCTCCCGTCGTTCCTCCGACCGGCGCCCCCGAAAACGGGAGCCGTCTTTCAGCGTGCCACCGCCGAGGTCACCCGCCGATGAACGACGGGCCGAGGGCACCGTTCGCCCACCGCCCGTGTGGGCCATCCGCGCGGGGCGAAGGTCAGCCGAGACGCCCGGGCCGGGTGCGGGGTGATGGCTGAGAAAAACGCTTGGACGCCATGGGCGCCGTCACGGGACACTGCGCTTCCGGGGCCTGTCCGTACTCGCACAGCGGCGTTGCCGCGCGCTTCGCGGGGGCTCCGTCGCCGTGTCGCGTCCGGCGGGGGACGACCCGAACGAGGGAGGGAGCGGCGAGTCCGGCGAGGCATGTGATGGGCTGCCAGACGACAACGCAGGGGTGGGATGGGAACGCCTGAATCGCGCGAGGTGCCGCCGGGCAGGGGCTCGGTGCACCTCGCGCTTCGTTACTACGGACGGGAGTTGTCCCGGCTGCGGCGGGTGGCGGTGCCCGCGATGCTCCTGCCGGCGCTGGGCAACATCGGCATCAACTACGTCGCGCCGCTGGTCGTCGCGAAGCTCGTGGGCCGCATCGCCGACGACACCGGTGTCTCGACCGGCTCCACGCTGCCCTACGTTCTCGGCTTCATCGGCGTCCTGCTGCTGGCGGAGGCGCTGTGGCGCATCGGCCTGCACTGTCTGAACCGTCTTGACGCATATGGCATCGAGCACCTGTACGTGGTCGGCATGGACGAGTTGTTCGCCAAGGACGCGGCGTTCTTCCACGACAACTTCGCCGGGTCGCTGACCAAGCGGGTCCTGAGCTTCGCCTCCCGGTTCGAACAGTTCATCGACACGCTGGCGTTCTCGGTCGTGGCCAACTTCGTGCCACTGGTGTTCGGGTCAGTGGTGCTCTGGACCTACGAACCGCTGCTCGTCGTCGGGCTCTTGGTGATGATCGCGCTGACGGCGCTGTGTGCGACGCCTCTCATCCGTCGCCGCCAGAGGCTCGTCGATCAGCGCGAGGACGCGATCGCCCGGGTGGCGGGCCACGTCGCGGACAGCCTGATGAACATGGACACGGTCCGGGCGTTCGCCGCCGAGGAACGGGAGGCCGCGGAGCATCGGTCCCGGGTCGCGGAGTCCCGGCGGCTCTCGCTGAGGTCGTGGGACTACGGCAATCTGCGCATCGACACGCTGGTCGCGCCGATGTCCGTGCTGACCAACACGCTGGGCCTGCTGCTCGCGGTCGCGCTCAGCGGGGGCAGTCACAGTGTGGAGGCGGTCGTGGTCGCCTTCACGTACTACACCAACGCGACACGGATCATGTTCGAGTTCAACCAGATCTACCGCCGTCTGGAGAGCTCGATGACGGAGGCCGCGCAGTTCACCGAACTGCTCCTGGCGCCGCCGACGGTGCTCGACCCGGTGTCGCCGGAGCCGCTGCTGTCCCAGGCCGCCGATGTCCGCTTCGAGCAAGTGACCTTCGCCCACGGGGGCGCGGAGCCACTTTTCGACGGGCTCGACCTGGCCGTGCCCAGCGGGGCGAAGGTCGGTCTCGTCGGCCGGTCCGGCGGGGGCAAGACGACGCTCACCCGACTGCTGCTGCGGATGACGGACATCGACGCCGGCCGGATCCTGATCGGCGGGCAGGACATCAGCAGGCTGCGCCAGGCCGACCTGCGCGGCCTGATCTCCTACGTGCCACAGGACCCGGCGATGTTCCACCGCACACTGCGGGACAACATCGCGTTCGCCCGGCCGGACGCCACCGACGCCGAGATCCGCCGTGCGGCCGAGGCGGCGCACGTCACGGAGTTCGCCGACGCGCTGCCGGACGGCTTCCACACCATGGTGGGCGAGCGCGGTGTCAAGCTGTCCGGCGGACAGCGCCAGCGGGTCGCTCTTGCCAGGGCGATCCTGCGTGACGCGCCGATCCTGCTGCTCGACGAGGCGACCAGCGCCCTGGACTCCGAGAGCGAGATCCTCGTCCAGGAGGCGCTGTGGCGGCTCATGGAGGGGCGTACGGCGCTGGTGGTGGCCCACCGGCTGAGCACGGTCGCCGCCATGGACCGGATCGTCGTCCTCGACCGCGGACGCATCCTCGAGCAGGGCACGCACCAGGAACTGCTCGCGTCGGACGGCGCCTACGCGAAGCTGTGGCAGCACCAGGTGGGCGGCTTCCTCGATGACAGCCCCGCACCGGCCGACCTGCATCACCACGTGGGGAGTGATCCAGGCCGTCGCCGTGCTCCGTTGGGAGACGGTTCGGGAACACGGGGGTGACGGTCCCGTCACGCCCGTGCTGCCACCCTTCATCGGGGGTGTCGAGGGGACACCGAGTCCCTGTCGGCACCGACATGCCGTGGGAGGGTTCCGTCCGATGCCACCGCCAAAGGCTCTCGCGTTGCGGCCAAGGGCGGCGAAGACGGCGCCTGTCCCGGCACAGGATCGGCCGGAAGTACGCGACTCCACCCGCCCCGTACGCCCCGAGTTCCCTCCGTCCAACGCGGCGGTGACGGCCGCTTTGGCCGGCGGGCCCCGACCCGCGCCGCCCGCCGGGCAGGACATGGTCGGCAATGGCGCGATCGCGGCGGCTCGCCGGGCCGAGCCCGGCCCTCAGCGGCCGCCCGCGGCCGAACCGACAGCGGCGGACACACCGGAGGCGGCGCCCGCGGCCGCGGCCTCCGGCACCGCGCCGGAGGCGAAGGCACGCCCCGGTCCGGGAGCGGATCCGAAGTTCGCGACGCTGAAGAAGGACGTACAGCGCAAGAAGCGCTCGATGGCGAGCTCGCACCCGCCCCCGAGGACGGAAGCGGCGGCCGCGCAGGACGCGGCCCGGCCGCCCAAGGACGACGAAGAGGCGCAGGGCAAGACCGCCAACGCCGAGAAGATGAACGAGGCCCGGCCGAAGGAGTTCGACAAGGACGCGTTCATCAGGGCGGTCGAGAAGGCGATCGCCGAGAAGGCGCCGAAGAACCTCGACGAGGCGGACAAGTTCGCCGACTCCGGCAAGGCCGACGAGGTACGGGCCGAGGTGCACGGCAAGGTCGGCGAGGGCAAGGCGGATTCGGCCCAGCAGATCGCCACGACGACCGCCGCTCCCCCGGACACCTCGGCGGCCGTGCCCAAAAAGGTCGTACCGATGACCCCGGACCGGCCCCCGGGGACCCCGGGCACGCCGAATCCGGCGAACGCCGTCCCGGACAAGCTGCCGCCGTCGGCCACCGACTTGTCCGCCGGTCCTGCCCAGGTCGATCGGCAGATGGCGGACGCGCAGGTCACCGAGACGCAGTTGCAGAAGTCCAACGAGCCGGCGTTCAAGACCGCCCTGGGCGAGAAGAAGGCCGCCGAGCACCACTCCGACGTGGCCCCCGGCCGGATGCGCGGGCACGAGAAGAAGGAGCTGCGCGCCGCCACCGCGCAGGCCCAGCGGCTCGGCGCCGCCGCCATGGGCGCGATGGGCGCCCAGCGGGTGCGGACCGGGCAGCAGGTCGGCGCGGGCAAGACCGGTGCCAAGGGCCGGGACGAGGAGAAGCGGGCCCAGGTCACGGCGATCCTGCAGGGCGTCTTCGACACCATGAAGAAGGAAGTCGAGGCGATCCTCGACGGCCTCGACAAGCTCGTCGACGAGCAGTTCGGCAGGGAAGAGAAGGCGGCGCGGGACGCGTTCACCGCCGAGCACAAGCGGAAGATGGAGGAGTACAAGGACCGGCGGTACTCGGGCTGGACGGGCAAGGCGCGCTGGGTCCGGGACCTGTTCGCCGGGCTGCCCGCCGAGGCCGACAAGATCTTCGAGGAGGCCCGCGACAACTACGTCCGCCGGATGCGGCAGGTCATCTCCGACGTCGCCGACACCATCGGCGGCGAGCTGAACCGGGCGAAGCGCCGCATCGCCCAGGGCCGGACCGAGATGCAGGACGCGGTGCGGAGGCTTCCGGCCGACCTGCGGTCCATCGGGCAGCAGGCGGCCGCCGAGTTCACCGACAAGTTCGACGAACTCACGCAGTCCGTGGACGACAAGGGCACCCAGCTCGTCGACACGCTCGCCACCAAGTACACCGACGCGCTCAAGTCCGTCGACGACGAGATCGCCGCGGAGAAGGAGAAGAACAAGGGCCTCGTCGCCAAGGCCGTGGACGCGGTCAAGTCCGTCATCAACACCATCCTGGAGCTGAAGCGGCTGCTGCTGTCGGTCCTCGCCAAGGCCGCGTCGGCGGTCATGCTGATCCTCAAGGACCCGATCGGCTTCCTGCGCAACCTGGTCTCGGCGGTCGGCGCCGGTCTGCGGCAGTTCCTGGCGAACATCGGCCACCATCTGCAACAGGGCATCCTGTCGTGGCTGTTGGGCAAGACGGCCGAGGCGGGCATCGAGCTGCCGTCGAAGTTCGACGCGCAGGGCGTCCTGAGGATGCTCGCCTCCCTGCTGGGGCTGACCTGGCAGAACATCCGCTCCCGGATCGTCCGCAAGGTCCCGAAGATGGAACCGGCGGTCGCGGCGGCCGAGACCGCGGTGCCGCTGGTCGCGGAGGTCCGCAAGCGGGGCGTGGCGGGGATGTGGGACGACCTCAAGGCGCGCGTGGGCGACCTGAAGAAGGACCTGCTGGACAAGGTCATCGCCTACGTCACACCGACGATCGTCGTCGCCGGGATCATGTGGGTGATCTCGCTGCTCAACCCCGCGTCGGCGTTCGTCCGGGCGGTGAAGCTGATCATCGACATCGTGCGCTTCATCGTCACCCAGGCACGTCAGATCATCGAGTTCGTGGGCGCCGTGCTCGACGCGGTCATCGCGATCGCGAGGGGCGGCAGCGGCGGCGTCCCGGGCCTCATCGAGCGCGCTCTGGCCCGCTCCATCCCGGTCCTGCTGGGTGTCCTCGCCGCGATCCTGGGCGTGGGCGGTATCGCCGCGAAGGTCAAGCAGATCGTCCAGGCGATGTCCAAGCCGGTCGACCGGGCGGTGGACTGGGTGATCGACAAGATCGTGGGCCTGGTGAAGAAGCTCTGGTCCAAGATCAAGGTCACGTTCGAGAAGAAGAAGCCCAAGCCGAAGCCGAAGCGCCGCCCGGACCGGAAGCGGCCGGGCAGGCCGCGCCGGCGCAGGCGCCCCGACCAGCGGCGCCGTCCGGACCGGCGGAGGCCGAAGCGGAAGGACCGGCGCGACCCGAAGAAGAAGCGCCCCGACAAACGCTCCCCGGCGGACAAGAAGCGTGCCCTGGACGCCGCCATCCGTGACGCGACGCGCCTGCTCAACGAGGAGTCGGCGACGGTCAAGTCCGTGCGGCGCGGATTGCCGGCCATCAAGCGGCGGCACCGCCTCACCAGGATCCGGCTCAAGAAGGTGGCCAAGGAGAACTACCGCATCGAGGTCGCCGTCAATCCGGAGGCAGAGACCCAGCCGGAGAATCTCGGCTTCCGCTACAAGATCGCCGGGGCGACCTCAGCGGCGGCCATCGAAATCATCCCCGTGGGCAACCCGGTCGACCGGCTGCTCCCCATCCCTCACCCCATGAAGGAACCGCACCCGGTGGGCTTCGTCATCACCATGGCCGCGATCCCGAGCGAGGTGGCCGGCAACCCGCAGATCGCCGCCCGGTATCTCACCGACGCGTGGGCGGGATCGACGGAGCAGCGGGTGGCCGCAGCGAGGACGGCCGTCATCATCGGCGTCAACGCCGCTGAACCCCTCGACCCAGCGGCCACCCCCAAGCGCGGCGCCGAGCCGGTCCGGAAAGCGGTCCACAGCATCGCGGCCCCGAACGAGTTGCGCATGCTCGCGTTCGGGTTCCTGTGGACCCCTACCTGGGTCGACACCGAGACGGGCAAGAAGGTCGCCTTCAGCAAGGTACGCAAGGCCTACCTGGAACTCGCCGCTTCCCCCGACCAGCAGAAGGCCGCGCGGACCGCCGAGGACGAGGGCCTGCGGGACAGGAAGACCAAGGCCATTCCCTACGGGCTCATCCGTGGACATATCTTCGTCTCCCACGTCAATCGGGCGAAGAGCCTCCTCGCGCAGGTGAACCGGCAGGTCTACGGCCTGAGCCAGGACGCCGACGGCGGTCTGCGGACCCTCGGGGGGAAGGGTTTGCTCGCCGAGTACGACGCGATCCTCCGGGACATCGCGGGCGATCGGACGATGATCACCGGCGGCTACCACTTCGAGGGTTTCGACTGGGGCTCGAACGCCAGTCCCCGTACGGTCCAGTTGACCCAACTGGCCAACGAGATCGACCGGGCGATCCGGGCCGCCTTCGGCCTGCACGTACCACAGGCGCTGTACCCCGCCGAGCCGAACACGCTCATCAAGCTCTGGGACGCGCGTGACGAGAAGCGCGTGTACGACATCTTCCAGCGGCTCCAGCAGGCCAAAGCCAGAGACCGCCGACCGTATGGGGTCGGCGGAGGTGAGGGCCGCCGATTCAGGAACTGGGCGCGGCGGCTTCTCGGCGGCGCCTTCTCGATGGCGTATGCACCGAGCGCGGCGATCCCGTCGGATCCGCGGCTGGGCACCGACCGCGGGTTCGAGGTGTCCGAGAAGAGCATCGAGGACAGTCAGCACCCGGCGAACCCGGTCATCAAGCAGGCCCAGTCGATGGCGAACGCCTACACCATCACGCTGGAACTCACCGGAGGAATGGTCCCCGGGCTGGGCCGACCCGAGCAGACGACGGTCTCCCGAGTCTTCCGGCACGTCGAGGCCGTCATCAGATTGCTGACCGACGCGCCGGAACTGACCATGGAGGATCCAGGCGTCCAAGAGCACGTGGACGCGGTGAAGACCCTGCTCAAGGACGCACGAAAGAGGCTTCTTCAGGCGGGGGGTGGCACTCCTGACGCACAGCGTACCCACGACGCCATGGGTCTGGTGGAAAGCGTCGCGCATGAGATCATCGGCGCGCTGACGGCGTCCGACCTCAAGCGCACCTGGAGAAAACTGAACAAGCTGACGCAGGAGATCCGGGCGGAGAAGGCCGAGCGGAAAAGCCAAGCCAAGGGGACGGGGTAAGTGGACGACGGTACGCTCCCACAGCTGCGGGCCGAGGCGTCGCGCGATGACTACGCCTCGATGGTGCGGCTGGCGGGCGCCCTGTTCGAGACCGGCCTGAGCGCCCGCCAGGTCCTGCGCGAGTGCTACGGCGTCGACCTGCCCCGGGAGTTTTTCGCCCTCGCCGAGGACGGCCCCTGGCATTTGGGACTGATGACCACCAACCAACCGTGGAGCCTGGCCTTCCCCTTGGAGCGAGGAGGACCGCACCCCGAGCCGACCTCATTGGACCCGGTCGAGCGCCGCCTCTTCGCCCTCGATCCCGATCTGCTGCCCCTCCTGCATCTGCCCGTGGACGACGAGGCGCCGATGGAGGAGCTGCCCGTGCTCTGTTACCGGCTCTCCGAACTCCAGGAGCGGCGGACAACTGTCTTAAGTGTCCCGGGGACGGCCACCCACCGCGATGAGGTGACGCGGCGGGGTGACTCGCTGCTGGCGATCCTTCGGGACTTCCAGGCCGAGGACCTGCGCGAGCTGGAGCGGCAGTACGACGATCAGGACGACTGGGGCATCGGCGCCGTACAGGAGGAGCATCTGGACGGCGCTCGCGCGATGCTCGAACGGATCGACAGGCTCCGGAACGAGGTCACGTCGTACGACTGAGCGCCGTCGAGCGGGGGTCCAGCAGGTGTGCGGCGCAAGGTGGGAAGCGCCGTGGAGCCGGTTGCGGTCTCACCGATTCGACGCGTCCTCCCAAGGCGACTTCACCGGCACGAAGAACAGCCGTACACCCGGGGCCGCCTGCGCGGCCGCTTTGGTCGTGGCCGCGTTGCCGAGCTGGTCCTGGGCAGCGGGCGGTGACATCTTGGCCAGCGCGTGCATGCTGTGGGCCATCGTCGCGTTGCTCACCGGCACCGGCGCCGGAGCCGGCGCCTGGCGGGTGGCCGTCGCCGTCTCATGGGTGCGGGCCGGCGGGACCGGGGCCAGTAGGCGGTGCAGGGAGAGCGGGGGTTCGGTGGGCAGCATCGGTGTCACCCCGGGGTTCCGTCGTCGAGCAGATGGGCGTGCGGGCCTAGTTCGGTCGGGCGGAGGAGGCGGGCCTCGCGCTGGAACTGGCGGGCCACGCCGCGGACGATGTGACGCATCTCGATCGTAGCGCCGCCGCTGTCCGCCGCGCCCAGGGCCGCCGCGCGGGCCGCCGCGGTGATGCCGGCACCCGTCATGTCCAGGCGGGCCAGGGCGTCCAGGTCCACGTCGGGCGCGAGCGGGGCCTCCTCGGGGAAGGCGAGGCGCCACAGTCTGCGGCGTTCGGCGGCGGCCGGGCGGGGGAAGTGGACGACGAAGTGGAAGCGCCGGGTGAACGCCGGGTCGATGTTGTCCTTGAGATTGCTGGTGAGGATCACCAGCCCGTCGCTGGCCTCCAGGCGTTGCAGCAGATAGCCCACTTCCAGGTTGGCGTACCGGTCGGTGCCGTGCTTCACCTCGCCGCGCTTGCCGAACAGGGCGTCGGCCTCGTCGAAGAGCAGCACCGCGTGGCTCTCCTCGGCCTGCCGGAACGCTGTCTCCATGTTCTTCTCCGTCTCCCCCACCCATTTGGAGACGACCTGGGCGAGGTCCACCTTGAGCAGTTCCAGGCCGAGCATGCCGGCGACGATCTCGGCGGACATGGTCTTGCCGGTTCCCGGCTCGCCGGTGAAGAGTGCCTTGACCCCGCCGTGGCCCGCGCGGCGGGCGAAGCCCCAGCTCTCGGCGATCCGGGGCCAGGCGTGGAAGGCGGACGCGATCTCCAGGATCTGGCGGAACTGGACGTCGGGCAGGACCAGGTCGCCCGCGGTGCGCCGGGGCACGATCGAGTGGACGGCGCTGCCGCCGCGGCCGCGGGTGACGGTGGCGATGGCGGGTTCGACGTGGGCGGCGACCGGCTGCGGGTGTCCGTTGCCGGCCAGACGTGCTCCGGCGTCGGCGACCGAGGCGACGGCGCGCAGTTCGCCGCCGCTCATCCGGTAGCGGACGGCGAGGTCTTCGAGGAGGGTTGTGTCCAGCTCCGGGAGGGCGGCCGACCACATCGCCCGGCGGTCGGTGAAGCCGGGGACGGGGACGGTGAGCTCGGCGTACGCGCGCGAGGCGAGCAGGCCCGCGGGGCGCCAGGGCTTCAGGCCGGTCAGGCACACCGGCACCCGCGAGCGCGGCAGCGCGGCGGACACCGCGGCGGCGCGCTGCCGCTGTGGCTCGCCGTGCAGATCGTCGGTGGGAATCCACAGCACCGCGCCCAGCGCGGCGGCCGTCCGCAGATCTGCCTGGGGGTCGGCCTCGGGATCGGCGGTCAGGGTCCGCAGCGGCGCTCCCGCGGCTTTGGCCAGCGCCTGTACGGCGTCGAGCTGGCCGTCGGGCGGGCAGCCCCACAGCCCGGCCAGGTCGATGTCGCCGCGGCCCAGCGCACGGCCGAGCCGCGCGAGCCGGTCCGAGGAGAGGTACGGGGACAGCACGCGCGGCTCCGGCGGCGCGACCTCGCCGGGGTCGTGGCCCAGCAGGCCGACGTCGCCGCCCCAGCCCAGCAGGTAGTCCAGCACCCCGGGGCCGAGGACCAGTTCCTGGGCGAGTTCGACGGCGGCCTCGCCGTGCGGGCGCAGCAGACCGTAGCGGCGCAGCGGCCCGGTCGGGCCGAGGGCGCGGCGCAGGGCGAGGCGGGCCGCCGCGCTCGCCTCGTACTCGTGGTTCTCCCCCTCGGTTCCCGCGGTGCTCTCCGCGCTCAGCGCGCCCACGCTCACCAGCAGCTCCACGCTCGGCAGCCGCCGGTTCAGGTTGTCCACGATGTAGGCGTAGATCCGTTCGTAGCCGCGGTCCAGTTCGACCGCCGCGGCCAGGAGCAGCGCGTCCTGCTCGGGGCGGGTCAGGCCGAAGCGGGTGGCGAGCGCGTCCAGCGGCAGGGTGGTGCCCTCGGCGGAAGCGCGCCGCCTCAGGTCCCGTTCGGCTTCCGGCTCCGTCGGTCGGGGCAGGTACGGCTCGGCCATGGTGTCGGTGAAGGCCTGCACCTCGCCGAGCAGCACATCGACCTGTTCGTCGGTCACACAGTACGGGGTGAGGTCCGGCCGGGTGAGCCGGGCGGCGAGCCCGGCCTGGCGTTCGACGGCGGCCCGGAGCGCCCGGTGCAGGCCCGCGAGCCTGATCCGCAGGTGCTCGACCGCTGGTTCGCCCATGGCTCTCACCCGGCCGAGAAGGTCAGGGTCCGGCCGCCCAGCCAGACCACGTCGGGCACGTCGGCGAGCAGACCGCCGCGCAGGAGGTCCGCATGGCGCCGTCCCATCGGGACGCGTACCCGAACGGCCGCGGACTCGTAGCGCACCGTGGCCTCCAGGTCGGCGAAGCGGCTCAGGGCCAGGAGCGGATCCGGGGTCTCGCGGTCGCGCCAGAGCGTCCAGGCGATCGTGGCCAGGCCGAGTGCCGCGGCCAGGGTGACGGTGCGCTCCAGCCCGCCGTCCCGCGCCAGTGGTACCGCCCGGCGCTCGGTGACCAGCGCGGTGACCAGATGCGCGAAGCGCTGTGCGTGGGCGGGGAGTTCCGCGGCGAGGCGCGGGTCCGGTGCGGTGCCCGCGGCGGTCCACAGCGGTGTGCGCCAGGGCAGCCGCGCCACCGGGTCGCCGCGCAGCGGCCGTACGCCGGTGAGGAACGGCACACCGGCCGCGGCCAGTTCGGGCAGGGTGCCGGAGGGCAGGGGGCCATCGCAGAGCAGCACGGGCGGCCGCCCGCACGCCTGCCAGCACGGCAACAGACCGGTGGCTCGCGCGGCCCAGGCGATCGGGAACATGCCGTGGGCGTCGACGAGGAGCAACTCCCCGTCGACTTGGCCAGTCCCCGTGATCAGGAGCGGGTCGGCGGGGTCGTGGCCGCGGCACACCGACAGCGCCAGGACGCCGTCGAGGACCGGGAGCGCGGGGCGCACCTGTCGGGCGAAGTCGGCCAGCCGCTCCTCGGCGACGGGGGGCGTCAGGCCGGCGAAGGCGGCCGCGGCCTCGCTGTCCCGGTCGGCGCGGCGCCAGCCGCGTGCGGTCACGCCCAGCGCCTTGTAGCCCAGGGCCGCCGCGAACAGCGGTGCCTGCTCGGCCAGTTCGACGCCGGCCAGGGCGGGTCCGATGGCGTCGAGGTACCCGATGCGCGCCAGTGGCCCGGCGAGCAGGAAGGGCAGCGCGGACCACACCCGTACCTCGCCGGTGGCGTGCGCCGCATCGGTGGTGCGCGCCGCGGCGGTGGTACCTGCCCCGGCGGTGGTGCGCGCCTCGCCGCCGCCCGCCTCCCCCTGCGGCTCGTCGGCGGCGCGGTCGTACGGGCCTGCCAGGGACCGCGCCACCCGTACCGCCTCCTCGCGGTCCGCCGACGCCAGGAAGCCGGCGAGCAGCCGGGGCAGGTCAGCGGCTTCGGCGCCCTCGACCGCGGCGCGCAGCCGCGGGGGCAGTGCCTCGACGGGCCAAGGCCGGGCGGCGGCCTCGCCGTGCGGGCCGGCGGGAGGAGGGGCCGCCACCAGGGCGCGCCCGACGAGCTCGGCGAGCAGCCGTGCGGCCGTCGCGTCGTCGTCGCCGAGCAGGGCGGGCAGATACGCCCGCACCGACTCGTCGGGCAACAGTGCCAGCAGCGCGTCCAGTTCCCCGCGCTCGGCGAGTTCGGCGAAGAGCGCGGCGGCGCTCGGGACGGTCCACGGGTCCGGCGCCGCCGCGAAGGACTCCCCGAGGGAGACGGCATCGGTGCCGCCGCCCGGCGTGTCGGCGGGCAGCTCCACCATCGGCACGGGCGCGAAGTGCACCTCGACGGGCGGGACGCCGCCCACGGGCCGGCCCTGCCGGACGGTGACGGTCAGCGGCTCGGTGATCTCCACATCCGGTCCGTCTCCGGCCAGCCGCTCGGCGAAGTGGTCGGCCAGCAACTCGGGCAGGGCATCGACCACCTGGCGGACCAGGCCGCGTGGATCGGGGCCCCAGCTCCACCCACCGCTCCGGACCACCGTCACGGTGCACCGGTGGACCGTGATCTCGCCAGGCTCGACGGCGGCCGGCGCGGTGGGCGCGCTCACGTCACCTTCCCCATTCCCAGGTAGCCCGCCCAGCCCGCCGCGAGCACCAGTACACCGTGCTCGCTGCCCGCGGTGAGGGTCACCGGTAGCTTCACTTGGGTCTGCTGGGCGGGGATCTCCCCGGTGAGCACATGAGTGTCCTGCTCGTCGGAGATCAGCGCGACCACGGGGGTGGTGCGGTTCACCGGGACCTGCACCGTGATGGTGATCCCGTTCTTGGCCAGCACCACATCGTCGTCCCACCCCGCCAGGCGCACCAGCTCAGGTTTGGGTTTGTCCTCGGAGGTCAGCTCGACGCCGAAGGCCAACGGATCGGCGAGGGCCCCGGGTTCGTCGTCCACGGCCGCCACGCCGAGCTTTCCGGCGCTCAGCGGCAGGGTCGCGATGCGGCCGTCGCCCAGGGAGACACGCAACGGCAGCGCGCGTCCGACGAGTGCGGCCGCGTCGGCCGGGGCGCCGGCGCCGGTCTGGGCCAGGGCGCCCACGACGTGGCCGGTGCCGATCGCGTACACCACGTGAAGAGCCATCGTCAGCCACCGCCGTTCGTTGCCGCGACCGTCGCCACCACCAGGAAGTCGGCCGCCCCGGGTTGTTCGACGACCTTGGCCGGGGTCGCCAGGGGGTTGTACCGGCGCACCCGGCACCGGAGCCGCCGGTCGGCGTCCACGGTGGCCTCCACCGGGCTGTACAGCTCCGTGTCGGCCAAGGGCGGTGTGCGCGGGGTCAGATGGACGTGGAGCACGACCCGTCCGTCGGCGACCTGTTCCGGGATGACGCCGGACGGCAGCGGCAGCAGCATCCCGTCGGTGGCGGTCCCGGACACGACCAGCGTGCTGCCGGCCTGCGTCCCGCCGCTGAAGCTGCCCTCGATCGTGAGGTTGCCGTTGGCCGCCACGGTCATCAGCGGGGCGACCGTGCCGCCGCCCTGGTACAGGCCGAAGACCAGGTTCGGCGTTTCGCCGCCGGACAGGACGAGCGCCGGCTTGCCCTCCTGGGCCTCCGGGGCCGTGCGCAGGGTCAGCGCGCCGGACGCGGCCGAGACGCTGTCCGCGCGTACGCCCACGAACCGCGCCGCGACGCCGCGCGCCTCGGTCACGACGCCGCTGAAGTGGCCGTCCGTCCACTGGACGTAGCCCAGCAGGATGAGCCAGCGGACGGGCGGATCGGCCGGTGGGGCACCGATCGCGGGCGGCTGCTGCTCCCCGACCAGCCGCTCGTCGCCGAGGCGCCCGAAGAGGATCTGATACGACTCCTCCACCCGGGTCTTCGTGGCACTGCCCGAACAGGAGACCGGGGCGGAGGACCGGTCCGGTTCCCGGTCGGCGGCGGTGAGGAAGACCGGGTAGGGCTCGACCGTCAGCTGGTCCGCGCCGTTGACCTCGTCGAAGTCGCCCTCGCGCAGCACCACCGGCTCGGTGACGACCACCTCGCGGCCGGTCCCGTCGACGGCGATCCCCGGCGACACGCTGACCTCGACGTAACGGGCGCCCGTGGCCGGGTCGGTACGGGGCTGGGTGACGAGGCCGAGCCCTTCGGCGATGCCCCATTCGTGGAGGTGCCGGGCGTGGCGGGCGGCCGGGCCGCGCGCGTACTCCACCGTGGCCGACAGGTCGGCGGCCGCCAGTACCTGGCCCTCGTGGAAGGCGGGGCGCAGCGGGCCCGTCATGGCGTCTCACCGGGCTTCTGGGTACGGGAGCGGGATGACCGGGTGCGTTTGGCCGGGGCCTTGGGCGGTTCGGTCGCACCGTCCGGCGCCTGGTCGGACGTCTGGTCCGCTCCCCCGTCCGCGCCTGGGTCCTGGTCGTGGTCCGATGACGGGTCCGGAGACGGGCCCGGTGTGCCTTCGCGGTCCGCGAGGCGTTCCTCCACGTGCGTCAGCTGCGTCCGTGTGCTGCCCATGTGGGCGCGCAGGCCCTCCACGGCGGCGGTGAGGTCGGCGACCTGTGTCCTGAGCCGGGCCAGTTCCTGGATGCTGTCGGTGACTTCGCTGGGCGTGGTGTAGACCTGCTCGTGCAGCGCCTTGGGCGGTGTCTCCCCAGGGGCGGGGGTGACCAGCAGGGACAGCATCTCCTCCAGGTCCCCCGTGCGCGGCCAGTCGCCGAGCAGTCCCTCGGTGTACGGGCGCGCCACCGGGCCCTCGGCCGGGAGGGTCGGCTTGTGGTGCGGCGGCAGGGGTGCGCAGCACACGCGCTCGGCGAGTTCGCGCAGCCGGTAGAGCTTGGGCAGCCACTCGCCGTACGCCGAGCCGCCCGGCAGCACCTGCTCGCGGGTGGCGGAGCAGACCCGTACGACGTCGCAGCCGTCCAGTTCCAGGTGGGCGAGCAGGACGTCGGTGTCGGCGCAGTCGCCGCACGGCGGGTTCAGCGTGGCGCAGGCCGCGTCGGTCAGGAACCGGCGCAGCGCGGTGCCCAGCGCCGCGGCCGCTTCCGCGATCTGCTGCACCTCGGCGACGGTCGCCTTCTCGGTGCTGTCCGGCGGCGGGGCCGGGAGCAGCGGCGGTACGTCGGCGGTGGCGACGTCGTGGCGCAGCGCGCAGTCGGCGAGGCCGTCGGCCTGGTCCAGCCGGCACAGCAGCCACTCCCGGATCAGCGCGATGTCGGCGCGGAACTCCACCCGCAGCGCGTGACCGAGCGGTGTGCCCTGGGCCAGCATGCGCACTTCCAGCGGCGCGTCCGGGTCGCCCCTCTCCGGTACGACCCGGGCCGCGGTCTCGGTGACGACGGCGCGGGCGATCGTACGGCGCAGCGGGTCGGGCCAGGCCGCTTCCATGTCGGCGCCCCTGAGCCGTTCGCACGCCGTGCCCAGGACGCCGCGGGCCTCCTGCACGGTGGCGAGGTCCGGGTGGTCCCTCCTGAGCTGGTCCTGCCCGGCCGGGTCGTAGGTGTCGAACCGGGCGACGGCGGCGGCCAGCGCGCGGACGTGCTCGGTCATCTCACGGACCGTCGGCGGGGGCGGCGGGCCCTCGCCACCCGCGTTCTCACGCAGCCAGGCCAGTGCGGTGGCGTACCGCTGCGCGTCGGCGGCGTCGAAGCGGAAGGTCCGGCCGGTGCCGAGGGCGGCGACGGACAGGGCGTCGGTGTAGTACCCGAGCCGCCGGTCGCGGGTGCGGGCCCGGTCGGCCCGGGCCAGGTCGCCGAGGCTCGCCAGGAGTCGGGTGCCGGGGTTGTGGCGGTGGTCCTCGAAGTCGTCGCACCGGACGACGAAGCTGTACCCCTCCTGGACCCTGGAGGGTACGCATCCCGGTGCGGGGCACGGCTCCTCCGTGGCGTACGGTGCCACCGGTTCGACGGGGAGCTCCTGGTAGCGCACGTAGAGCCCGTAGTGGCGCCCGCCCTCGTCGCCGCAGTTCTCCCCACAGTCCACGCCGAGGGCACTGATGCGCCGCTCCCGCACCAGTGCCCGTACGTCGACCCGTTCGGTGCAGGGCACCACGATGTCGTTTCCGGCGCAGTCCAGCGCGTGTCCGGGGTGGACCGCCACGGTTCCGCCGCCGCACGGGTCGCAGGTGACGCCGAGGCCGCAGATGACGCCCGGCCCGTACAGGGACCGGTTGTGCAGTCTGCGCTTCGCCGTCGTGTACTCGACCAGCAGGCTGAGGTCGTCCTCGGTCAGCAGTTGCCCTGCGAAGAAGCGAGGACGTACGAAGGCGGAGGTCGAGGTGGCGTCGCCACCGCAGCCGCATCCGCAGTCTGTTCGCATGATCAGCGCTCCTTCACGAAGAACCAGCTCTCGAACACGTCCCCGCCCGCCCCGGTGCCGGACGTCCAGGGGCCGATGCCCGAGGGCGGGAGGTTGCAGCCGCCGTGCGCCGCCGCCGGGGTGGCCTCGGCGTCGATGGTCGGTACGCGTCCGCCGACGTGGGTGCCGTCGACCGGGCGGCAGCAGCGGTCGAGGATGAACGCGGCGCGGACGGTGATCAGCACCCGGTCGCCGTCCTGCAGCGTCTCGCGCGTGGTCTGGCGGTAGCGGAACCCCCGGGTGAACTCGTCGCACTCGTCGGATTCGTCGGATTCGCCGGATTCGGGGTCCGGCTCGGCGAACGCGCCGCCCATGTACCAGGTGGAGGCGTTGCGGCCGCTGCCGCCCTCGATCACCTGGAGATCCACCACGCCGGGCCGCAGGGTGTCGGACCGCACATCGGCGGAGAACCGCACCACGAGCCCGCCGCCCTCGTCATGGGTGCCGAGGAGGTCCTTGGCCTCGTCGATGGTGTAGGTGTGTCCGTGGATCCAGTTGATACCGGTGATCACCGTGGGCAGGTGGCGGCCGAAAGGACGGCGTACGTTCATGTGGATCTGGTCGCGGCGCACCGGCTCGTACCGGTCCACGCAGTCGATCCTGGCCAGCCACAGCACCTTGTGCCCGCACGGCGAGCAGCAGGTGTCACAGCGCTCGTCCGCCGGTGGCTCGCATCCGGTGACCCGTACCCTGTGGCACTCCTCCGTCCAGCCGAACTCGCAGTCGGAGGTGTCGGCGCAGGCGTCGTTGTAGACGGCGCGGGTGGGCTCGACCGGCCGCTCGGCGTACTCGACGCCGACCCAGACGGTGTCGGTGTCCCGTTCGTCGGGGGGCAGCGCCTTCCACAGGTCGACCACGCAGCCGCCCCGCACCACGACCTCGTTGCCGTCGCAGTCCACGGCCAGACCGGGAGTGATCTTCACCTTGGCCCTGCGCCGGGTGCGCTCCGCCTCGGCGCCGCTCTCGTCACCCTGCTCTCTCGGCGCGGATTCCCCGGCCGGTGGCGGGCAGTCGTCATCGTCCCGCGGCGCCGGTTCCACGTGCAGGCCGCACACCACTCCGTAGCCGAGCAGACAGCGCATCCGCAGTCTCAACTTCTCGCGGTGGTACTCCTGTTCGCGCTGGAAGTCCCGCGCGCCGAGCATCTGGCCGTGGAAGTACCGCAGCCGGCGCAGCGGTGGCGCGTCGAACTCCTTGCTCCTCGATGTCCCTGTCTCCGTCATCGCCCGTCCTCTCACGACACTCGCGTATGCACACCGACGGCGGAGACCACTCCGACGCCCACCCCTCGCCGCATCCCTCTCGGCCCCGCCCTGAGCACCCCGTCGCGGTTCAGCCGCACGGGATGCGCGCCGCCCAGTACGGGCGCCGGCAGCGGGACGAACGCGGTGTCCACGCCGACCGTGGACCGCGAACCGACCACGAACCCCGCACCGCCGGTGCGCACCGACCCCACCGTGTGCGCGGGCGCCTGCCGCTCCACCAGCCGCCGCAGCGCCTCCCTGTCCGCCGATCCGGCGGGCAGGAGCACCCGGAACCGGTGCGCGTGCGCGGTGAACGGATCGCTGTCCGGCGCGCCGAACGCCCGCAGCGGCGCCGAGCCGAGCGCCGAGCCGCCGACCCGGAACCGGCTCGCCGACCGGCCGAACAGCCGTACCGCGCCGAGCCCTTGCTCCGGCCCGTGTCCCTCTCCTGTTCCACCGCCGCCGACGGCTTCGCGCAGCTGCGCCCAGCGGCGGTCGGCCGCCAGCTCGTCGATGACCGGGGCCACCCCGAACACGATCCGCACCGCCTCCCGCAGCGCCCACGGCGTGCCCCGGCGCCGGTACAGCTCCGGGGCCGCGGCCAGCAGCGCGCGCCGGGTGGGGGCGTCCCAGCCCGCCTCGAACGACAGGCCCAGCAGACCGGCCAGCCACGGCAGCACCCGGTCCGGGACGCCCGCCGGGTCCAGGAGCGCCGGATACCGCTCGATCACCCGGTCGAGCTGCGCGAGCGTCGCGTCGAACAGCGACAGGAAACGCTCGGTGAAGTCGTCGGCCGCGGGGTCCTGGCGGAAGGCGGGAGGCAGCAGGTCGGCGCTGGTGGCCCGGGGGAAGTCCAGCCGGATGCGGCGGACGACCGGAGTGGTACCGCCGTCGCCCGACAGCCGCAGCCTCAGTCGCAGGAAGCGGCCGGGCGGCTGGTCGACGAGGAAGTCCGTGGCGCCGGGAGCCGACACCTGCCAGTCGCTCTCCTCGTACCGGCCGTCCTCGCTCACCACGATCGCGACGCCGACCGCCGTCCCGGCGGGCACGTCGGCGTCCACGCGTACGCGGTGCCAGCGGCACCGCGAGATGCCGCTGTCGATCAGGGTGGTGGCATACGACCCGCTGGTCACATACGCGTCGGTGGCCGGCGGCGCGGGGTCCCGGGGCAGGCCCTGCCAGGTGAAGCACGTGGTCGCGGGGGTGTCCGGGCCCTTCTCGCCCAGGCAGAAGCCGTCCTCGTCGGCCGAGGTGAGCGCGGACGGTGGCAGGGCCGCGGCCAGTTCGTCCACGGTGACGGGTTGGAAGGGGCTGCGGCGGGTGCCCCGGTGGATCGTGAGCCGTCCGCCGTCGTCGGTGAGCAGCCACACGGTGCGCCGCGGTCCGGTGCGCAGGCCGATGACCTCGCCCCGCGCGCCGGTGCGCAGCACGCCGCGGAAGCCGCCCGTGGAGTCGAACCGCCGCAGGTCCGTACTGCCCTGACAGGCCACCATGACCTCGTCGCCGGGGGCCGGGGCGGCCCACCGCGGCCGCTCGGCCCGGATCACCCCGGCGAGTTGCTCGCCCTCGCGGCGCCACACCAGGACCCGGTCGGACTCCATCACGGCCAGCCGGTGGCCGTGTGCGGCGACGGAGACCGGCTCGCGCAGCGGGGCGGGGTCGCAGCCCCGCGGCCAGACGGACGTGAAGGCACCGCTGCACGCGTCGCGGCGCAGCAGCCGCCGCTCGCCCGGGACGAGCAGGTACCAGGCGCACGGCCCGCAGCCCGGCGCGAGCCGCGGGTCGGGGAACCAGGGCAGCAGGCGGCTCCTGGTGGGGCCTTCCGGCGCGTCGCCGCGGTAGGCGAGCCGGAGGCCGGCCGGGTCGTCGAAGCCGACGATGCCGTCCACACCCGGGCCGTCACCGGTCGACTCGTCCCAGCCGACGTAGGCGTCGAGGAGACGGAAGGTCGCGGGGTGGGGTGCGCATGTCATGACTGGTCACCTACCGGGATCAGCAGCGGGCGCTCCGGCCAGACGAGGGTGTGGGGCGGGAGGGCGTGGTCGGTGCAGGGCGGCCGGCGCACCCCGTCGACGGTGAGCGAGAGCCGGGTGACGGCCAGCACCCCGTCGACCGCCAGCAGCCGCCGGACCAGGGCCGTGTGGAGCAGTGCGCCGCCGAACGGCCAGCCCGCGCCGTCCTCTCCGCCGCGCAGCGGATCCAGGTA
This sequence comes from Streptomyces sp. NPDC007917, assembly GCF_042959105.1. Classification (NCBI taxonomy): domain Bacteria; kingdom Bacillati; phylum Actinomycetota; class Actinomycetes; order Kitasatosporales; family Streptomycetaceae; genus Streptomyces; species Streptomyces sp. NPDC007917. Next base: position 315,923 of record NZ_JBIBKK010000002.1, read on the forward strand.
GGTGCGCACCGCGTCGCCTGCCCGCGCCAGGACCGCGGCCCGGTCGAGGTCCGGGTCGAGGGTGACCCAGGACTCCACCGCGACGCGGTGGTACGGAGCGGGGGCGGCGACCACCGTGACCCCGGCGGGGGCGGCCTCGCGCGACAGGAAGTCGGCGACGGCCCGCAGGGTCGCGGCGGTGGGCACGGGCGGTTCGCCGGGGTCGGCGCCCGGCGCCACGGGCGGCGCCGACGGCACGACAAGCACTCCCACGACGCCGGGGATCGGCACCCCGGCGAAGTCGGGGTGCAGGCCCGGCACGCCCTGGGCGCGGGCCACCGACGCGCCGGGGGCGCGGGTGGCGAGCAGGCCGTAGTCGGCCGGGGCCACGGCCCGGCCGCGGGCCCGCAGTTCGCCGACGCCGCGGCGCATGGCGTCGGCGTCGGGCTCGGCGTCCGTTCCGCCGGAGGCCGGGAAGGGGTTGTTGACGCCGGTGACGAACGGCAGCGCGGTCACCACCGCGCCCACCGCGCCCGCCCGTACGGCGCCGGCGCTGCCGCCGCCGACGCGGTAGCGCACGGCGCGGACGTTGCGGAAGCCCGGTGGGACGGCCGCGCCGTTGACACCGTCCCCGAAGGTCACTTCGCCGCTTTCGTGGTCCACGGTGAACACCCGGTCGTCGGCGCCGTACCCGGCCAGGCTCTCCACCTCGCGCCACCGGGACGCGGTTCCGGCGGTGGTGCCGAACACATCGCCGCCCGTGTCGTCGTCGACCTCGATGACCACCGATCCGGCGAGGATGGGCACCTGGCTGAGTCTCATGCGGCGCCGCCCGGTCGTCGCGGGGTCCTGGACGGGCTGCAGCGGCTCGTCGCGGATGGTGCGGGCGGCGGTGGCCGCGACCACGTTCAGCCGCAGTCCGGACAGCACCGGCGCCGGTCCGGCGAACGCGCCGTGCGCGATCCGCACGCGCAGCCAGCGCAGCCGGGGCCGCCTGGTGGACGGGGCGCCCGGCTCCCAGGAGCGCGGGACCCTCAGCTCGACGGTCCCACTGGCGCCGAGCCCGGCCGTGGAGTCGCGCATCAGCTCGGCGGGGACGAGCCGGGTGCCGTCCAGCACGTCCCAGCGCAGCAGCGGCGCGGGCGGCAGCGGGAGGGGCAGCGCCCCGCCCGAGGCCGTGGGCGCGGGCGGAGCGGCCACGACCACGATCCCCAGGGACAGCCGCGGGTAGGGGGCAGCCGGCCCGGCGAGCCCGATCCACAGCCCGTTGCCGGGCTCCGGGTCCCGGCCGAAGGGCGCGAAGGGGCGGCTGGGCCCGGACGGACCCAGCGGCAGGGGCTCCAGCGTTCCGGCCTCCTGGACAGCCAGGTCGCCGAGGGTGGCCGGGGTGGCGTACAGGTCCTGGTCCGTTTCGTAGACGACCTGCCCCGCCGGGGTCTGCGCCGCGCTCTGGAACCCGGCCGGGACGAGCACGGAGGAGCCGTCCGGCGGGTTCACGGTGAACTCCAGGAGCGCCGCCGCCGCGCCGGCCGGGCGGCGCCGCACGCCCGCGATCGCCAGGTGTTCGGCCAGCGCCTTCTCCGGCAGCCGGTTGACGCGGCCGAGCACGGGTTCGGTCTGGGTGCCGAAGAGGCGGACGAGCGCGACGCCGGCGTCCTGGCGGTCGGGGTCGGTCCAGTCCGGGGTGTAGCCCGCGATCCGGCCGCGCACCTCGGCGCGGACCGCCTCACGGGTGGCGTCGACCAGTTCGGGCCGGCCGCCGGCCGGCCCGGGACCGGGCACGATCCGCCCCTCGTCCCTCTCCTCTTCCCGCGCGTCCCTCTCCCACCACACGTCGCCGCTCATACCAGCCCCTCCCCCGGTTCGACGGCGGGCACGATCCGGGTGCGGACCGTCCGCAGGACGGGAAGTGCCCCGGCACCGAGCGGCACCTCGTCGCAGGCCTCGGACGCGTCGGCCCCGTCCAGGCCGATCGCCACCGCGGCGATGTCCCCGAGGTCGCCCAGCGCCCGCTGCGCGGCCCGCAGCAGGGCCGAGGGGCGCAGCGGCTGTCCGAACGGCCAGCCGTCGTGGTCCTCACCGCCCACGAGCGGGTCGAGGAAGCGGCGCAGCGCCGCGGTGAGCACGGTGGACACGCGGGGGCGGTCGGCCGGGTCGCCCGACAGGTCGACGCGCAGCGTCACCTCGCGATAGCGGGGCGGGCGGACGAAGACCTCGGAGGTGAGCAGCCGCGCCTGCGCCAGGCGGGCGGCGACCGCGCACACCATGCCCGGGTCGGGGAGCGGCGCGGCGACGAAGTCCTCGCGGTCGAGGTCGTCCCGGGGCGCCGCCGGGACGATGTGGACGGTCACCGCGCCGGGCACCGTGGCGCACGGGAAGCCGGGGTGGTCGCCGGGGGACGGGTACGCGCGGGCGACGGCGACGCCCGGTGTGGTGCGGGCCAGGGTGGCGAAGTCGGCGGCGGTGACCGCGCGGGTCACCTCCCCCAGGGACGCGGCCGCGCGCCGGCGCGCCTCGGTGATCGTCTCCGGGTCCGCGCCGCCTTCGGCCCGTACGAGGTTGGCGGCCGAGACCGCGCCGTGCCCGGCCGGATCGTCCACGGTGGGAGACCAGTTGCCGGTCATACCGCCGTTGCCGCCCCGGCCGCCGCCGGTCACATACGCGATCCGCGCGTCCGGGTCGGGGCGGGGGACGCGCCCGGTGAGTCCGTCGCCGAAGACCACCGCGCCCTCGGTCCGGTCGAGCACGAAGATCCGGTCGGCGGGCGCGCCGAAGGTGAAGTCCGGCACCGGCTGCCACTGCTGACCCGCGAGGTGCACGGTCGCCTCCAGGAGGCGGTCGGCGGCGTCCGGCAGGACCAGATGCTGGCCGGGCAGTTTGAGCCACGCGTCGATCTGGTCCCGGAGGTCGGCGCCGCTCGCGGTGCGCCGCCTGAGGTGGTGTGCGGCGCTGACGTTGACGGCGAGCTGGAGGAGGCGGGGCGGGGCCGCGTAGGTGGCGGCCGGGGTCGACACCAGGATCCCGGTGTCCCGCGTGGTCCAGCCGGCCGGGGGGTGCAGCCGGACGACTCCGGACCGTCTGAGCCCGGCCGTGCCGTCCTCGACGTATGCGAACCCACCGGAGACGTCCGTGCCCGGCCGGAACCAGGACCAGGTCAGCTCCGCGGGAGGCGGCACACCGTCGACCGCCCCCGGCAGCCACGACGGCGCGGACGCGGCGGGCGCGTCGAGTTCGACGAGCAGGCAGAGCGGGCCGGGCGCGGGGTGCGCCCCGGTGAGCGGCAGGGTGAACCGGGCCTGGGCCGGGGCGCCGTCGCCCGCCAGCAGCGCGACACCGCGGCGGGCCCGCAGGTCCGCCGTACGGTCGCGGTCGGTCCACACGGTGATCTCGCCGTCCTCGGCGAGCGGGAAGACGGCCACGCCGTCCTCGAGGGTGAAGACGACCTGCCCCGTGGGGTCCCGGGTCAGCTCCGTCCCGGCGGGGACGACCGGGACGGCGGTGTCCGCCTGGCGGGCGTCGAGGCGCAGCACGGTGGCGGCGGGGCGGGCGGGGCGCGGCGGTTCGAGGCCGAGCAGCCGCAGTACGGCGACCACGAGCGCGTCCGGCACCTGGTCGAGCCAGTACAGCCGCTGCTCGAGGAGGTGGGCGAGGAGTTCGAGGAGGGTGATGCCGGGGTCGACGGGGGCGTGCAGGGTCCAGGTGCCGTCCGACTCGGCGGGGATCCGCCGGCGGATGGCCGCCATCATGTCGGCCCAGGTGAGGTCATCCAGCTTCGGCGCGGGCAGCGTCACGACGGGCCCCCGGTGAGGTCCGTGAGGCCGGTGTAGAACGGGAACACCAGGTTGGCCTTGGTGTTGCTGCGCCGGATGCGGTAGACGACCGAGACGGTGATGCGTGACTCGTCGGCCGGGTCGGCCTCCGCGCGCACCTCCTCCAGTTCCACCCGCGGCTCGTGGTCACGGACCGCGGTGGCGATCGACTGCTCCAGGTCGCGCAGGTTCTGCACGCTGCCGGGCGCGAACAGCAGCTCGTGGGCGCGGGTGCCCAGGTCGGGCCGCATGACCCGCTCGCCGACGCCGGTGAGCAGCAGCGCCCGCAGACAGTGCTCGATGCTCTCCTCGCCGACGGCGTACCCGAGCCGCCCGGACGCGTCGGGCAGGATCGGGAACCGCCAGCCGGTCCCCAGGAACTCCTCGCTCATGCCGTCCTCGCCTTCTTGGCCAGCACGGCGGGGGTCAGCGGCGGGGTCGGCGGGCCGGTCGGCCCGGCGGCGGAGGGGTGGGTGTGCGTGTTGAACGCCTGGAGCAGCGCGTTGCCGAGCACGAGCGGTTCGGTGGCGCCGCCGCCGAGGTCGATGGAGGGGGAGTCGAGCGTCACCTTCGGCGCCTTGAGGGTGATCTCGCCCTGTGCGGTCACGGTGACGCTGCCGCCCTCGGCCGCGGTGATCCGGATCGCCTTGCCCTGGTCGTCCAGTTCCACCACGTGTCCGGCGGCGGACGTGATCTTCACCGCGGCCTTGGACTGTGTGTCGTCCAACAGCACTTCATGGCCGTGCCGGGTCCGGACGACCTTCTGGTCGCGGCCTTCGGTGCGGGCGGTCGGCGGCTTGTCCTCGCCGTTGTAGAGGCCGCCCAGGACGATCGGGTACCGCATGTCCCCGTGGACGAACGCGACCAGCACCTCGTCGCCCTTCTCGGGGACGAACACCGAGCCGTAGCCGCCTCCGGCGTACAGCTGGCCGACGCGGACCCAGTCCGTGACCGTGGTGTCGTCGAACCATGGGAACTTCAGCTTGACCCGGCCTTCGTCATCGCCCTCGTTCTCCACGACGAGCGCTTCGACGACGCCGTAGTAGCGCTTGTCCGTGGAGCGGGCGCGTGGTGTGCCCCTCATGGTCACCGGTCCCCCTGATGGATCCGCCGTGCGGTGAACTGGGTGAAGAAGCCACTGGTGTTGAGGGTGTGTTCGACCCGTTTGACGAAGTACGTACCCGAGAAGCGGCGGCCGAGGCCGTAGATCTCCAGGTTGTCGCCGGGCCGCAGCTCGGGCAGGCCCGCCACCTTGCCGGTCGCGGTGATGAACTCGTAGGCCCGCTCGCGCAACAGGCTGATCGCCAGTTCCCGGGCCTCCTGGTCGCTGCCGACCGGCGCGTCGACCACGACCTCCTGGCGGCCCTGCAGGGTGGACTCGGCGACCTGCGGCCCGCTCTGCCCGTCGGCCGTGTTCTGCCCGGCCGGCAGGTTCTCGGCGGTCGCGGTGAACGCGATCGCCGCTTTGGTACGGGGGTCCCAGCCGCGCACGGTGACCTTGCTGACCTGCTGGGAGACCGTCAGTGTCGGGGTGAACTCCATCAGGTTGGGGACCAGCCCCTCGGGCTGGTCGGTGGGGCCGGTGGCGAGCCCCGGCGCGTACGCCAGCCGGTACACCCGGATCGGGCGGCCGTCGCGGCCGTCGGTCGGCTTGATGAAGTACAGCGTGTCCTCGCCGTCCTTCGGGTCCGGCAGGATGTAGCAGTCGAAGTCGAGCCGCTTGGCCCGCTCCAGCAGGAACGTCGCGTCGTCCTGGTTCTTCTGCACCACCTGGTCGTACGTGGGACCTTCCCTGGTGACCTCGATGCGCAGGTGGTTGCGCTGGGCGATCTGCTCGGCGATGCGCCAGTCGGGCAGATTGCGGTAGATCTTGGTCTCGTTCTCGGTGGGCTTGCGGTCCTTGAGCCGCAGCAGCCCGTCCACTCCGCTGACCTGGACGGTGGGCGACGCCCCGTCGGTGAACTTCGGGCTGAGCGTGGAGATGGTCCCGGTGGCCACGGTGAGCAGCCGATCCGCGTAGCCGAGCCGGACCGAGACCCGGCCGCCGAGCCGGAAGCGCGGGGAATCGCTGTGCTTGAACCGCAGGCCCACGTCGTCCCAGTTGTTCAGGGTGAGGTCGAAGCCGGACATCTCGTCGATGTCCCGGTTCACCTTGATGTCGATGATGTCGTTCTTGGTGGACGGGTCCATCTCCAGGCCCTCGATGCGCACGTCGAACTCGGGCGCGTACCGGTCGGGCGACGCCACCTCGGGCGCGGGGGTGCTCATCGCGCTCCTCACGCCAGCCGGGGCACGGTCAGCACCCGGCCCGGTCGCAGGTCCCGCGGATCGCTGATGCCGTTGGCCCGCGCCAGCTCCCGCCAGGCGTCGGGCCGCCGGTACAGCGCGGCGGAGATGGAGCTGAGCGTGTCGCCGCGGCGCACCACGTAGCTCTTCTCCACCGTGGGCGACGAGCGCGGGGTCTCGGCGACCTGCGCGGCGGCCGGGCGGAACTCCTTGAGCGTCAGGTCCAGCATGGCCCGCAGCGGCACGCCGTCCGGGCGGAACAGCTGGTAGTTGACGTCCAGCTTCTCCACCACCCCGGTGAAGACCTCCTCGTCCCAGACGAACCGGACGACCGGGGGCGCGTGTTCGCGGCTGTCGGGCCGCAGCAGGTTGCGCACCGCGTTCACGTAGGTCTTCCGTACGTTCTCCAGGGTGTCGGAGGTGTCCACCAGCGCCTGGACCGTCAGGGTCTCCGTGCCGCCGCGGACGTACTGCAGGGGCGGTGTCTCCAGGCCCGGGATGGTGATCTCGGCGAATGTGTTGCTCTTGCTCAGCTTGTAGTCGGTCGGGTTGAACCGCAGCGGGATCCGCCGCTGCCGCTCGTCGGCGATCACCGGCCGGACGATCTCCAGCCGGGCCCGGGCGGAGCCCTGGCGCGCGAAGGACACGGGCGTCACACTCATGAGGCCTCCTGGTCGCCGAAGCGCCGTTCGCTCTCGGTGTGCCTGGCGCGCGCGCACTGGTCCTCGTACAACTTCGCCCATGCCTGGATGTGCTTGTTGAACAGGCGGGTGAACACGGCACCGTCGTCGCCGTCCACCTGGAACCGGACCTCGAGGTGGTGAATGGTCACCTTCGGCACGCCGGTCACCTCCCTTGGCTCAGGCGCGGCAAGGCGTTCGCCGCGGCGTCCTGCAGGACCTTCGTCAGCCCCTCGTGTGCGATCTCCAGTGACTCGACGGCGATCGCGTTCTGCTCCGCGTGCAGGTCCGGGCCGCTCCACTTGGCGGCGAGCCCGCCATGGAAGGCCCACGCCGCGCCGGGCGTCCCGTCCGGGCCGAGCACGATCACCGCGCCGTCGCGGCGGGCGCCCAGCGCGTCGGCGAGCCCGGCCTGGTACCAGGCCCACAGCCCCGGGTCGCGCACCACCCCGCGCTTGAGCGTGATCCGGTTCCAGGAGTGGCGCAGCGGCAGTTGGTGGACCGAGTCATTGCGGCCGCCCTCCGGGTAGCTCACCACCTCCAGCTGCGCGCCGAGCCCGGTGACCTCCTGGAACGCGCCGGAGGCGGCCAGGGGCAGCAGCAGCGCCTGCGCGGGCGGCAGATACGCGTCGCCGGGGTCGAGGGTGACCAGGAAGCGGTATTTGGGCAGCGGATCCAGGGTCATGCCTCGATCACCTCCAGACCTCGGTCCTGGCCGAGTACGAGACGCAGCCGGATGAACTCCATGGGGGCGGCCGGGGCGACCTCGATCTCGCAGACCAGCTGCCCCGGGTCCTGCTCGGGCGGGTTGTTCGTGTCGTCGCACACCACGCGGAACGCCTGCTCGGGCCGGTCGCCGGCGAGCGCCCCGGCCCGGTGGGCCGACAGGAGCACGGAGGTCAGCGCCCGCACCAGCGTCAGCCGCAGCTCGAGCGAGTTGACGTCGAACACCAGCGGGCTCGCCACCCGCCGGATGGCGCGCACCAGCAGGTGCACCAGCCGGCGGTGCGCGATGTAGCGGGTGCCCGGGTCGCTGGACAGAGTGCGCCCGCCCCACACCATCAGCCCCCGCCCGCGGGTGCAGCGGATCAGGTCGATCCCCGCGTCGAACAGCCGGACCTGCTGCGGCTCGGGGTACTCGGCCGCCAGGTCGACCGCCTCCAGGATCACGGCGTTCGCGGGCGTGTGGTGCGCCCCGCGTTCGCCGTCGAGGCGGGCGATGACGCCCAGGACGTGCCCGGACGCCGGGACGGTCCGCAGGGCCTGCCCGTCGGGGGTGCGCAGCGGCGGGTGGTAGACGGCGGCGCAGCCGAGCAGTCCGCTGTCGCCCGTGGCCGCCAGGGTGCCCGCCCAGCCGACCGCCTCGTCCACGGAGGACAGCTGGGGCGGTACGTCCAGGACGGCGAGGCGGTCGTGCAGGGGCGCCACGCCGCGCAGCAGTTCCAGCACCGCCTCGGTGTGCTCGGTGCCGGACAGGTCCGCACCCAGGTCCGGCAGCGCCACCAGCGCCGGTTCCGGCAGTTCGGCCTGGAGCGCCATGGCGTCCGCGTACTCGCCGCGGGTGGGCGGCGCGTCGGCGCCGCCGGTGAGGGTCAGGTCCCAGGACATCGAGATCGGGCCGGGCCGCCCCGGTGGCGGTGGCAGCCCGTCCGGGATCAGCCGGATGTAGCGGGACGCGGTCAGCCGGTCGGCCAGGTCGGCGAGCGGCAGTCCGGCAAAGGTTTCGGGCGGCTCGCCGGGCATCATGACCCGCACGGCCACGCCGGCCGGCCCGGCGACCGTGCTGGCCTGGTAACGGATCGCGACGCGCCCGCCGTTGGCCCAGGCCCCGGGGCTGGTGGCGGCCACCTGGTAGTCGGTGGCGCCCAGGCCGCTGAGCGGACCGGCCGTCCACCGGGTCCGGGCCGTAGTGGCCGGCCCGGACACCCGGAGCACCCAGGCGGTGCGGCCGCCGTTCTCGAAGAAGCCGCGCAGCGCGTACGGGGTGGCGAAGGCGCCGTCCGGCGGCCCGAAGGCGCCCACGACGTCGTTCCAGCTCTCCACGCGCACCGGGGCGCCGACCGGGCCCCGGCGGAGCCGGCCCAGGAACGCCGCCACGTCCGTGCGCAGCGGCTCGGTGTCCGAGCCGCGTGGCCGGTACGTCAGGGATACCCCGGGGAGCGCTTCGCCGGCCATGTCAGACGTCGATCTCCAGCTTCTCGACCGCCAGGACCAGGGTCTCCATGGCGATCTCGTTCTTGGTGGCGCTGAGTGTCGGACCGGTGTACTTGGTCGGCCAGCCGCGGTCGAAGTTCCAGCGCATCGTTTCCTGGCGGTTCTCGTCGAGCAGCACGATCGAGCCGGAGGTGCGCCGTACCTTGCCGTTGAGCGCTTCGACCACCCAGTTCCAGAAACCGACGTGGCCGGTGATGCCGCGCTTGAAGGTGAGGTTGGTGAACTTCTTCAGCCCCGGGATCTTGCGGACGGTGATGTCCTCGCTCCCGGTGCGGTACTCGATCGGCGGAACCTCCAGCTCAAGACCGCTCACCTCGGTGAAGGACCCGCTCACCGCGACACCGTCGTCGCTGACGTTGGTCACGATGATCTGGAAGTTGTAGGACGCGTACGGATCGTCCCTGGTAACGGGCGGCATGGTGGCCTCTCCTCGGGCGCTCAGGCGAGTTGGGTCTCGCGGGTCTTCTGCTGGATCCGGAAGATCACGAACTCCGCCGGGAAGACCGGCGCGACACCGATGACGCAGATGAGGCGGCCGTTGGCGAGGTCGTCCTCGGTCATCGTGGTGCGGTCGCAGGCGACGAAGAACGCCTCGTCGGGGGTGGTGCCGGCGAGCGCGCCGCTGCGCCAGACCGTGGTGAGGAAGTTGCTGACCGTCTGGCGGACCAGGGCCCACAGCGCCTCGTCGTTCGGCTCGAACACCACCCACTGGGTGCCCTCGTCGATCGACTCCTCCAGGTAGAGGAAGAGCCGCCGGACGTTGATGTACTTCCACGAGCTGTCCGAGGAGAGCGTGCGGGCGCCCCAGACCCGGTGGCCCATCCCGGGGAAGAACCGCAGCGCGTTGATGCCCTTGGGGTTGAGGAGGTCCTGATGGCGCTTGGTGATGTCCTGGGCGATGCCATCGGTGAGCCGGATGCCCCGGATGACGGCGTTGGCCGGCGCCTTGTGCACCCCCCGCTCCACGTCCACGCGCGCGTAGATCCCGGCCATGTGGCCCGAGGGCGGCACCTCGACATCGCGGTTGGTGGCCGGGTCGCGGGTGACCAGCCACGGGTGGTAGAGCGCCGCGTACTTGGTGTCGAACGGCTCACGGAACGCCTGGACGCCCTCGATGTCCAGGCCGTCCTGCGGGTCGAGGATCGCGAACCGGTCCCTGAGCAGTTCGCAGTGGGTGACCAGGGCCGATTCGACCGTCCCCGACCACACGCCCGGCACCGCGCAGACGGCCACCTCGTCGATGTCCTCCAGCGCGGCGATCCCGGTCCGCTTGCCGCTGCCGCCGTCCTCGCCGACGAAGTCGGCCACGCTCAGGCTCCCGTAGGCGTCGTCGCCGTCCGCCAGCGTCAGCCAGGAGCCGACCGCGGGCACGGGGAACTTCGCCGGGTCGGTGGACAGCGCCCCCAGGGCAGTCGCCCGCACCAGCTGCGAGCGGCCGGCCAGGGTGGTCGCCAGGTTCGCCGGGGCGTCGCCGGTGAGCCGGAGGTTGGGGTGGCTCTCCGTCACCACCGCGCCGGACGGATCGGTGAACCGGGCGTCGACCTGCGCCTCGACCAGGTGCAGCCGGTCGGTTTCGAACAGCGTCCCGGGCACGTTCCCGTCGAGTGTGACGAGGTCCGCGGCGATCGCCTGGACGGTGCGGATGGTCAGGTGGGTGCCGTCGTCGAGCTGGACGACGGCGCCCTCGTACAGCCTGCTCGCCCCGCCGACCCGGAGCGTCGGCCCCGCCGAGGTGTTGCCCCGGCGCACCCGGCGCACCACCAGCCCCCTGCGCCACGCCTCATGGGCCGCACCGGACGGCAGGGTCAGCGTGACCTTCCCGTCCGCCGGCTGGCTCACCTCGACCTTGAACCGGCCGGAGCCGATCTGCACCCAGACCTCGGGCGGCAGGTCGTCGGGGTCGATCCCGGCGACCGCGGCGACCTCGACCGTCTCGCTGTCCGCGGCGGCGTCCGCGGCGAGCTGCGTGACGAAGAGCGCGCCCTCCTGCGGATCCGGCAGCACCGGCAGCGCGGCCGAGGCCATCGGCTGGATCCGCACCTGGACCGCGCCGCCCCACGCGCCGGGGCTCACGGCGGAGAACTCCAGTGTCTGTTCCGCGCTGCGCTCGCCGATCTGCACATAGTCGCCACGGCCCGCCCTGACCTCGGCGGTCAGCGCGGCGTCCAGTTCGACGCGGTGGGCGGTCGCGTCGTAGGCGACGACACCGGCGGTGTGGATGATCTGCTGGTCGTCGCCGCGGAAGAGCTGGATCTGCTGTCCGACGCCGGCGAACCCGATCAGGTGGCCGAGTTCCAGCCGGGTCGCGCCCTTTGCCGCGTCACGGGCGACCGGGCTCACCAGGCCGTGGCCCAGCACCCCCGAGGCCGGCGTCGCCTGCCTGCTGGCGACCCGCTTGACGTACAGCCGCTGACCGCCGTTGTCGAAGAAGCCCTTGACCGCCAGCGGGAACAGCCACCAGCGGCCGCCTTCCTTGGGGTCGTTCGCCCAGGTGTCCCGGGTCAGGGCGTCCGGCTCGGGGAGGAACCCGCCGAACGTGTTCTGGAACTCCAGGAAGTTGGTGACCAGCTTGGGCTTGCCGGTGTACGGACCGCGCAGGGTGACCCCGGCCATGCCGGCCGTACTGGTGCTCACCCCCGCGATCGGCCGTGGGCCCGCATCGATCTCCTCGATGTAGACCCCGGGGCTCAGATACTCCGCCATGGACGGCTCCTCACTGCTCGCGGATCTCTATGACGTGCCGGCGCTCGATGTCCTGGGGCAGCCGCACGACCAGCGATCCCAGCCGGCCCGGCCGTTCGGTGGCCTGCAGGCGGAACGTCTCCTCGACGGCGTGCTCGTCGGCCTTCTCGCCCTCCCACCGCAGGGCCAGCCGGAAGGCGCCCGCGGCGTCGGACAGGGTGCGCTCATGCCATGGCGTCAGATCCCGGCTGGTCCGCCCCCGGGCCTCGACCAGCGCATGGGCGACCGGCGCCCCCGTGGCCGCGTCGACCACGGCGCCGTGCACCGTGCGCAGGCCCGGCGGGTAGGGGAAGGAGACGCTGGGCAGCAGCCGGACCAGGCGCGGCTCGGTCGCCACCGCCGGCGGGTGGGCGTCGTCGTACGGGTACACCAGGAACTCGACGCCCACCAGATCGGCCGAGTACGGCCGGTCGTCGGCCGGGTACAGCGGCTGGTAGCCGGCGGCCGTGAAGCGGGCGCGGTGGCGCCGCGGCCGGGCCGCCCACGGCTCACCGCATCTGCCGAGACCCGGATAGGCGAGGGCTGCGCTGGGGGTGCGCACCGCCACGTCGTCCAGCGGCAGCCAGTCGCCGCGGTCGTCGTCGAACCGGTCCAGCTGAACGGCCACCCCCGCGCTGCGCACCCGCCGCGCGTAGTCGTCGAACGGTATGAACCAGGCCGGGCTGTAGAGCGTCGAACCTCCCAGCGGCAGGAAGCGGCTCATGGCATCGCCGTCCCGCTGATGGCCCGGCTGTGGACGGGGCGGATCGCCGTCTCGGCGGCGGATTCCAGGTTGACCACGCGCACCTCGTAGTTCAGCGACAGCCGGTACGGCTTCTGGATCGCGTACCAGACCCAGGACTTCTGGTCCAAGGTGAGCGGGGTCAGGCTGAGGTGCAGCGAGTCGGTGCTCGCCGCCAGGCTGCCGGAGAGCTGCGCGCCGTCCAGGATCGCGTCGTCGTAGAACGTCTGCAGGGCCCGCCCGAGCATCCGGTGCTGGGTCGCCTGGTCGCCGCCCCAGGGGGTGACCAGGTACCGCAGCAGCAGGGCCATCGGCGGCTTGCGGACGTGTCGCGGGTCGGGCGGCTGGGAGCGTACCGGCGGCCGATTGCGCGACGTCGGGTCCTCGGCGATCTCATAAAGGAACACCGTGAGTTTCGGCGGGGGTGTCTGTACCGTCTCGGAGAGATCGTTGAGTTCCGCGATCGGCGGTTCCACCTGGCTGAGCCCGCGCAGGGCCTGGGTCAAGGTCTCCACGATGACCGTCGAGACGTCGGCGATGACGCCGAAGTCACCCATTCACATCCTCCCCCGGCTCCGCGCTCGAAAGCGTGCACCGGGAGCATGCCGGTCCCGGCGTGGCCGGATCGCGATTGGCGCATCACACGGGCGTCACCGATCCGTTTCACGGTCGGTTATGACGTAGCCGGACACGCGCCGACAACGCCGAGGTGACACGGACAAGGCATATTCCCCTTTATGGAAATGCCCTCGGACCGGACCGGCGTTCTGATCCTCCGGGTGTGGGTGGAAGACGGCAGGCCGGACGGCTTCCGTGCCCGCATCGTGCGGCCGGGCGGCCCGCACCGGGCGCCCCCCACCGCGGTGAGCGCGGTCGACGATGTGCTCAGCGCCGTACAGGCGTGGCTCGATCAATTACTCGAGCCGGACAGGTGACGATCCCGCGACGTTCCGGTGATGCCCGGCCATATAACGTCGTTCAGCCGAAAGCCGGATACACGATCATGTTCTGCTCGTAACATGGCTCCCGGGCATCCCGCTTGTCGGCAGGGGATGGGTCGCTGAAGCCAATATCGCCCCGGGGGGCCGATGAGCGCAGAAGGCCATGTCATCACGTTGAGACTGCTGAAAGGCTTCGCGCTATTGGTCGATCACAAGCGCGTTCCGGTTTCTTCCAGCGCCCAGCGCCTCCTCGCGTTCCTGGCCCTGCAGGACATGCCGCGGACCCGAACGTATGTGGCCGGCACGCTGTGGCCGGACGTCACGGCCTCCCGCGCCAACGCCAACCTCAGGTCGTCCCTGTGGCGCGCGACGCGAACGGGACATCAGGTCATCGACGCGTCCACGCAGGAACTGGCGATCTCCAAGCACATCGCCGTGGACCTCCACACGGCGGCGGGGCGCGCGCAGCGGCTGCTCGACATGTCGTGCCCGTGCGACGACATCCTCACCGCGCAGACGCGGGCGGACCTCTCGGCCGACCTGTTGCCCGAGTGGTCGGAGAACGAGTGGGTGCTGATCGAGCAGGAGCAGTACCACGAACTCAGGCTGTACGCCCTGGAGGCGATGACCGAACGGCTGACCGCGGCGGGCCGCCACGGCGAGGCCGTCGCCGCCGGGCTCGCCGCCGTCCGCGCGGAGCCCCTGCGGGAAAGCGCTCATCGCGCCCTCATGAACGCGCATCTCGCCGCCGGCAACCGGGGCGCGGCACTGCTGCAATACGAACAATGCCGCCGCGTCCTGCGCGAGGAGCTGGGCCTGGAGCCCTCCCAGACACTGCGGAACCTGGTCTCGCCCCACACCGAGGCGGTCGCCGCCAAGGCCCCGGCGCGTCAGGTCGTCCGCCGGCCGGCGGGTGATGCCCTGAGGGAAGGCACGGACGAAACCGAGCGCGTGACGATCTCCCGGGCCGAGCCGCGCCCCCTCCCGAAATCCAGACGCGCCGGAGCCGGCCCTCCCATGTCCTCACGGCCTCAGTAGACGGCCTGCCCAGGGGCCGCAGCTCCTCGCCCCGCACAGTCGGGCCCTCAGCCGGCGGCCTCCGGCACCCCGCCCGGCTGCCGCACGTCCTCGTGGAGGTGCACGATGCGCCAGGCGCCGTCGGCACCCTTGCGGATCCTCGGGCCCGTCCCCGGCCGCCGGCCGCTCGTCGCGCAGCCGGTCCAGGTCCGCGCTCCGGGCACCTGTGGCGCGAAGGATGCCCCCTTTGACCAAACCCAACAAATCAACCAAACAATTGACGCATATAGTATCGGGGGTGTTGTCGCGAATAAATTGCAGAATTAAGTTCGCCGCGTGGCGCGGGCCACGGGCGATACTGTGGGCCACGGCGGGGGTGGCAACCCTCGGGTTCCTCATCGCGCTGGAGATCGCCGCGCGTCGCTACACCGGCCAGCCGGGGCCGCTGACCAACCAGGCGCGAGAGGTGATATTCCCTCCCAAACCGGGGCCACTGTACGCCGGTCTGGCGTTGATGATGGTGGTGCTCACCTGGCGGCAACGGTTCATCGCGGCTGGTGCCGCGATCGGCATCGACATCGTCTTCGTGGTGGTGCGGTGGGCGGTCGGCGTCGAGGTGCCGGAAGACCATTTCTTCGGCAATGGCGCGCTGTGGGTGATGTTGGGCTGTGCGGTCATCGCCGTCACGCGCCGCACCGGCGCGGAACGTGTCCTGCTGCTGAAGGGCGTCGGGCTCGGCCTGCTGCTGGTGGCCGGCCGCAAGGCGGGCGACACCTGGCTGCTCATCACCTCGAAGACCCGCCCGATGGTGCTCGACCCGTACGTGGCAACCGCCGATCACGCGCTGGGCAACCCGTCGTGGGTGGCAGGCCGGATTCTCCGGGCCACCGCCCCGATCGGCACCCACGTTCTCGACCTGGTCTACGCTCAGCTCGCGGTGGCCGCGATTGTCGTCGCCCTGTACCAGCTGCGTCGCGTGGCGGTCGAGCGCCGCTTCCCGCGCCACCATCTGGTGCGCACCTTTCTGGTGATCGGCCTCGTCGGGCCGGCCATCTACATGATCTTCCCGGTGGTCGGACCGATCTTCACCTACGGCCCGGGCACCTCCGGTACCGGCGGCCTGCAGTGGGCGGTGGCCGACCTGTGGCCGCACACGCCACCGCCGCTCACCGCCCCCCACCCCGTGCTGTACGACGACATCACCCCTCGCAACTGCATGCCCAGCCTGCACACGGCGTGGGCCACCGCGATCTTCATCCATTCCCGCAAGGGCCCACGGCTGCTGCGATTCGCGGGCGCGTTCTGGCTGACCGCCACGCTCGGCGCGACGCTGGGCTTCGGCTACCACTACGGCGTGGACCTCATCGCCGGCGTGGTGTTCACCCTCACGATCGAGACAGCTCTGCGCTCGCTGGACCGCGGCTGGGACCGGTCAGGGCTCCAGCTGGTCGCCTACGGCACGACGGTCTTCGCCGCGCTCTTGGTGTCGTATCGCTATCTGCCGGTGGAGATGGCCGAGCACCCGTGGGTGTTCGGGCCCCTTCTCGTTCTGGCGATGACCTCGGTGATCTACGGCTATGTACGGACCACCAAACTGTGGGAACCGAAGGCCGCACCGGTACCTCAGCCGGAACCGCAACCCGAACTGGCTTGAGCCGTGTTCACGTCGCCCCCGGGCTCGAACAGGGCGTCACCGGCCCTGAGCACCCGGGGCGGCCGCCCCTGTCGACTCCCGGACCACCACGGAGAAGCGGCTGACGAACTCCTGCCGGTCCGCCCGGGGCTCGGCCCGGGCGATCCGTCCGGCCAGCAGCCCCACCGCTCGCTCGGCCATCGTGTCGTGATCGGGGTCGACGGTGGACAAGGAGGGGACGAGGTACGCGCTCTCGTCGACGTTGTCAAAGCCGATCACCTTGACCTGCTCCGGCACCCGGACACCGGCGTCGGCCAGGCCCCGCAGCACGCCCATGGCCACGGTGTCCGTCACGCAGAACACGCCGTCGAAGTCGAGCCCGCTCCGCGCCATCTCCCGGGCGCGCCGCGCGCCCGCGTGCATGGTGAGCGTGTCCAGGCACTGCACCAGGTCGGGGTCCACGGGCAGCCCGGCGCTCTCCAGGGCCAGCCGGTAGCCCGTGTGGCGCAGGCTGGAGAGGTCGACCTCCTTGTCCACCGCCCCGCACAGGATCGCGACGCGCCGACAGCCCCGTTCGACCAGATGGCGGGTGGCCGCCTGTGACGCGTCGATGTTGGGCATGGCGACATGGTCCACGGGGCCACCGAAGATCCGCTCACCCAGGATGACCACCGGGTGGTCCACCTTGAGCCACTCCACGTCGGCCTGTCCCATGCCCACCGTGCTGAGGATGAGCCCGTCGTACAGCCGGTTGCGCGACAGGGACAGCGCTTCCAGTTCGTTCTCCCGGAGGGCGCCGGTCTGCTCGATGCTGACCCGGAGGCCGTGCCGCTCGGCCGCCGCGATGATCGCGGCGGCCAGCCGGCCGTAGTACGGGCGGTTCACCTCTGGGACGGCGAGGCCGATGGTTCCGGTGCGGCCCTTGCGCAGATTCCGTGCGGCCACGTTGACGCGGTAGTCGAGCCGGGCCATCGCCTCGAGGACCTTCTCCCGGGTCGCCTTGCGCACGTTCGGGTGGTCGTTGATGACGTTGGAGACGGTCATCGCCGAGACTCCGGCGGCCTTCGCCACGTCCTGGATCGTTGCCACGTTTCACCCCCGGTCTGCGGTCCCAGGCCCATTCGACACCATTACACCTCAGCCCGGCCTCCCTCGGTGCCCGGTGGTGTGAGGCGGTAGAGGGCCGAGCCGTGGGCGGGGAGGTCGGCGGTCAGGTGGTGGCCGTCGTGCGGGGTGTCGGTGTGGGTCCACAGTTCCCGGATGTGGTCGTCGGGCCGGGCGCCGAGGGAGCCGAGCTCCACCGTGACCCGCTCCGGGCCGTCGGCCAGGGAGAACACGGCGGCGTAGCGGGTGCGCCCGTCCGTGTCGTCGGCGGTCCACAGGACGAGGTTCTTCTCGCGGAGGACCTCGCGGTTGTTCCGGCTGTGCCACAGGACGTCGAGCGCTTCGTCGTTGGTGAGCAGTTCGATCGTCTCGGGCGGGCTGGTGGGCAGGTCGCCGCCCATCATCAGCGGGGAGCGGGAGATCAGCCACAGGGTCAGCAGGCTGATCTGCTCGGGGCGGGTGAGGGAGCAGAGCCGGTCCTCGCCCCGCTCGGCCCGGATGCCGATGCGGCCGAGGGGCAGCATGTCGGCGTCCGCCCACCCTCGCTCGCTCTGCCACGGCGCCCAGCGGGCCATGCGGGCGAACTGGGCCTCGACGTCCTGCCACCGGTCCCACAGGTCGTCGCAGACCCGCCACATGGTGGCGGTGTCCCGCAGGTGGTCGAGGTGGGCGAGGGAGACATCGGTGCCGGGGGACAGACTCAGCTCGATGGGGCGGCCGCTGCGGGCGATGGCCCGGGCGTACGCGGTGATCTCCCGCTCGTGGTAGGGGAAGAGCATGTCGTCGGCCTTGATGAAGTCGACGCCCCACGCGGCGAACTGGGCGACCTGGGCGTCGTAGTACGCCTGGGCGCCGGGGTGGGCGTGGTTCAGGCCGTAGTTGTCGGGGTTCCAGGGGCAGACGGAGCCGGTGTCGGCGATCTCGTCGGCGGTCCAGTCGGTGCCGGGGACGGGCAGGCGGGCGGCGACGGCACGGCGCGGGATGCCGCGCATGATGTGCAGTCCGAAGCGGAGTCCGAGCCGGTGCACCCGGTCGGCCAGCGGCCCGAATCCCGCGCCGCCCGCCGCCGAGGGGAATCGGTTGGGCGCGGGCATCTGGCGGCCGTGGTCGTCGAGGACCAGCGGGGCATCCGGGTTGTAGCCGTGGGCGCGGGCCGTGGGCTCGTACCACTGGATGTCCACGACGACGGTGTCCCAGCCGTGGGGCAGCAGGTGGTCGCGCATGAAGGCCGCGTTGGCGAGCACCTCGTCCTCGGTGACCGTGGTGCCGTAGCAGTCCCAGCTGTTCCAGCCCATCGGGGGGCGCAGACCTCGCTCGGGGATCGGGCGTGCGGATCGGGTCACGGCCGCTCGCCTCCTGGTCGAGTCCGCAGAACGGTGAAGGAGTGGGGCGGGATGTCGCAGACCGGCCCGGTCAGCCGGTCCTCGGCGGGGGTGGCCGGGGCGGGCTCGAACCGGCTGGTGGCATCCGGGTCGACGGCGAGGGCGGTCCGCGCGAAACCGGCGTCGGCGTCCGCGCCGGCCAGCCGGATGCGGACGCTGACGGGCTCGGGCGTGGCGTTGGCGACCTTGATGATCACATCACCGGCGGCGCTGTCGCGGACGGCCGAGACGGCGAAGACCTCCGGGTCCGGCCGGACGTCCTCGATGTCGTGGACGAGTTCGCCGTCGCGGTAGCAGCGGATGCGCCGGCCGTCGACCTCGACCCGCAGGTCGTACCAGCGGCCGGTCTCGACCGGGACGGCCACGGGGTCGTTGAGGTCGTGCTGCACGCCGTCGTCCACGCGCTGGAGGCGCGTCCAGCGGTTCTGCCAGCCGCCGACCGACCACTGGTACCAGTTGCCGGGCGAGGTCACGGCGAAGCCGATGACGAAGCCTTCGCCGCCGCCGTTCTTCCTGGCCCGCACCGAGAAGGCGTACGACGGGCCGTCCACCGCGTCCGCGAGCAGCAGTCTGGCGCCGCTGCCGTTCGCCGTCTGCCGGACGCCGCCCGCGCCGTCCGGCTCCCAGCTGCCGGATTCGGTGTCCCAGCCGGCGAGATCCGGGGCCGGTGCGGGCTCGGCGCCCAGGGGGCCGATACGGGCGTCGGTGAACTCGGCGCGGGTGTCCGCGCTGGTCCCGATGTGGACACCGTGCCGGGCGGCGTCGGGGGCGGGCGGCGCCTGGGGCGCTCCGGCGACGGTGAGCGGCAGGGCGGTGTCCCCGGAGTTCGCCGAGTGCATCCGCTGGACGTGGTAGTTGAGGGTGGGCCAGACGTGGGTGTTGTCGAAGTAGATCAGGTCGGGCGCCCACTGGGTGTGGCCGCGCTTGGCGAGCAGCGGCGCGTAGGAGGCCAGCCGGACGACATCGCCGTTGCGCTCCATGGCGATCATGTAGGCCGCTTCGGCGATCGCGCTGCGGCCGTCGTTTCCCCAGCTCCCGTACTCGCCGATGTACAGGTGCGGGCCCTGGCGGTCCATCGTGTCGAAGCGGCGGGTGTTCTCCAGGAACCAGCGCGGTGATTTGTAGGCGTGCTCGTCGACGACCGGAACTTCCCGCTCGCGCGCGAACGCCCATCCCTTCTCCCAGTCCTCGCCGCAGGGCGAAGGGCCCACGGTGCCGACGACCGTGATCTCGGGGTGGTGCTCGCTCAGGGCCTCGTGGACGCGGGAGAAGCGGTCGCGGAAGGTGTCGGTGATGCTGTCCTCGTTGCCGACGCCCAGGTATTCGAGGCCGAACGGCTCGGGGTGCCCGGCGGCGGCGCGCAGGGCGCCCCACGGTGAGTCGGCGGGGCCGTTGGCCCACTCCACCAGGGCCAGTACCTCGGCGATGTAGTCGGGCATCTCCTCCTCGGGGATGCCGACCTGGCCGGTCTCCCGTGTGTTCTGGCAGCAGACCCCGGCCGGGACGACGGGCAGCGGCTTGGCGCCGATGTCCTCGCAGAACTGGAAGTACTCGTAGTAACCCAGGCCCATCGACTGGTGGTAGCCCCATAGGTTGGGCAGCTGCCGACGGGCCTGCAGCGGTCCGACGGTCGCGGGCCAGCGGTACATGTTGGCCAGTCCCAGCCCGTGCGCGACACAGCCGCCGGGGAACCGCACGAACTTCGGCTTCAGGTCCGCGATCGCCTGGGCCAGGTCGGCGCGCAGGCCGCCGGGCCGGCCGCGGAAGGTGGCCTGCGGAAAGAGCGAGACCAGGTCCAGATGGACGGTCCCGGTCCCGGAGGCCACCACGGCGAGCCTGGCGTCCTGGTCGGTGTCTTCGCAGGTGATCACCGCTGTGTGCTGCTGCCAGGACCCGTGGAGCGGACCCAGCCGCGCCTGGCCCAGGACCCGGCTGCCGTCCCGGCTCTCGATCCGCGCCACCAGACGGTCCGCGGCGCCGTCCGCCAGGCGGGCGAAGAGGCTGAGGTCATAGCGTTCGCCCGCCCGGACGGCGATGCCGTCGAAACCCTCGTTGCGCAGCCCGGCCCCGAGGCCCGCCGCACCGGCGGCGGTGGTGCGCAGCACCGCGTGGTGCGGGGCGGCCGGGTGCAGGGGTGCGTCGGTGGACACCGTGACCGACCCGGCGGCGCCGTCCTGCTCCAGCAGTTCCCAGGCGGTCAGGGCGTGCCATTCCGGCCGGTCGGCGGGGCTGTAGGCGAAGGACCGGTTCTGCACCAGTTCGGCGTAGAGGCCGCCGTCCGCCGCGTAGTTGATGTCCTCGAAGAACACTCCGAACAGATCGGGCGAGATGGTGGTACCCGGTGCGTCCGTGTCCACCTCGACGACCGTCTCGACGGGTCCGGTGGGTTCAGTCATCGTCATCTGCTCCTTGGGCCCGGGATGGGGCGGTGGCGCGCCGGTCAGGCCAGTGGGGCCTGGACGGTGAGGAACGAGTGGGGTGGCAGCGTCAGGGTCAGGCCCCGGTCGGTGGGGGTCACCGCGTCGAACGGGCGCGGAGCGACGGCGGTGGGGGCGCCCGGGGTGTTGTGGGACTGGAGCTTGTCGGCCGCGAGGAGGCGGGCGACCGGCTCGCCGACGGAACCGCCGCGCAGGTCGAGCGTCACCTCGGCGGGCTCCTCGGCGTCCAGGTTGGACAGTGAGATCAGGACCGTCCCGTCCTTGACGCTGGCCGAGGCGGACACGGTGTCCAGTTCGGCGTCCGCCACGCGGCGGCGGGCGTTCTCGGTGCGCAGGTGGACGGGGAGCGAGGTGGCGTCCTGGTGGCCCTTGTTCATCTCGAACACGTGGTAGGTCGGGGTCAGGACCAGCGCGTCGCCGTCGGTGAGCACCATCGCCTGGAGCACGTTCACGGTCTGGGCGATGTTGGCCATGGACAGGCGCGCGGCGTGCTTGTGGAAGATGTCGAAGTGGGTGCTCGCCACGAGCGCGTCGCGCAGGGTGTTCTGCTGGTACAGGAAGCCGGGGTTGGTGCCCGGCTCGACGTCCCACCAGGTGCCCCACTCGTCCAGGACCAGGCCGACCGTCCGGCCGGGGTCGTAGATGTCCATGACCGTGGAGTGGCCGGTGAGGATGCGGTCGATCTTCCGGGCGGAGAGCATCGTCCGGTAGTGGTCGTCCGTGTCGAAGACGGTGGCGCTGCCCTTCGCCTCCCAGGGACCGGCCATCGTGTAGTAGTGGACGGAGATCCCCTGGAAGAAGTTGCGCGGGGTGGCCTCGCAGCCGAAGCAGCTGATCTGCCGCATCAGCGTCTCGGTCCACTTGTAGTCGTCCGCGTTCGCGCCCGAGGCGATGCGGTAGAGCTTGTTGTCCCCGTGGTCCCGGCAGTACGTGGAGTACTGCCGGGCCAGGTCGGCGAAGTACTCGGCGCGCATGTTCCCACCGCAGCCCCAGGTCTCGTTGCCGATGCCCCAGAACTTCACCCGCCACGGCTCATCGCGTCCGTTGGCCTTGCGCTGCCGCACCATGGGACTGTCGCCGTCCCGGGTCAGGTACTCGACCCACTCGCTCATCTCCTGGACGGTGCCGCTGCCCACGTTGCCGCTGATGTACGGCTCGGCGCCGAGCAGTTCGCACAGCGCCATGAACTCATGCGTTCCGAAGTGGTTGTTCTCCTCCACGTTGCCCCAGTGGGTGTTGACCATCCTGGGACGCTGCTCCCTGGGGCCGATGCCGTCCTTCCAGTGGTACTCGTCGGCGAAACAGCCGCCGGGCCAGCGCAGATTGGGGATGTTCAGGTCGCGCAGGGCCTGCACGACGTCCAGGCGGATACCGCCCTCGTTGGGGATCGGCGAGTCCTCCCCGACCCAGAAGCCGTCGTAGATGCAGCGGCCCAGGTGTTCGGCGAAGTGGCCGTACAGGTGTCGGCTGATCTTCGGGCCTTCGATGTCGAGGTTGATGACCGCGGTGGCGTTCGGCACGGGGATACTCCAGCGTGAGTGTTTGTATCGATAAAAATTTGCACTGCGTTGTGGGGGGTGTCAAGACGGGCGGTGGCGACAGCGGTGACCTGCCGCCGCCGCCCGCGCCGCCCGCCGCTACCAGGCGGCCAGGGAGCCGTCGGCGTTGCGCCAGACGGGGTTGCGCCAGCTGTGTCCGCGCTCGGCCGCGGTCCGCACGGCGTCTTCGTCGATGGTGATACCGAGGCCGGGCGCGGTCAGCCGGGGGATGTGACCGGCCTCGGCGGTGAAGGGCGAGGGGTCGAGGAGGTAGTCGAGCAGCCCGCTGCTGTCGCCGTATCCGATGCCGAGTGCCTGTTCCTGGATGAGGAAGTTGGGGACGGCGAGGTCGAGTTGCAGGCTCGCGGCCAGCGCGATGGGGCCGAGCGGGCAGTGCGGCGCGACCAGGACGTCGTGGGCTTCCGCCATGGCCGCGATCCGCCGGGTCTCGGAGATGCCCCCGGCGTGGCTGATGTCGGGTTGGGCCACGGCGATGCCGTCGGACAGCACGGAGCGGAAGTCCCAGCGGGAGTAGAGCCGTTCGCCGGTGGCGATGGGGATCGAGGTGGAGCGCACCACGGCGCCGAGGTCCTGGGTGAACTCCGGCAGGACCGGTTCCTCCACGAACATCGGCAGCAGTGGTTCGAGGAGCGGCAGCACACGGCGGGACATGGCCCCGCTGAAGCGGCCGTGGAAGTCCAGCGCCACGTCGCACTCGGGTCCGACGGCCTCGCGTACCGCGGCGACCCGGGCCACCATGGCGTTGATGGTGGCCGGCGTGTCCAGCGGCTCGAGCTGACCGCAGGGGTTCATCTTGACCGCGGTCAGGCCCTTCGCGACCTGCTCGGCCGCCGACTCGGCCAGCTCCTGCAAGGTTTCCCCGCCCACCCAGCCGTAGATGCGCACCCTGTCGCGCACATGGCCGCCGAGCAGCTGATGGACGGGAACGCCCAGCGCCTTGCCCGCGATGTCCCACAGCGCCTGGTCGATGCCGGCCAGGGCGCTGTTGAGGACAGGGCCGCCGCGGTAGAAGCCACTCTTGGCGAGGACCTGCCAGTGTTCCTCGATACGGGTGGGGTCCTGCCCGATCAGGTAGTCGAACATCTCCTCGACGCACTGGGCCACGGTGCGCGCCTTGCCTTCGACGATGGGCTCGCCCCAGCCGGCTATGCCCTCGTCGGTGTCGATGCGCAGGAAGAGCCAGCGCGGTTCGACGAGGAAGAGTTCGTATCCGGTGATCTTCACGTGCGGGTCTCCAGGTGCTGGTGGCGCACGGCCCGAAGGCCGGCGGCTGCTGTGCGGGGAG
Source organism: Streptomyces sp. NPDC007917 (assembly GCF_042959105.1). Lineage (NCBI taxonomy): Bacteria > Bacillati > Actinomycetota > Actinomycetes > Kitasatosporales > Streptomycetaceae > Streptomyces > Streptomyces sp. NPDC007917. Next base: position 339,713 of record NZ_JBIBKK010000002.1, read on the forward strand.
CGAGCGGAAGAGGGGCTGTGCTCGGCGGGGTGCGGGGTGCTCGGGTGGGCTACTCCTGGGCGCTGATGGTGCGGCCACCGTCCACGAGCAGGCTCTGACCGGTGACGAAGGAGGAGTCGTCGGAGGCGAAGTAGGCCACCGCCGCGGCGATGTCCTCCGGCGTTCCGAGCCGTCCGGCCGGCGCCCGCGCGCCCGCCTCGGCAAGTTGCTCGGGTGGTGTGTCCGCCCACAGGGCCGTGAACACGGAACCGGGGAGGACGGCGTTGAACCTCACCTGTCCGCCGTATTCGACGGCCAGCTGACGCACCAGGCCACCGATGCCGGCCTTGGCCGCGGCGTACGCGGGGTAGCCCTTGAAGCCCAGGGCCGCGTGGATGGACGAGGTGACCACCACCGCGCCACGCGCCGCTTGGAGCTGTGGCACCGCGGCCCGCACGCCATAGAACACCGAATCCAGGCACAGCCGCAACTGGTGGTGCCAGGATTCGTCGTCCAACTCGTGTGCCGCACCGTGAAAATTGCGGCCGGCGTTGAGATGGAGGACGTCGAGACGCCCGGTCCAGGACCGGGCGTGTTCGATGGCCTGGTCCCATTCGTCGGGCGAGGTGACATCGAGCCGGCGGTGCTGGGCCTGCCCTCCCTTGGCCCGGATTTCCTCGGCCACGCGGCGCGCGCCCTCGCCGTCGACGTCGGTGACCAGGGCCAACGCGCCTTCGGCGGCCAGCCGATGGGCGGTGGCCGCGCCGATTCCGGAGGCCGCCGCGGTGAGCAGCGCCGTACGGCCGAAGAAGCGGGACAGTCCTGCGGAGGTCATGGCGTTGCTCCTGGTGCCGCCGTGGAACCGCGCGACACCAGCCGCGGCTCGGTGGGTACGACGATGTCTCCCATCGGTGTCCCCCGGATGGCCGCGACCAGGGCGTCCACGGCCGTGGTCCCCAGGTCGTACAGGGGCATCGCCACGGTGGTCAGCGGTGGGCAGAGGTGGCCGGCGACGGGGAGGTCGTCGTTGCCGACCACGGACACGTCCTCGGGGATGCGCAGCCCCAGGGACCGGATCGCCCCCATGGCGCCGATGGCCTGGGCGAGCGAGCTGGTGTAGAGGGCCGTGACGGGCGGAGGGCCGCCCTGGGCGTCGCCCAGCAGCCGCAGGGTCGCGGACACACCGCCGTCTTCGGTGAAGTCGCCGCAGGCGACGGGTGCGGCACGGAGCCCCAGTTGTTGGGCGCGGAGCAGGAACGCCTCTTTGCGGGCGTCGCTCGGGGTGATCCCGGGCGGTCCCGCGATGTGGCCGATCGCCCGGTGGCCCAGGCTGTGGAGGTGGTCGAGGGCGGTGACGCTGGATCGGGCCACGTCCATGGTGACGTTGCGGCCCGATCCCTCCACCGACCGGTTGAGGAACACATGGGGGATGGAGCTGCGGCTCACGGTGTCCACCAGGGTGTGGCCGGGGCGCGCCGAGGCGATGAGCAGTCCGTCGACCCGGCCCTCCTGCACCAGTTCACTGAAGGACTCGTCCGCCTCCTGCCCGTCGAAGTCCTCGGCGAGCAGGGAGAGGTAGCCCAGTTCACGGGCGCGTTGGTAGGCGCCGCGCGCGATGGTGACGTAGGTGGGGTTGGCCAGGGCGGGTACCAGCAGGGCGAGGGCGTGGGTGCTGGCGCCGGCCAGTGCCCGGGCTCCGGAGTGGGGACGGTAGCCGAGTGTCCGGGCGGCCTCGTGGACACGCTGCCGGGTTTCCTCCCGAACGGACAGGTCGCGGCCGTTGAGCACCTTGGACACGGTGGCTTTGGAGACCCCGGCCGCCTGGGCGACGTCCACGAGTTTCGCCCGGACCGGCTGCGCGGGGACGGGTGGCTCCGGCATTTCCAGCTCTCCCTCTCGTTGGCTCAACACCCCTGGATGTGCGACCAATCGAACGATGTTCAACCCCTTGACACGTTACGAAGGCGCAACCTAACGTTCGCCGCAGCTCAAGTCAACCGGTTTCCTAGGGCGAAATACATAATCTGTATACAAGCCCAGGAGCCGGAGGTTTCACCCCGTAACCACCTCGTCGACGACCGCTCCGCCCCGCGAACGGAGCTGTGTCGCAACCTTCCCGGCCGGTGGCATCTCGCGGCGGCACCCTGCGCCACGTGCCCCCTGCCCCTGCCGGAGCGGTTTCTTCCTCCTCGGCCACCGCGGCCTGCCCTCCTCCCTTCCTGCTCGGACACCCGCACACGAAAGGCGGACGAAAATGTCCTTCCCCGACACGGCCCCCCTCGGCCGGCGCCGCTTCCTCACCCTCTCGGCCGGTACCGCGCTTGCCGCCACCGCGCTGCCCGGCTGCGCCGCTTCCGTCGACGACGGCGGTTCCGGGGGTGGTGGCAAGACACTCACGATCATGTCTGTCGACAAGGAGATCGACACCAAGGCCGCGGAAGCGGCACTGGGCTGCAAGGTCAAGATCGTTCTCTTTGACACCACCAAGCTCAACGCCATGCTGGCCAGCAAGACCCCGCCGGATGTGGTGCGCGGTCTCGGCGCGACGGACACGCCGTACTTCGCCGCGCGCGGGGTGATGACCGATCTGGACCCGTACTACGCCAAGAGCAAGGCGCTCAAGGTCTCCGACCTGGACCCGGTCAATGACGTGTGGCGTTTCGACGGGAAGAAGCAGGGCGCCGGCCCCCGCTACGGCATGGCCAAGGACTACTCACAGGACTCGATGTTCTGGTACCGCACCGACCTGCTCGAGGCGGCGAAGCTGGACGCGCCCAGCGAGACCGAGCCGCTGTCCCAGGAGGAGTGGCTGGACATGGGCAAGCGCCTGGTCAAGCGCCGACTCGGCAAGGTCAAGGTGTACGGGCTGAACGCCACGGGCCTCAGCACCTTCTGTACGGTCTTGGGGATGACCGCCTCGGCCGGGGGCAGCCTGTTCGCCGAGGACCTGGCCTCGGTGGACTTCTCCTCGCCGGAAGCGCTGAAGGCACTGAACTGGTACCTGGAGTACGCCCGGGCCGACATCGGCCCGAGCGTGGCCAACCCCAACCCGGATGGCTGGGACTGGCCCACCTACCAGGCCGGCCGCATGGCGATGGCCGGCGACGGCTACTGGTTCGGCGGCTCGATCGGCGGTGACAAGAAGATGGCCGCGGTGTCCCGGTTCGCGCCCGCCCCCCAACTCGGCAGCCACCGCATCAGCCCCTGCTTCGGCGCCACCGGCTACTGGATTCCGAAGGACGCCAAGAACAAGGATCTGGCCTGGAAGTTCTTCGAGTGGTTCTTCGGCGGCAAGCCGGCCCAGGACCGGGCGGTCGGCGGCTGGGGCATCCCCACCTTGAAGTCACTGCACGCGAAGATGCCCCAGAGCACACCGTTCCAAAAGCAGGCGTACACAGTGCAGCAGCAGGAGCTGAAGTATTTGTCCGTCCTGACTTTCTCTCCGTATGCCCAGCTCACGGCCCTGGACGCGTCCCTCAACAAGATCCTTCCGGGCGCGATCAAGTCCAAGACCGCCGCGGGAAAGGTGGCCGACCAGCTCAACGCGGACATGAACAAGCAGCTGGCCAACGGAAAGAAGGTCCTGGGGTGAGCGTCGAGGTCACCGGGGCCGCCGCCGAGTCGCTCGCGCCATCCCCGCCCGGGCGGGCGGCAAGGCGGGCACGCCACTCCCGCTCGGCACGGGCGCGCCGCCCCCACTCGGTGCGGACGCGCCGGGCCCGTGCCTTCTACATCTTCGCCGGCCCGTGGCTGGTGGGCTTTCTGGCGCTGACGGCCTACCCGCTGGGGTACGCGCTGTGGCTGAGCCTCACCGACTCCGACGGACTCTCCCCTCGCACGCATTTCGTGGGCCTGGCCAACTACAAAGAGGCCCTGACCGATCCGGACACCCTGCACTCGCTGACCCGCACCGGGGTGTTCACCGCGATCACCGTGCCACTGACCATCGTGGCGGGGCTCATGCTGGCCGTACTGATCAACCAGCCGATCAGGGCCCGCGGTCTGTTCCGCACCCTGCTCTATCTGCCGGCGGTGGTGCCCCCGGTCGGCGCCGCGCTCACCTTCAAGCTCATTTTCGACCGCGACTCGGGAGCCGCCAACGGCCTGCTGGACGCCCTCAACATGAACGGTGTCACCTGGCTGACCGACCCCTACGCCCGCTGGGTGCTGATCGTGCTGACCCTGTGGGGCGTCGGCAACATCATGATCATTTCGCTGGCGGGGCTACAGGACATCCCCAAGGAGCTCCACGAGGCGGCCCGGGTGGACGGGGCCGGCGCCTGGCAGTCGTTCACCCGCATCACGCTGCCACTGCTCTCCCCCGTGCTCTTCTTCCAGGTCGTCACCGGCATCATCGCCGCCCTCCAGAGCTTCATGCCGCTGCTGATCGCTCTCGACCCCACCCCGCACGGCGTCACCGCCGTGCCCGAGAGCAACTACTTCTACATGATCAACGTCTTCGCCCAGTACTTCGCCAACGGCCGGTACGGGTACGCCTCGGCCCTGCTGTGGATCCTCTTCGCCTGCATTCTGGTGATCACCTTCCTCGTCTTCAGGCTCAGCAAAGGCGTGGTCTTCTACTCCACGGATCCGGAACCGGCCACCACCAAGCCGCGCACGCTCGGAGGCAAGCGATGACCCTGGCCAAGCGCAGCGCCGTCTACATGCTTCTGGTGGCGCTCCTCGTCCTCTTCCTCAGCCCCTTCGGCTGGCTGTTCATCACCGCGCTCAAGGACGTCAGCGAGCTGCGGGCCCTGCCCATCCACTGGTGGCCCCACCACCCGTCTCTCGGCAACTTCCACGAGGCCCTGACCCACATCCCCTACCTCGCCTACGCCCGCAACTCCCTGACGATAGCCGTCATCTACTCCGTGCTGGTGACGCTGGCCTCGGCCTGGGCCGGCTACGGCTTCGCCCGCCTCGACGCACCGGGCAAGCGCGTCATCTTCGGCCTGCTGCTGTCGACGATGATGCTGCCGGCCGTCATCACCCTCATCCCCACCTATCTGGTGTTCGCCAAGCTCAACCTGCTGAACACCTATATGCCATGGGTCCTGTGGGGCCTGTGCGGCGCCCCGTACCTGATCTTCCTGTTCCGCCAGTTCTTCTCCAACATGCCGAAGGAACTGGAAGAGGCGGCGATCGTCGACGGCTGCGGACACATCCGCATCTTCTGGCGCATCTTCCTGCCGCAGTCGTGGCCGGTCATCGCCACCAGCATGATCCTGTCCTTCTCCTGGACCTGGGGCGACTACATCGCTCCCGCCCTGCTGCTGGACAGCGACCGCACCACTCTGGCGGTGAAGCTCGCCACCGGCTACGTGAACGCACACGGCGCCCAGCTCAACAACCTCGTCGCGGCGGGCGCCGTGATGTACGTCGTGCCCGTGCTCGTCCTCTTCCTGATCATGCAGCGCGGCTTTGTCTCCGGCATCAGCACCTCGGGCCTCAAGTGACCAGACGTCCGGACATCACCCCGCAACTGCTGCGCACCCGGGTCATGGCGATCCTCCGGTCCGACGAGAGCTCCGGGCTGCCCGCGGTGGCCCGAGCCCTGGCCGCGGGCGGCATCACCTGCCTGGAGATCACCCTCACCACGCCCGGCGCGCTCGACGCCCTGGCCCGTATCCGCGAGGAGCTGGGATCCGGCGTCGCGGTCGGCGCCGGTACGGTCGTCACCCCCGGCCAGGCCCGGGACGCGCTGTCCGCCGGAGCCGAGTTCCTGGTGGCTCCGGGCGTGGACACCGCCGTCATCGGCGACGCGGCGCGGCGCGGCACTCCCTGCTATCCGGGCGCCTGGACACCGACCGAGGTGACCACCGCCTGGCAGGCGGGCGCGGCGGCCGTCAAGCTCTTCCCGGCCTCCACCGGCGGCCCCGCCCATCTGCGACAGCTGCGGGCGCCCCTGCCGCACATCCCGCTCGTCGCCGTGGGCGGGGTCGGGGTCACCCAGGCGCGGGCCTTCCTGGACGCGGGCGCCCGTGCCGTGGGCCTCGGTTCCCCACTGCTGCGCGGAGCGGATCGCGATCCGACCCCGGAGGCCCTGGACCGCCTCGCCGACAGGGCACGCACGCTGCTGGAAGCGGTCAACGCCACCGCACCGGAACCCGCGCCGGAATCCGCACCGGAATCCGCGCCGGAACTCGCACCGGAATCCGCGCCGGAACCCGCGCCGAAAAAGGAGGCCGGCTCGTGAAGGGTCTCATCGCGGAGCCGTATCTCGTGACGGTCGGCGAAGCGCTGGCGGTCCTCTCCTCGCCGGAACCCGGTCCACTCGCCCTGGGGGCGACGATGCGCCTGGGGATCGCCGGAGCGGAGTCGAACGTCGCCATCGGGGTCAGCCGTCTGGGCGGGTCCGCGGCCTGGATCGGCCGCGTCAGCGACGACCAACTCGGCGAGTTGATCCTGCGCGAGCTGCGCGCCGAAGGGGTCACCGCCGTCGCCACCCGGGACACCGCCCCCACCTCGCTCCTGCTGAAGGAACAACGGACCACCGACCGCGGCCGCACCCGCTACTACCGCACGCACACCGCGGGAGCCCGGCTCTGCCCCCAGGACGTGCCCGAACACCTCGTGGCGGGCGCGGGGGTCCTGCACATCACCGGGATCACACCGGCTCTGGGCGACGTCCCCGCCCTGGCCGTCCGCAGAGCCGTCGACATCGCCTCCGCCGCCGGAGTGCCGATCTCGCTGGACATCAACTTCCGCTCCCTGCTGTGGGACGAGACCAGGGCCAGGGAGACCCTGCTGCCCCTGCTGCGCAAGGCCGACCTCGTCTTCGCCGGATCGTACGAAGCCCGGCTCGTGGTTCCCGGAACACCCGAGGGCGACGGCCCCGAGCAGCTTGCCAAGAGCATCTGTGCCCTCGGGCCGGCCGGCGCCGTGATCAAGCTGGGGGACGCCGGAGCCTTCGCCCTGCTGGACGGCAAGGCGTACCGGCAACCCGCCGTGCCCGTCCGCGTCCACGACACGGTGGGCGCGGGGGACGCGTTCGCCGCCGGATATCTGGCCGAACTGCTCGCGGGTGAGCCCCCGGAGCGGCGGCTGCGGACGGCGGCCCTCCTCGGCGCCTTCGCGGTCAGCTCGACCGGCGACTGGGAGGGCCTGCCCCGCCGCGCCGAGCTGACCCTGCTCGACCACCACGACGACATCGTCCGCTGAACACGCCCCGGCCCTCAAGGACCCCTGAAGGACCCCTCATGCCGACACCGACCCCCTCCCCCGACGAGCTCATCGTCCTCACGGGCTCCTACACACCGGACACCGGCGGCAGCGGCGCCGGGCTCGCCGCCGTACGGTTCGCCCCGCGCACCGGCTCACTGGCGGACGACCCCCGGGTGTCCCCCGTGCCCGTCAGCGGTGCCTCGTTCCTGGCGCCACATCCGTCCCTCGCCGTCGTCTACAGCACGAACGAGGCCGACACCGGCGCCGTCAGCGCCGTCCTGCGGGGGAACGACGAGGCGCTGTCCCCTCTCGGGGCCCCGGTCGGCTGCGGTGGCGCCAACCCGTGCCATCTCACCGTCCACCCCGACGGGCACTGGCTGCTGACGGCCAACTACGGCAGCGACACCATGCCGGGCAGCGTGGCGGTGCACCGGCTCGACGCGGACGGGCGCATAGCCGAACTGACCGACGTCGCCGTCCACGAGGGGGCGGGCCCGGTCCGCGGGCGGCAGGACTCCAGCCACGCCCATCAGGTGGTGGTCAGCCCGGACGGCCGTTTCGTCCTGGCCACCGATCTGGGGGCGGACGCCGCCTTCACCTACCGGCTCGACACTCGAACGGGACGCCTGCGGCAGACCGCGGTGAGCCGGGCGCGCCCCGGATCCGGACCGCGCCACCTGGCGTTCGCGCCCGACGGCACCTGTGCCTGGAGCGCGGACGAACTGTCCTCGACCGTCACCTGCCACCGCTACGACCCCGAGGCCGGCACCCTGACCGCGGTCTCCCGCGTACCCGCCACCACGGTCCGGGACGTCGCCAACCAGCCCGGCGGAATCGTCGCCTCGCCCTGTGGGCGCTTCGTCTGGGTGACCAACCGCGGCGCCGACACGGTGGCCGCCTTCCGGGTGTCAGGCACCGGCCTCCAGCCGATCGGCGAGGTGCCCAGCGGCGGGATCTGGCCCCGCGGGCTCGCCCTGGTCGCCGGCCATCTGCTCGTGGCCAACCAGCACAGCGGCACACTCGCCGCGCTGCGCGTCCAGCCCACCGGAGCCCTCAGCCGGCCCGCCCCGGCAGCACAGGTCCCCTCGGTCGTGTGCACCCTCGCCCTGTGACGGATTCCATCCCCGTGGTGCCGCCGGCCCGGCCGCCTGTCACGCCTCCTGTCCTCCCGCCGTGGACCAGCCGACCAGGGCACCGCCCGACACCGCCTGGACACCTCGTACGACAGTCGCAGGTGCCCCTCCCCCTGGGCGCCGAACTCGCTGCCGGGCCGGACGGCGACGCCGTGCGCGCGCAGGGCCGCGACGACCTCCACGGAGGGCAGGTCGAGGTCGTAGCGCGGGAACTGGTGGAAGGCCCCTTCCGGTGCGCTGAGGGTGAGGCCGGGGATCGTGGCCAGTTCCCTGCGCATGATCTCGCCGCGCTGCCCGTACGCGGCGCGCATCCGGGCGACGTCTTCGTCGCAGTTGTTCACCGCGGCGAGCGCGGCGTCCTGGACGAAGGTCCGCCAACTAGCCGCGCCGACGCCGTCGCCGCGGCTACTCGAACCGGGCCGTGTCGCCCGCTCCCCGGCGCACGATCTCGGCTTCGCCGCTGGAGAAGTCGATGACCGTGGTCGGCTCGGTGCCGCAGTCGCCCGAGTCGACCACGGCGTCCACCACGTGGTCGAGCCGGTCCTTGATCTCCCAGCCCTGCGTCATCGGCTCGTCCTCGCCGGGCAGGAGCAACGTGCTGGAGAGCAGTGGCTCACCGAGGTCAGCGAGCAGGGCCTGGGCAACGACGTGGTCGGGAATCCGGACGCCGACCGTCTTCTTCTTCGGGTGCGGCAACTGACGCGGTACCTCCTTCGTCGCGGGGAGGATGAAGGTGTAGCTGCCGGGCGTTGCCGCTTTGATCGCCCGGAACACGTCTTTGTCGATGTGCACGAACTGACCCAGCTGCGCGAAGTTCTGGCACACCAAGGTGAAGTGGTGGCGCTCGTCGAGGTTCCGGATCGACCGGATCCGGCCGATGCCATCACGATTGCCCATCAGGCATCCCAGTGCGAAACAGGAATCCGTCGGGTACGCGACGAGCCCGCCGGACCGGATTCTGTCAGCCACATTGCCGATGGTGCGCTGCTGAGGATTTTCTGGATGGACGTCGAAGTACTTCGCCATCCGCCGAGCCTACGCCATCGGAAGACGCCTGCTCCGGAGCGTCTCGGCGTACACCGGCAGCCGTCGCCGGCGTCATCGGTCGGCGCTCTCGGTCTCCCGGCCGAGAGCCAGGGGCTGGGCGGCATAGGTGATGCGGACGACGCCGTCGGCGTGCCGGGCCGTGGTGGCCCGCACGCCGAAGACATCGCGGAGGATGTCCGGAGTCAGGACGTCCAGGACCGGTCCGGCCGCCACCACGGTGCCCTCGTGGAGCACCACGAGGTGGTCGCAGAGGCGGGCGGCGAGGTCGAGGTCGTGGAGGACCGCCAGTGTGGTGATGCCGGTGGCCCGGATCAGGTCCAGGAGTTCGAACCGGGCGCGGATGTCGAGGTGGTTGGTGAGTTCGTCCAGGACGAGGAGGTGCGGGCGCTGGGCGAGGGCGCGGGCCAGCAGGACGCGCTGGCGTTCGCCGCCGGACAGGGTCGCGTAGTCCCGGTCCTCCAACGGCGCCACGCCGCAGCGGTCGATCGCCTCGGCCACGGCCCGGCGGTCCTCGGTGCCGTCCCGCCCCATCAGGCCGTGGTGGGGCGTACGTCCCAGAGCGACGATCTCGGTGACGGACAGGCCGGTGGTGTGGCCGGAGTCCTGGAGGACGGCCGCGGTGCGGCGCGCGGCCGTACGGGTGGGCAGGGACCACACGTCGTCCCCGCCCACCGTGACCACGCCGTCGGCCGGGCGCAGCGAGCGGTAGACCGTGCGCAGCAGGGTGGATTTGCCGCTGCCGTTGGGGCCCACGAGCCCGACGATGTCGCCCGTGCGGGCTTCCAGGCTCACATCGCGGAGGATGGGGTTGCGGTCCAGGGTGATGTGGAGCCGGTCCACGGTCAGTTTCATACGCTGTCCATGCCTTTGTCGCGGCGCAGCAGCCACAGGAAGAACGGTGCGCCGAGCAGGGCGGTGAGGATGCCCAGCGGCAGCTCGTTGGGGCGGGTGAGGGTGCGGGAGAGGAGATCGACGACCACGAGGTAGACGGCGCCCAGGAGCGCGGTCACGGGCAGCAGTCTGCGGTGGTCGGCGCCGACGGTGAGGCGTACGAGGTGGGGGATCATGAGGCCGACGAAGCCGATGCCCCCGGCGACGGCGATGACGGTGCCCGTGAGCAGTGCGCTGACCATCAGCAGGACGGCGCGCAGCCGGTGGACGTCCACGCCGAGCGCGGTGGCGGACTCGTCGCCGGCCAGCAGGGCGTTGAGCTGACGTCCGTACAGGGTCAGCACGGCGGTGCCGGTGAGGACCACCACCGTGACCGTGGGCAGTTGGTCCCACTGGGCACCGGCGACACTGCCCAGCATCCAGAACATCACGGTCCGCAGTTCGGTGGGGGTGGCCAGCAACTGAACGAAGCTGGTCACCGACAGCAGCACGTAGCCGACCGCCACCCCGGCCAGCACCAGCCGGGTCGGGGCCAGCCGGCCCCGCCGCTGCCCGAGGGCGAAGACCAGGGCTCCGGCCGCCAGGGCACCGGCGAACGCCGCCCCCGACACGCCGAGACCACCGACCGCGGCGCCGCCGAGGGTGATGACCAGCACGGCGCCGAGGGACGCGCCGTAGGAGAAGCCCAGGACGACCGGGTCGGCCAGCGGGTTGGAGACCAGGGTCTGCAGCACCGCCCCGGCGACGGCGAGGCCCGCGCCGACCAGGGCGGCCAGGGCGACACGGGGCGCCCGGAAGTTCCAGACGATCTGGTCGAGCGCCGGGTCTCCGGTGGTTCCGCTGCCGGTGACGTGGTGCAGGAGGATCCGCCACACCTCGGCCAGGGGGATGTTGACGGCTCCGATGCTCACCGCCACCACCATGACGGCGACCAGGAGGACCGGCAGTCCGACGAGGGCCAGCGACTGCCGCACCCGGCTCAGAACGTGCCGGGGTGCGGCGTCTTGGCGATCTTCTCGACGGCCAGGCCGTTGCTGGGGCCCGGGTACATCGAGTGGGACAGGACCGCATATGTGTTGTTCTCGGCCGACGGCCACTGGGGGAACTCCTTGAGCGGTTTCTTGGCGTAGGCCGCCGGGTCGGGGGCGTTGGTGGGGGCGGCGTGTTCTGTTGCAGTAGTCGGGGGACAGGGCCCGCGAGTTCCCGGTGATGTCCCACCACACGCTCCCGACGACGGGGCGGGTGCGGTCACCGGCCGGGACGTACCGCAAGGGCCCGGGTGGTGACCGGCGGGCTGTCGCGGAAGTGGAGCGTGAAGGTCAGCCGGTCGCCCGGAGCGATCCGGGGCGGCGGTTTGATCATCACGTCCACGGTGTTCGCGGTCATGCGGAGGGCCCCGCCCGCCGGCACGGAGACCGCGGGGACCATTTCCATGCCGTGCATGCCCTCGCCGGTCACGACCCGCCGGCTCAGCATGGCGCGCGCTCCGGCCGGCGCCGTGACGCCGATCAGCCGGTCGTCGCTGCCACCGGTGTTGACGACGGTGAAGAAGGCCGCCGTGGCCTCGGGGTTCTGCGGTACGAAGACCCGTGCGTCGCGGACGCTCAGGACGGCGGGGGCGCCCGCCGCGCCCGCGGTGGTCCACGCGACGAGGGTGGCGAGGGTCAGCAGGCAGGCCAGCAACGGGACCGCCGCCGCGCGCGGCGGCCACCAGCGCGTACGGTCCGTGCCGGGCGCGGGGACCCGTGTGCCGTCGGCGGGCCGGGGAATCACGGTGTCGCCTCCCATGAGATCGCGGTACGGGCCCGCCCGGAGCGGTGGCCGGGGCGGCGCGGCCGGGAGGGGTTCCAGGTGCGCAGGCGCAGGCTGTTGCCCACGACCAACAGCGAACTGGCCGACATGGCCGCGGCCGCGACCATCGGATTGAGCCGGCCGACCGCGGCCAGCGGCAGGGTGACGAGGTTGTAGCCGAAGGCCCACACGAGGTTGGCGCGGATGGTGGCCAGGGTGTGCCTGGCCAGGCGTACGGCGTCGGGGACGGCCTGGATGTCCTCGCGGACGAGTGTGACGTCGGCGGCTCCGATGGCGGCGTCGGTCCCGCTGCCCAGGGCGATGCCCAGGTCGGCGGCGGCCAGCGCGGCGGCGTCGTTGACGCCGTCGCCGACGACCGCCACCCGGCTGCCGTGGCCCTGGAGCGCGGCCACCAGCGCGGCCTTGTCCTCGGGCCGTGTTCCCGCGTGGACCTCGGTGATGCCCAACTGTCCGGCGACGGCCCGTGCGGTCGCCTCCCGGTCCCCGGAGGCGAGGACGGGGCGCAGCCCCAGCCGGCGCAGGTGCTCGACCGCACGGTAGGCGTCGGAGCGCAGGGTGTCACCGACGGAGATGACCGCCCGTGGGGCGCCCGCCACGCGGACCAGTACCGCGGTGTGGCCGGCGGTCTCGGCGGCGCGGACCGCCTCCCGCAGGTCACCGGGGAGCCCGCTCAGCTCCCCGGGCCGCACCACGGCCACCTCCTCGCCGTCCACCAGGGCGCTCACCCCCGAGCCGGGGACGGCGGCGAAGCGGACCGGCCGGGGCAGCGGGCGTCCGTCCCCCTGGCCGCGGGCATGGGTGACGATGGCGCGTGCCAGCGGGTGTTCGGACCCCTGCTCGACCACGGCCGCCAGGCGCAGCACCTCGGCCGCGTCCGTATCGGCGTCTGTGCCGGCGTCCGTCTCGGCGTCCGTCTCGGCATCGGCGGGGACGGTGACGGCGATGACGCTCATCCGCCCGGTGGTGAGAGTGCCCGTCTTGTCCAGGACCACGGTGTCGATGTTTCTCAGCCGCTCCAGCGCCTGCACCCCGCTGACCAGGATGCCGAGCCGCGCTCCGCGCCCCGTGGCGGCCAGCAGCGCGGTGGGGGTGGCCAGACCCAGCGCGCAGGGGCAGGCGACGACCAGCACGGCGACCGCCGCGGTGATCGCGGCCTGCGGGTCGGCTCCGGCCCCGAGCCAGAAGCCGAGCACCGTCACGGAGACGGCCATCACGGCGGGCACGAAGACGGCGGCGACGGAGTCGGCGAGCCGCTGGACGGCCGCCTTGCCGGTCTGCGCGTCCTCCACCAGCCGGGTGATCCGGGCGAGCTGGGTGTCGGACCCCACGGCGTCCGCCCGTACCTCCAGCAGACCGCCGGAGTTCACCGCGCCCCCGACCACCGGCGAACCGGGCCCGACCTCGACCGGGTGGCTTTCCCCTGTGACCAGCGAGAGGTCCAGGGCCGAGCCGCCCTCGACGACGGTGCCGTCGGTGGCCACCCGCTCCCCCGGCCGGACCAGGAACACATCGCCGACCGCCAGATCGGCCACCGGGACCCGGCGCTCCACACCGCCGCGCCGCACGGCCACGTCCTTCGCGGCGAGTTCCGCAAGCGAACGCAGCGCCGACCCCGTACCCCGGCGGGCCCTGGCCTCCAGCCGCCGCCCCGCCAGGACGAACAACGGGACGCCGACAACCGCTTCCAGGTACACATGGGCCACCTCGCCGCTCGCCGAGGGCAGCAACGTCAGCGGCATCGTCATCCCCGGCACGCCCGCTCCGCCCAGGAACAGCGCGTACGTGGACCAGGCGAACGAAGCAGCGACACCGAGGGAGACCAGGGTGTCCATCGTCGCCGTGCCGTGCCGCAGCCCGCGCGACGCGCGGTGGTGGAACGGCCACGCTCCCCAGACGGCGACCGGCGCGGCCAGCACGAAGCACAGCCACTGCCAGTTGCGGAACTGCCACGCGGGCACCATCGACAGCGCCAGCACCGGGACGGCCAGCAGCGTGGTGACCAGGAGCCGGTCGCGCTCCTGACGCTCACCCGCCTCGCCACGTGCCGGCCGCCCGCCGCCCGGCTCCCGGCTCGGCCCCGGCCCCGGCCCCGGCCGCGCGGTGTCCGGCATCCCGGCGGGACCGGCCGCGGGGTCGGCGGGACCGGCCGCGGGGTCGGCGGGCCGTGCCGGGTATCCGGCGGCCTCGACCACCCGCACGAGGTCGGCGACGGACACCGAGGCGGGGTGGGAGACCTTGGCCCGGCCGGTGGCGAGATTCACCGTGGCGCTCACCCCTTCGAGGCGGCCCAGCTTCCTCTCGACCCGGCCCACACACGCGGCACACGTCATGCCTGACACCACCAGGACGGTGGACACCGGGTCCCCCGGAAGAGCCGGGGAGGCGGTGGGCAACGGCTGACTGGCCATCACCGGCCACCGCCACGCCCGGTGCCCGCCTCGAGAGCGCCCACGCCGTGCATACCACCCATGTCACCGGGGCCGCCGGACCCGCTGCTCCCCTCCCCGCCACCGCCCGCGGGCCGCATCCCGGGGGCCACCGGACCCACGAGACCGCCCACCGCGTACGCCAGCGTGAACAGCAGGGCCAGCAGCGCGACGAAGCCCGCGACCGGCCACACGGGCCGCAGGCGTTCGCCGAGGGGGTGGGGTGAGGGCCGGACCCGGCCGGCCGAGGGGGAAGTCATCGCCGCTCCACTGTGGGCAGATGGGGAAAGTCGCAGGGCAATTCACGTGTGCCTGGTCCCCGCGGCGCGCGAAGCGCCCGGGACCACGTGTACGTCATTGGTCGTCCACGACAAAGCGATGGTTCCCGGTGTCCCCTGACGGCGCGTGAGGGCGGACCAGTCTTCATCACGCCGATGACAATCCCGACGCGGACCGCCCCACGCCATGCTGTCCTGTGCTCCGGCTCACACCTGCCGTCCGGAACTCGGCCGCCCTCGCAGCCGACGACTGGAGTGGCGCGGTTCGAAGTCCGCCCGCCCACGCCCCGAATCAGGAGTCGTCCATGTCCACCGCCCCCCTCACCCCCGCCGCGGGCGGGTCCCCGGACGGCCGCGCTGACGACGATGCGCAGACCACGGACTCCGGGGACGGCTCCCCTGCCGGGACCGGCGGCTCCGTATGGTCGGGTCTGCGGCCGCTGGTCCTGCGGCTGCACTTCTTCGCAGGTGTGCTGGTCGCACCGTTTCTGCTGGTCGCGGCCGTGACCGGGCTGCTGTACGCCGGTTCGTTCCAGGCCGAGAAGATCATCTACGACCATGAGCTGCGCGTCCCTGTCGGTGACCGCGAGCTGCCGATCTCCCAGCAGGTGGCCGCCGCGCGCAAGGTCCACCCCGAGGGCGAGATCAGCGCCGTACGGCCGTCACCCGAGGACGGTGCCACCACCCGGGTGCTGCTCTCCGGTGTCAAGGGCGTCGATCCCGGCCACACCCTGGCGGTGTTCGTCGACCCGTACACCGGGAAGGTGCGCGGAGCGCTGGAGCAGTACGGCTCCACGGGCGCCCTCCCGCTGCGGACCTGGATCGACGAGCTCCACCGCGATCTGCACCTGGGCGAGTCAGGCCGTCTCTACAGCGAACTCGCCGCCAGCTGGCTGTGGTTGATCGCCCTCGGCGGCCTGGTGCTGTGGCTCGGCCGCCGCCGCAAGCAGCGCACCTTCCGGTCGGTGGCCCGGCCCGACCGCACCGCCACCGGCCGCAGGCGGACCATGTCCTTCCACGGAGCCGTCGGCCTCTGGGCGGCGTTGGGGCTGCTGTTCCTGTCCGCCACCGGGCTGACCTGGTCGACGTACGCGGGCGCGAACGTCACGGACCTGCGCGCCGCACTCGGCCAGACCACCCCGACCGTCTCGGCCACCGTGGCCGGCGGCGAACACGCGGGACACGACATGGGCTCCGGTTCCATGCCCGGGATGGACATGGGCGGTGCAGGGGACAAGGCCGGGCACACGGCCGACGTGGGCCTCGACGCCGTCCTGAAGGCCGCCCGCGCGGAGGGCCTGGACAACCCGGTGGAGATCGTCCCGCCCGCCGAGCCCGGCAGCGCGTACGTGGTGAGCCAGATCCAGCGCAGCTGGCCGGAGAAGCAGGACTCGGTGGCCATCGCCCCGGCCACCGGTGAGGTGACCGATGTGCAGCGGTTCGCCGACTATCCGGTGCTCGCCAAGCTCACCCGCTGGGGCATCGACCTCCACACCGGAGTGCTCTTCGGCCTCGTCAACCAGATCGCCCTGGCCGCCCTCGCGCTTTCGCTGATCTTCCTGATCGTGTGGGGCTACCGCATGTGGTGGCAGCGCGGCCGCGCCTCCGCCTTCGGCCGCCCGATCCCACGGGGCGCGTGGCGACGGGTGCCGCCGTATGTCCTCCTCCCCCTGGCCGCGGCCGTCGCCGTGATCGGCTACTACCTGCCCCTCCTCGGCATCCCGCTGGCGACCTTCCTGACCATCGACATCATCGTGGGCGCGGCCGCCCTGTCCACGCGGAGACGCTGACCGCCACGGCCGGGGGAACGCGATCACGTGCTGCCGTGGTTCACACCGCGCTGGAACTCTCCAGGGAGCGGCCCAGCGTCTCGGGGGCCATGGCGACGGAGACCAGAACGCCGATGACCGAGACCCCGCCGGCCAGCAGCATGGTGGCGCCGATCCCCCAGGCGTCCAGGGCGATCGGGGTGAGGAAGGTGCCGACAGCCGCGGCCACCCGGCTGAAGCCGGTGCCGACGCCGACCGCGGTCGCCCGGATCTCGGTCGGGAAGAGCTCGTTCGGGTAGATCCACTGGAGCAGCGTCGGTCCGCCGATGGCGATCGCGTACAGCGCGAAGAGCGTTCCCGCGGCGATGGGCGGCATGCTCGGGAAGATCCCGAGAAGCAGCAGCGGCACCGTCGCCACCGCGAACGTGACGATCAGCAGCGGTCGCCGGCCGTACCGCGCGAGCGCCGGCAGGAAGACCACACACCCCACCATGAAGACGAGCGCGATCGCCGCCGAGCCCAGATTGCCGTCACCGCTGTCGGCCAGGCCCAGGGCCGTCAGCAGCTGCGGGGCGAAGGAGTAGATGGCATAGATCGGCATGATCGAGCAGGCCCAGAAGACCGACACGAAGAGAGTGCGCCGGCCGTACGCCCCGCGGAAGACCGCGGAGAACTTCGCGGGCTGCTCCGGCACACCGATGTCCTCGAGCGTGGCGGAGGGTCCGAAGACCTTCCTCATCACGGCCTCCGCCTCGGCGGTACGCCCCTGGGCGAGCAGCCAGCGGGGCGATTCGGGCGTACCGAGCCGCAGCAGCACCAGGATCGCGGCGGGCACCGCCGGGCACGCCAGCAGCCAGCGCCAGCCGTCCTCGCCGAAGCCGAGCATCCAGTCGCCGAGGAAGTAGGCGGCGGCGCTGCCCACCGACCACATCACGGTGAGCACCCCGAGCAGCGCTCCCCGATGCCGGCGGGGCGAGAACTCGGCCAGCAGCGAGGTGGCGATCGGGTAGTCCGCGCCGACCGCGACACCGACCAGGAACCGCAGTACCAGCAGCTGTTCCGGGCCGGTGACGAACGCCTGGGCCACCGAGAAGACCACGATCGCGGCCAGGTCGATGGTGTACATGACGTGGCGCCCGAAGCGGTCGGTCACCCAGCCGAACACCATGCCGCCGACGAGCAGGCCGACCAGGGCCGAGGCCGCGAGCAGCCCCTCCCAGACACCGCCCAGCTGCCACTTCGGCCCGACCTGGGTGAGGGCCACCCCGATGACACTGAGGATGAGCCCGTCCAGGAATGGGCCGCCGGCGGAGTACAGGGTCAGCCGGCGGTGAAAACCGCTGAGCTTGCTGTCTTCGAGCAGATCGCGGCCGCTGCTCGGGGCGGCGGTCGTGGTGGGACTGACGTCGGATGGCACGGGCCACCTCCGGTACGGGAGGGCGGGAGCGGGACAGGGGACGACGGCAGGACAGCAGCCGATGGGGCCGTCCGGATGGCTCGTCGAATGGTGGCCAAAGCTAAGGATGATTGAACAATAGTGTCAAGAGGTTGTGACATCTCCCCTCCCTAGCCCAGCGATACCGGCGAAGGAGAGGCACGCCCTCTCTGGATTGATGAACAATCTTGGGGTAGCTTCTCCGGCATGCCAGAAGAAGAGAACGGAGTCGCGGCCGAGTCGGTCGTCGACCAGCTGCGCGACCGGATCGCTTCTGGGGCGCTCGCTCCGGGCGCTCCGCTGCGCGATGCGGCCCTGGCCGAGGACTTCGGCGTCTCCCGCAACACACTCCGGGAGGCCGTACGCCTGCTGGTCCATGAGGGCCTCGCCGTCCACCAGCTCTACAAGGGCGCTACGGTCAAACGTCTGAGCGTGGCGGATGTACACGACATCTACGCTGCCCGGCGGGCCCTCGAACTGCGTGCGGTGGAGCACAGTTTCAGCGCCTCCCAGGAGGCGCTCGACGCCCTCGACATCCCTGTCTCCGCCGCCGAGCGCGCCGCCGCGGCGGACCAGTGGAGCGCCGCGGGCACCAGCTCGCTGGACTTCCACCGCGCTGTCGTCCGGCTGCTCGGCAGCGAGCGTCTGGACAGCTTCTTCCGCACCACCGTCGCCCAGCTGCGGCTCGCCTTCGCGGAGGCACCGCACGAACCGGAGTTCCAGAGCCATTGGGTCGAGCGTGACCGGGAGCTGTGCGACCTCCTGCGCACTGGCCACCGCACCCAGGCGGCGGCCGCGCTCACCCGCTATCTCGACGACTCCGAGCGGCTGATCGTCGACCTGGTCCGCGCCGCCCAGCAGCACCACACCTGAGCCGCACCATCCCCACACAGTGCAGAGAAGAGAGCACGCATGGCCACCACCGCAGCCGCCTACCAGGCCACCAAGGGCGGCCCCCTCGATGTCGACAAGGCCTTCTACGACCGGGTCTCGCGCACCCTTGAGGGCCGCGAGCTGGTCGACAGCTTCGTCATCCCGATCCGCTCGGGCCGCGCCTGGGAGGTGCCCGCCGGGCACCTGTGCCGCATCGTCACCGTCGACGGCCCGCAGGTCGGCGACTTCAACGTGTGGAACCTGAACGACCCGCGCGAGCGTCTGTGGGCCGCGCGCACCCGTCAGTTGCAGCGCGCGCATGTGAGCACGTACGACCGCCTGTGGTCCAACCTGCCCTTCCTTCGCCCGTTGCTGACCATCACCGATGACACGCTCGCCGCGTACGGCACCGACGCCGAGGGCGGCAGGGTCCACGACCTCCTCGGCACCCGCTGCGACCCTTACGTCAACCGCATGCTCACCGGCGAGGACTTCGACTTCCACTGCCACTCGAACCTCGTACGGGCCGTCCTGCCCTACGGACTCACCGAGTTCGACGTGCACGACGTGCTCAACGTCTTCCAGTGCACCGGCCTCAACGAGCACGACCAGTACTTCATGAAGGACTGCCCGGCCCGCCCCGGCGACCACTTCGAGTTCTTCGCCGAACTCGACCTGCTGTGCGCCCTGTCCACCTGCCCCGGCGGCGACCTCTCCGTGCCCATGTGGGGCCCCGGCGCACACGATCCGGTCGAGGTCTGCCACCCCATAGGCATCGAGGTCTACAAGGTCGACCCCGAGCTGCTTCAGGGCTGGTCGTCCCCCGAGCGCGCCGCCTACCGCAATCTGCACGGCATGGTCCGGCCCCAGTGGCAGAGCTGAACAGCGAGGGACACAGGACGGGAACGCCCGTGATCGATCTCAACAGCGACCTCGGCGAGGGCTTCGGACGCTGGGAGCTGGGCGACGACGACGCCCTGCTGTCCATCGTCACCAGCGCCAATGTGGCCTGCGGCTTCCACGCGGGCGACCCGAGCGTGATGCGCCGGGTGTGCGAACGGGCCGCCGCGCAGGGCGTGGCCATCGGCGCCCAGGTCAGCTACCGCGACCTGGCCGGGTTCGGCCGCCGCTTCATCGACGTCGACCCGCGCGAGCTGGTCAACGACGTCGTCTACCAGATCGCCGCACTCGACGGCTTCGCCCGCCTCGCCGGGACGCGCGTCGCCTACGTCAAGCCACACGGGGCTCTCTACAACGCGATAGTCCACCACGAGGCGCAGGCCGCGGCCGTCGCCGAGGCGGTACGCCGCTACGACGCGAGCCTGCCGGTGCTCGGCCTGCCCGGCAGCTCCTGGCTGCGGCACGCCGCCGACGCCGGCCTCGTCTGCTACCAGGAGGCGTTCGCCGACCGCGCGTACACCCCCGAGGGCACGCTCGTCCCGCGCCGCGAGCCCGGCAGCGTGCTCCATGACCCGGACCGGATCGTCGCCCGCTGTCTGCGCCTGGTCACCGAAGGGCGACTCACCGCCGTCGACGGCACGGAGATCGAGATATCGGCCGACTCGTTGTGCGTGCACGGCGACACCGCGGGCGCGGTGGACATCGCCCGCCGGCTCAGCGAGGAGCTGACCCGCGCCGGTCACGCTCCCCGGCCCTTCGCCGCGCGATGAGCGGGCAGGCGGAGCGCTCCATCCGCAGGGCCGGTTCGGCGGCCCTGCTCGTGGAGGTGGACGACCTCGCCGGGGTGCTGGAACTGCAGCACGAACTGCGCCGGGAGCCGCCCGCAGGACTGCTTGAACTGGTCCCCGCGGCCCGTACCCTGTTCGTCGCGTACGACCCCCGCGTCACCACCCACGACGCCCTCACCCGCACACTGGCCGACCGAGTGGCCGGGCTGACGGGGAAGCGGGCCACGGACGCCGGGGACGGACTCGGCGTGCTCGACGTGCCCGTCCGCTACGACGGCCCCGACCTCGCGGCCGTCGCCCAGCACACCGGACTGAGCACCGCTGAGGTCGTCGCCCGCCACACCGCACCCCTGTACACGGTGGCTTTCTCCGGGTTCGCCCCCGGCTTCGGCTATCTCACCGGCACCGACCCGGCGTTGCGGCTGCCGCGCCGAGCCGAACCGCGCACCGAGGTTCCGGCCGGTGCCGTGGCCGTCGCGGGCGGCTTCACGGGGATCTACCCGCGCCCGTCCCCCGGCGGATGGCAACTGCTCGGCACCACCACGCTCCCCCTGTGGAACGAACGGCGCGACCCGCCCGCCCTGCTCGTGCCCGGCCGGTCCGTGCGACTGCGGGCGGTGAGCCGGCCATGACGGACATCGCCACGCCCTCCGCCACCCTGGAGATCCTGGCGCCCGGCCCTCTCACCACGGTGCAGGACCTGGGGCGCCCCGGCTGGGCCCACATCGGAGTGACCGCCTCCGGCGCCGCCGACCGGGACGCGCTGACCCTCGCCAACCGTCTGATCGGCAACCCTGAGGGCGCGGCCGCGTTGGAGGCCACTTTCGGCGGGCTGCGGCTGAGGCTGCGCGCCCGCGGTCCCGGCGGCGCCCCTTCCGTTCGCTATGTGGCGCTCACCGGCGCCCCCTGCCCGGCCCGGCTCGGCGACGGCCGCGCGGTCGCGCCGAACACGCCGATCGCGGTGTACGACGGTCAGGTCCTCGAACTGGGCCCGCCCCCATCCGGGTTGCGCACCTACGTCGCCGTACGCGGCGGCATCGACGTCGAGCCCAGCCTCGGCTCCCGCGCCACCGACCTGCTCTCCGGGCTCGGCCCCGCACCGCTGGCGGCCGGCGACCTGCTCCCGGTGGGCACACCCGGCGGCCCGATGCCCGGCGTGGACCTGGCGCCGCGCCCCGCCCTGCGGGACGACATCACCCTGCGGGTGGTTCCCGGGCCACGCGACGACTGGTTCGACCCCGTCTCGGTGCGGACGCTGTACCGGCAGCCCTGGGAAGCCACCAGCCGCAGCAATCGAGTCGGCATCCGCTTCGACGGGCCGGCGCTCACACGGGTGAGGGAGGGCGAGCTGCCCGCGGAGGGCATGGCGCGCGGCTCCCTGCAGGTGCCGCCCAACGGGCTGCCCGTGCTGTTCCTCGCCGACCATCCGGTCACCGGCGGCTATCCGGTGATCGGCGTGGTGCACGCGGCCGATCTGTCGCTGGCCGGGCAGATAAGGCCCGGGGGGCGAGTACGGTTCCGGCCCGAGTAGCAGCGTATGCCGACGCGGTGTGGGAGTACGCGGCCCGGCCCGTCGAGCTCGATGTCCGAGGGCGCGCAGGTCACACGAAGGAGGTGTCCGCCAGGATGCGTTCCAGGGACCGCTGACCCATCCGGCTCATGGTCGGGTTGCTTTCGAGGTAGTACCAGACCAGCCCCATCGCTTGCTCAAAAGCCCACGCCTTGCCCCGCTCCCATTCAAGGTCGTCGCAACCGAGGCGATCGCGGAGCACCTTCCTCGGCCCGGCTTCGAGCAGATGCCACGCGCTCACCAGGTCCAGAGAAGGGTCGGCCGGCGCGAAGCCGCCAACGTCAAGAACCCCCGCCAGCCGGCCACCGGACACGAGCACGTTGCCGGGAATCAGATCGCTGTGGGACATCACGTCCTCAGCCGCACCTCGCGGCAGATCGCGCAAAGTCGTCCAGATACGGCGAAGCCGGCGAACATCCAGGAGGTGCTCGCTGTGCCCGAAACAGGTTTCCATCCACCCGTCATGGGACCGCAGGTCGCCTCCTCGACCTCCGCCGGCAAACGTGCGGCCACGTGTGTCGATGGCGCGTAGGTCGCTGATGAGATCGGCCAGGTCGTGGCCGAACGCGACCGATTCACCGGGGTCCTCGTCGACGGCCACGACCCCGGGCAGCCATGTCTGCACCGACCAGGGAAGCGGGTAACCTTCCCCGGGTTCACCGAGCGCAACCGGCTCGGGCGTGCGGAACCGCGTCCGGCCTGCCAGCTCACGGGCCGCTTCCGCTTCGGACTCCAGCCAGCGTCGCGTCGACTCCGCATCTGCGGACTTGAGGGGGAAACGGGCGGTGAACCGATCGCCGATGCGGAAAATGGCGTTGACCGTACCCTGGGCAGCGATGCTTCTGACCGGCAGAGCCCGCCACTCGGGGAACTGCTGATCTACCAAGGCGCGCACCGTCTCAGGTGTCACTGTCAGCTGGTTGGTGTGCATCTTCACCGTGGAAGCATCCGCGTCACCATCTTCGACCGCAACCCGGTTTCGAGCGTGCGGCATCGTGGCCGAACTGCTCGTGGCAGCGGTGTGCCTCGTCCGGTTCCAGCTTTCAGTCGTCCGGGTGGGCGAGGCCCAGGTGGTCACGGAGGGTCAGGCCCTCGTACTCGGTGCGGAAGACGCCCTCTTCCTGGAGCAGCGGGACGACCTTGTCGGCGAAGACGTCCAGGCCGCCGGGGGTGATGTGCGGGACGAGGATGAAGCCGTCGGCGGCGTCGGCCTGGACGAAGTCGTTGATGGTCTTCGCGACGGTGGCCGGGGAGCCGACGAAGTTCTGCCGGTTGCCGGTCTCGATGACGAGGTCGCGGATGGACCAGTTGTTGGCGGTGGCGAGCTCCCGCCAGGCGCGGGCGGTGGCCAGCGGATCGCGGTACATGCGCACCTGCGCCCGGCCGCGGGCGATGTGGTGTTCGCCGGGCTCCGGGTCGATGTCGGGGAGCGGGCCGTCGGGGTCGTAGGAGGACAGGTCCCGGTTCCAGACGAATTCCAGGTGCTTGATGGCCGTGGCCCCGCTGACCTGTTGGCGGCGCACCTCCTTGGCCAGTTCCTCGGCCTCGGCGTCGGTGTCGCCGAGCACGAAGGTCGCGGCGGGAAGGATCAGCAGCTGGTCGGGGTGGCGGCCGTATGCGGCCAGCCGGTTCTTGACGTCGGTGTAGAAGGCCTGGCCCTCCTTCAGGGTGGCGTACCGGCTGAAGATCGCGTCGGCGCTCGAAGCGGCGAACTCGCGGCCCTCGTCGGAGTCGCCCGCCTGGAAGACGACCGGGCGGCCCTGCGGGGAGCGCGGGACGTTGAACTGGCCGTGGATGTCGAAGTGCCGGCCGGTGTGGACGAAGGCCCCGGCCTTCGCGTCGCGCAGGAAGGTGCCGGTGGCCTGGTCGGCGAGGATCTCGTCACCGCGCCAGGAGTCGAAGAGCTCGCCCGCGGTGGCCAGGAACTCCTTCGCGCGCGAGTAGCGCTCGTCCTGCGGGAGGAAGCCGCCACGGCGGAAGTTCTCGCCGGTGAAGGCGTCCCAGGAGGTGACCACGTTCCACGCGGAGCGGCCGTCCGAGAGGTGGTCGAGGCTCGCGAACTGGCGGGCCACCTCGTAGGGCTCGTTGAAGGTGGAGTTGATGGTGCCCGTCAGGCCGAGACGCTCGGTGACGGCGGCCAGCGCGGCGAGGACGGTGAAGGTGTCGGGGCGGCCCACGACGTCCAAGTCGTAGATCTTTCCGTCCTGTTCGCGCAGTCGCAGGCCCTCGGCGAGGAACAGGAAGTCGAACTTGGCGCGTTCGGCGGTGCGCGCGAAGTGCACGAAGGAGCTGAACTCGATGTGGCTGCCGGCCTCGGGGTCGCTCCACACGGTGGTGTTGTTGACGCCGGGGAAGTGGGCTGCCAGATGGATCTGCTTCAGCGGCTTGCTCATGGTCTTAACGTCTCCTTCGGCTCAGACGGCGGCGTAGCGGTTGGCGGGGCGGGCCAGGCCCAGCAGTCCGCGCAGGGTGTCGGCCTCGTAGGCGCGGCGGAAGGCGCCCCGGCGCTGGAGTTCGGGGACCAGGCCGCCGGTGATCGCCGCGAGGTCGTGGCCGAGGACGGCGGGGCGCAGCCGGAACCCGCTCAGTCCGGCCGACCGCCACTCCTCGAGCAGGTCGGCGAGTTGGGCCGGGGTGCCGGTGAAGATGCGGGCGTCGCTGGTGTACGGGGATCCGGCGAGGGCGTCGAGGCGTTCGCGTCGGGCGGTCGCGGCGGCCGGGTCGTCGTCAAGGAAGACCACCAGGTCACCGAAGATGTGCAGGGGCTGGTCGGCGCGGCCTGCCGCTTCCTGCTCGGCGCGGATCTCCGCGACGATCGCGCGGGCCTGGCCGGCGTCGTGCGGGGTGACGTAGCCGATGTCGGCCTGGCGGGCCACCAGCCGGTACGGGACGGTCCAGTGGGCGAGGGCGCTGACGACGGGCTGGCCCTGCGGCGGGCGGGGGGTGATGGACGGGCCCTTCACGCTGAAGTGGCTGCCCTCGAAGTCGATGTAGTGCAGCTTGTCGCGGTCGATGAAGCGGCCGGTGGCGGCGTCCCGGATCTCCGCGTCGTCCTCCCAGCTGTCCCAGAGACGGCGCACGACCTCCACGTAGTCGGCGGCCTCGTCGAAGAGGCCGGCCACCACCTCCTGCGCGGCCGGGCTCTCATAGCCGTCGATGTGGGGGATGGTGCGGCGGCCGAAGTGGGCGGCCTCGTTCGGGCGCGCGGTGATCTGTGCCCGCAGGCCCGCCCGGCCGGTGCTGACATGGTCGAGGGTGGCGATGGCCTTGGAGATGTGGAACGGCTCGGTATGGGTGACCACCGTGGTCGGGACCAGGCCTATGTGCCGCGTCAGCGGGGCGACGCGGGCCGCGAGGAGGACGGCGTCCAGGCGGCCGCGGACCTGGTCGGTGCGACCGTCCGGGTCGAGGAAGTGGGAGGACTGCAGGCCGAGGCCGTCCTCGAAGGTCACGAAATCGAGCAGGCCGCGCTCGGCTTCGGCGACCAGATCGACCCAGTACCGGGCGGTGAACAGGTCCCGGGGGCGGGCCACCGGCTCGCGCCAGGAGGCGGGGTGCCAGCCGGTGCCGTCGAGGGCGACGGCGAGGTGCAGCGGAGAGGAGGGTGCCTGGGACACGAGTGGGTGCCTTCCTTTGAGGTCCGTACGACGTCGCCGGCCCTCATGTGAAGAGCGGAGGGCACGGCGGCGGGCGAGCGCGACGGGAGGGGGTCCCCGGCCGGAGGCGGGGGTGCGTCAGGCGCGACAGAGCGCGCCGGCCACGCGCCGCAGATCGATGTGCGGCCGGGAGTAGAGGCGGATGCGGCGGCGCGGGTTCAGGGCACGGCAGTGGCGGTGGAGCTGGTGTCGCATGGTGCCGCACCTCCGTCCGTCGCGCCGTGCCGCGCACCTCGTCGTGACTCATAACAGCCCCGCTTCGCGGTCTGTTCCCGGCCTGCGCATCTGAGTATCGGTCGCCCGGCGACGGACGGTTGGGGATCAGGAGTCGGTGGACAGGGGTGCCGGCCGGGGATTCGTCCAGGCCTCGGGGTCCTCGGCAAGGACCAGGACCTCATCGGGCAACGTGGCGGTGGCCACGTCGGCCAGCGTGACCTCGCCCAGAATCTTGCGGACATTGGCGCGCACCGCGACCCACAGCGGCAGCAGCGACTGAGCGGGACCGGTGTAGGAAAGCTGGGGCGGACGCACGCCCCGCACCGACACCAGCGGTCCGTCGGCCACGCGGATCACATCGGCGATGGCAATCTCGTCCGCCGGGCGGGCCAGCCGGTAGCCGCCGTTCCCACCGCGCCGGCTGGTCACCAGCCCGCCCCGGCGCAAGTCGCCCAGGATGCCTTCCAGGAACTTGTGCGGAATGCCCTGCGCCGCCGCGATCGCCTCGGCTTTGAGCGAGGTGTCGTGTCCTGCCGCCGCAAGCTCCAGCGCCGCTCGCACCGCATAGTCCGCCCTCGCCGAGATCTGCATGCCGAGATTATCCGCCACTGTCACGCCCACCCCGTCACCGGCTGCGCACGCCGTCAGGAGGGGATGGTGAACGGAGGGTGCGCACCATTGAGGAAATAGTCCCCGACCTCGCGGAGTCTGTCGGCGACGGGCGCGCGCAGGGTGTGCGTCCGGGCGTTGCGCCAGAAGCGGTCGAACCCATGCCGCAGAAAGGCGGCACGCGCGCCGATGACGTCCAGGGCACGTGCGGTGATCTCCTGCACGGCCCGGGAGGCGGCGGACTCGGCCACACCCGCGAGTACGGTGATCTCCGCACACTCGTCGTCGTCGAGGTCTTCGCCCCGTGCGAAGCCACGTCCCAGCGCCTCGACCGCCTGGTCGGCGAGCGCGGAGGCGGAGCGTGCGGCGACGGTCAGTTCCCCGTACAGGCTCAGCACGTACGGGTCCCGCGAGGCGCTGCCCGGCCAGGGCGGTTGCGCGGAGGGCTGCCAGGAAGAGTTCACCACCCTGCTGTACTCGCGGACTTCGGCAAGCAGCCCCTCGGCGACGCCGAGACAGAACTGCACGGACACCAGGCGTGCGGTCGGTGCGGCCAGGCCGGCGAAGGGGGGCAGCACGCCCTCGTCCGAGGAGAGGGAGCCGAACACGTCGTCGGCCGCGACCGGCACGGAGTCGAACTCGACACTGCCGCCGGCCGCCAGGCGCTGGCCGAAGGTGGCCTCGTCGTCGACGTACACGACGCCGGGGTGGGCGGGGTCGACGAGGACAGCCAGGGGATCACCGGTACCGGGCCGAGTGGCACGGACGACCAGCCGATCGGCGATTCCGGCTCCGGTGACACAGCTCTGCCGGCCGTCCAGCACATAGCCATGTGCGGTGGGGGTCAGTCCGGGAGGCGATTCGCAGGGAACGAGACCACCTCCCCAGCACCACTGCCCCGCCGCGGACTCCTGCTCGACGCGTGTGGCGAGGGCGGGAGGGGCGAAGAACCGGGCGCTGGAGGACAGGAAGTAGTGGCAGCCGAGGAGGTAGCCGATCGCGCCGTCGGCCGCTGAGATCGTCCGGACGACCGCGTAGGCCGTACGCCAGTCAGCGCCTGCGGCGTCCCCCGCACCTCCCGCGTCGCCTGCGTCGTGTCCGGTCGGTGCCAGCAAGGTGAGCAGCCCTGCCTCGCGCAGCCGCGCGACCTCGTCGAGCGGTGTTTTCCCGGCCTGCTCACGCTCGACCGCGTCCGTGGCCAGGTCGTCCGCGATCTCCCGGGCTGTGCGCAGCCAGTGCGCGTGTCCGGCTTCGGCGTCGATCGCCTCACCCACCATCGTCACGCCCGCACCCGCCTCATGGAACAGCGCGCGCCGGTGAGCGAGAAACCGGGAGGAGCGGCCAGGGCAGGTAGTTCGGTGGTCATGGGGGTCTTCCTTGCGGAGCCGAGGAGAAGGGTGCCGGACGGCCCGACCGGCTCTGGGGCACGGCACGGGCATGGCAGCGGCACCGGAGAACCCGCCGCGGGTGGTGCCCGGCGAGGTGACGTGAGGAGAGGAGCGGCGCGCGGTGACGCGTCAGCCGTTGTCCCGCATGCGACAGCACGCGGCGCCGGCGACGCGGCGGAAGTCGACATGCCGACGGCGAACGAGGCGCTGCTGCGTGAAGGACATGGAGACATGCTCACTCGCCCGGCGAGCGACGTCAACGTTTCCCTATCAATTCGATAGGAAAACTGGGGAAACTGCCGCGCCTTGGCCGATTCTCATGCCGGGGCGGCGAGTCCCCATGCCCTTGACATCCGCCGGGGCGGACGACGTACGTTGAACTGGCAAGTCCCTGACGTGGAGGTCTTTGATGCACGTACCTGGCGCGGCACCCAAGGGTGCGTGCACTGGTGCGCGGCTGATCACCCGGCGGCACGTCGACTACTGCCGCACCTCCTCCGCCGTCTGTCCTTCCGTACACGCCTGAACCCCTGCCGGCCCGTCCCGCCGGCCGTCTCGTCGTGGCCCTGTGGCCGCGAGTTCTCGTGTTTCCCGGAAGGAACTCCCCTTGCCCGGCCCCTCCCTGCACCTCGCCGTCGAGATCGACGGCGACGGCGCCCACCCCGCGGCCTGGCGCCGCGCCGCCCACTCGCCCGACCAGTTGCTCACCCCGCGCCGCGTGGCCCAGGTCGCCGCCATCGCCGAGAACGCCGGGTTCACCCTGATCACCCTGGATGACGGCGTACTGCCGCCCGGCGCCTCACCAAACCCCGTGGGCCGTATCGGCGCGGTCGAGCGGGCGGCCTTCGTCGCGGCGTCCACCAGCACCGTCGGGATCGCGCCCGTCGTCCCGGTCACCTATGCCGAACCCTTCCATGTCTCCGGCCAGTTGGCGTCCCTGGACCACATCTCCGCCGGCCGCGCCGGGTGGGTGGTGACGGAGGAGGAGCGTCCCGAGGCGGCCCGCGCCTGGGGACGCCCCCTGGTCGCCGACGCCGCCGCGCGGGCACGGGAGTCCCGGGACGGCGTGGAGGTGGCCCGCGCCCTGTGGGACTCGTGGGAGGACGACGCGGTCATCCGGTCCGTGGCCACCAGCCGCTACCTCGACCGCGAACGGCTCCACTACATCGACTTCACCGGGGAGACCTACGCCGTCAAGGGCCCGGCGATCGTCCCGCGCCCGCCCCAGGGTCAGCTCGTCGTCCTGGGGCGGCCGGGCCGGGTGCCCGCCGCACAACTCGACGTCGCCCTCGTCCAGGGCCGCGACCTCTCGTCGGTGGCCACGGCCGCCGCTGCCGCCGCTACGCCCCGCGTGTTCGCCGAGGTCGAGGTGGCGCTGGACACGCCGGACGCCACCGGCGCCGAGCGCGTCGCCGACCTGGAACGGCACGCGCCGTGGACCGACCGGCGGCGGCTGCGGCACATCGGATCGGCCAGTCAACTTTCGGCGCTGCTCGCTGAGTTGAGCCGTTCCGTCGATGGCGTACGGCTGCATCCGCTGGTGCTGGACGAGGACTTGCCCGTCCTTACCCGCCTCGTGCTGCCGGCCCTGTCCGAGCGGCGCCTCGTCGCCCGTCCGCTGCCCGGTACGTCCCTGCGCTCGGCCCTTGGTCTGGAGCGCCCCGCCAACCGTTTCACCGCCGCGGCCGTTCAGGAGGACCCCCGATGACCCGCACCGACCCCCTCGACGTCCCCCGGCCACACGCCCGGCTCCACTTCGGCGTGTTCTTCCAGGGCGTCAACCACTGGACCATCTGGTCCTCCCCCGACAGCGGCTCCCAGATCGACCCCGCCTCCTTCCGCCGGGTCGCGCAGACCGCCGAACGGGGCCTGTTCGACGCGTTCTTCCTCGGCGAGGGGCTGCGGCTGCGCGAGGTCGACGGCAGGATCCACGACCTCGACGTGGCCGGGCGGCCGGACGCCATCACCCAACTGGCCGCGCTGGCGGCGGTCACCCGACGGATCGGCCTGGTCTCCACCTCCAACTCCACCTTCAACGAGCCCGCCGATCTCGCCCGCCGCCTGTCCGGACTCGATCTCCTCTCCGAAGGCCGCGCCGGCTGGAACGTGGTGACCACGGACAACGCCTGGACCGGAGCGAACTTCCGCCGAGGCGGCTACCTCGACCACGCCGACCGCTACCGACGCGCCGAGGAGTTCCTCACGGTGGCCCGCGCGCTCTGGGACGGCTGGGAGGACGGAGCCGTCGCCGGCTCCGCAGGCGCGCCCGCCTGGTCGGCGCCCGGTGCCGTACGCCACGTACGCCACCGCGGACCGCAGTTCGACGTCGACCTCGCCCCGACCCTGCCGCGCAGCGCCCAGGGCCACCCCGTGATCTTCCAGGCCGGGGACTCCGGTGAGGGGCGCGACTTCGCCGCCCGCAACGCCGACGTGATCTTCTCCGCGCACGGCAATGACTTCGACGACGCGCTGGCCTTCGCCGAGGACATCAGGCGTCGGCTGCGGGTGGTCGGGCGGCCCGACGACGACCTGCGGATCCTGCCCGGCACCGAGATCATCCTCGGCGCCACCGAGGAGGAGGCCCAGGAGAAGAAGCGCTGGATCCGCCTGCAACAGGTCACCCCCGCCACCGCCTTGGGGATCGCCGGGCTGCTGTGGGGCATCGACCTCTCGGACCGCGACGCCGACGGGCCGCTGCCGAAGGAGGACCCGGTCGTCACCGAGAACGACGGCTCCTTCGGTGCCCGGCGCATCGCCGACCCGCGCGCGGTCGTGGCCGAATGGCGCGCCAAGGCGGAGGCACACGGCTGGTCGCTGCGCGAGACCGTCATCGCGCTCGGCCCGCAGCGCGGGCACGTCGGCACCCCGTCCGGCCTGGCCGACAAGTTCGCCCACTTCGTGCGGCACGGCGCGATCGACGGCTTCAACGTCACGCCGTACCTCATCCCCGACGGCCTCGACGACATCGTCGACCTGCTCGTCCCGGAGCTGCAGGAACGCGGGGTCTACCGCACCGAGTACACCGGCACGACGCTGCGCGAACACCTGGGCCTGCGCGAACCCCTCACCCATCGGTCCGCGCCACCCGACCGACGCCAGGCGGGCTGACCGCCTCGGCGACGACGACAACCACCGGGAGTACACCCGCGAACTGCTCGCGGCGATCCCGGGCGGTCGTGTCACCGGGCGTGGCGGGCGCCGCGCGACGCGGGCGTAGGACCGCCGGCGGCAACGGCGTTCCGGTGGCCGGGCGGCGGCGTGGCAGGTGCCCGAAGTACCCTCACCTGGCGACCGAGCAGCCGGGGAGGAAGGGATCCGTCTGTGGATCTGGGCATTGTCGGGCAGGCGATCGGGCTGTTCGCCGTCACCAACGTCGACGACATCCTGGTCCTGTCCCTGTTCTTCGCCCAGGGCGCGGGACGCCCCGGCTCCGCCCGGCGCATCGTGCTGGGCCAGTACCTCGGCTTCGCCGCGATCCTCGCCGTTGCCGTGGCCGCCGCGTTCGGCGCCACGTTCCTCCCCGAGTCCGCGATCCCCTACCTCGGCCTGCTGCCCCTCGCGCTCGGCCTGAAAGCGGCCTGGCAGGCGTGGCAGCGCCGCGACGCGCCACACGCCCCGTCATCGCCAGGGCGCTCAGCCAGTGGGGCCATGTCCTGCTGCCGCTGGTCCTGACCGCCCTCGGCCTGCTCATCCTGGTCGAAGGCGGCGCCTTCGGCCTGTAGCACCGGCGGGGTCCCGGCATGTGAGCGCCCCTGCCCTGCGCAACTTTTCGGACTTTCCCCTCCCCCGGCGCCCGGATACGGCCTCGTCATGGCACAGCACCCCTATACTTCTACACACGTGTAGAGGAAGCGGGATTTCCTCTCGGGGCCCGCGGGACCTCGCACCACGCAGAACAGAACATCTACGAAGGAGTGAACGCCGCGATGGTGTTCAAGCGACTGCTCGGCTCGCTCGGTGTCGGCGGCCCCACCGTGGACACGGTCCTGGAGGGCGGGCCGGTGCGTCCCGGTGGCTCACTGAGCGGGCAGGTCCACCTCGAGGGCGGGTCCTCGGACTTCGACATCGAGCAGATCACCCTGGAACTGGTGGCCCGGGTCGAGGCCGAACACGAGGACGGGGAGCACGAGGGCGTCGTCGCCTTTGACCGCTTCACGGTCGGCGGCGGGTTCCGCCTCGCCGAAGGCGAGCACCTGAGCGTGCCGTTCTCCGTCCACATCCCGTGGGAGACGCCCGTCACCGAGCTGTACGGACAGCCCCTGGGCATCGTCATGGGCGTCCGCACCGAGCTCGCGGTGAAGGGCGCCAAGGACAAGGGCGACCTGGACCCGCTTACCGTGGGCCCGCTGCCCGCGCAGGAGGCGGTCCTGGAGGCGTTCGGGCAGCTCGGCTTCGGCTTCAAGTCGGCCGATCTGGAGCTGGGTCACATCAACGGCACCGGGCAGACGCTGCCGTTCTACCAGGAGATCGAGCTCACCCCCGCCCCGCAGTACGCCCACGCGGTCAACGAGATCGAGGTCACCTTCCTCGCCCACCCCGGCGGCATGGAGGTCGTCCTGGAGGCCGACAAGCGCGGCGGGCTCTTCTCCGGCGGCCACGACGCCCTCAACCGCTTCACCGTCAGCCACGACGGAGTCGAGCACCGCGACTGGAACGCGGAGGTCGACGCCTGGGTCCGGCAGCTGGTCGACAACCACGCGTCACCCGGCCATCAGGGCGCGCCCTACGGACAGGGTTACGGCCACCACGACGGGTACGGTCACCACGACGGCCACCACCGCTCCGGCCCCAGCACCGGCGCCGTGGTCGCGGGCGTCGCCGCCGGAGTCGCGGTCGGCGTCGTCGGCGGCATCGTCGCGGCCGAGGTCGTCGACGAGATCGGTGACGCCTTCGAGGACGAAGAGGAAGACTGAACCGACGGCCGGACCTGTACGGTGCGTCGACCGACGCAGGCCGGGGAGATCTCCGTCGGCAGCTCTCTACATACCTGTAGATTCTGTTTCTCCTCAACATGGCGGGCAGTACGGGCAAGGAGACACAGATGGCGCTGTGGGACCGCATCAAGGATTCGGCCCAGGCGATGCAGGCGCAGCTCACGGCGAAGAAGAACGAGTTGCAGAGCGGGGCGTTCCGGGACGCGAGCATGGCCATGTGCGCCCTGGTGGCGGCGGCGGACGGCACGATCGACCCGTCCGAGCGAGACCGCGTCGCCCGGCTCATCGCCACCAATGACGTGCTTCAGCACTTCCCGCCGGAGGACCTGCACCGCCGCTTCGAGGAGCACCTCGACAAGCTCACCGAGGACTTCCCCCTCGGCAAGGTGAGCGCCATGCGGGAGATCGGCAAGGCGAAGAAGAAGCCGGCGGAGGCGCGAGCCGTCATCCAGATCGGCATCGTCATCGGATGTGCCGACGGCCACTTCGACGACAACGAGCGCGGCGTCGTCCGCGAGGCCTGTTCAGCCCTGGACATTCCTCCGGCCGAGTTCGACCTGCACCGCGCTCTCCGCGTTCCCCGCGGACGCCGATCCGTGGACGAGCTCCCACAGGTGGCCGGCGACCGGTTGTCACCGCGAGCGGACTCCGGTACGGAACAGGCAGTACGCCGCGAGCCCGCCATACCCGACGACGACCTTCAGGTCTTCCTCAAGGCGCTGGCCAGCAGGACGCGTCAGAAGCTCTTCTCACACTTCGCCGGCGGGCAGGAGCTGACCGTCGGCGAGGTGGCCGAGCGCGCCGGACTCGGCCCGTCGACCACCTCCGAGCACCTCGCCGTCCTCCGGCGCGGAGGGCTGCTCCACTCAACGCGCTCCGGCAAACTGGTCCGCTACCGCGCCGACGAGGAGGGCATCATCGAACTGCTCGGACAGCTCCATTCCTACCTCCTCACCCCACCGGATCCGCAGGACACTCGCTGATCAGCCGATCAGAGCCTCGGTGATCTGGCGGGTGGTCTGCGCGGCGACCCGCGGGTTGACGGCGGCGTAGGAGGTGTAGGCGTTCAGCCCGGTGGCCAGGGCCCAGCCACGGCCCCGGGTCCAGGTGGCGTCGTCGACGCCGAGCGCGGCGCGGAACGCGGCCCGGCTCCGGGCGGACATCAGGGTGAAGGCGATGGTCAGGTCGCAGGCCGGGTCGCCGATGCCGAGCCCGCCGAAGTCGATGACCGCGCTGAGGCGGCCGTCGACGGTCAGCAGGTTGCCGGTGTGGAAGTCGCCGTGGAACCAGACCGGAGGGCGGTCCCATCCGGGGGCGCTCAGCGCCGCGTCCCACAGCTCGGTCATGGCCGCGGTGTCGAACGTACCGTCGACCTCCGCGATGGCGGCCCGCGTCGCGCGGTCCCGGTCGGCCAGCGGCCGACCGGTGAGATCCTCGCGGGCTTCCTCGACCGGGAATTCCCCGGGCACGAATTCCTGGAGGGCGGTGAGGAACTCCGCCAGTTGGACGGCAGCCCGGGACGAGTCGGCCAGGGCCTCGGCAGTCGCCACCTCGCCCTCCAGCCAGCGGGACACCGCCCACGGCCACGGATAGCCGAAGTCGGGCTCGCCCACCCCCACCGGTGCCGGGATGGCCAACGGCAGGTGCGGGGCGAGCCGGGGAAGCCACTCGGACTCCTTCACGGCCTGCCCGATGGCCCCCGCATGGCGGGGCAGCCGGACGGACAGGTCCTCGCCCAGCCGGTAGATCACATGGTCCGAACCGGCCGGGTCGAGCAGCTGGAGAGGCAGCCCGGCCCACTGCGGGAACTGCGTGTCGACCAGGCGCCTGGCCAGGGCGGCATCGATCGCGGGGCGGGGGTCCGCGGTTCTCCCGGTTGCCAAGAGCAGCTCCTGCGGTGGGCCCGCTCCGTGCGGCGGGCAGTCGGAGCCATCACAGTGCCCCATGGACTCGTCTGTCGACCGGTTTTCCCGACTGGCCCTCCTCCGCTCCGTGGACCCCACGCGTCTGCGGCGGCCCCGCCTGCGGTGATCTTCAGGGCGGCGACCCAGATGAAGACCTGGCCGTGAGGCCGGCGGCGACGCCCAGCGCGAGGTGGCGCATCGGGCGAGGTTGCCCAGGCCGTAGGCAGCCGTCAGGACGGCGGCCGTGGCGGCGTTGATGTCCAGGACCGCGGTCATGTGGACGGCGGTACGACGGCGACGACCGCGCCGCCGTCGGCCGTGCGGGCCGGCGCGGCGGCCAGGACGTAGCGAGCCGGCGCTCCCCGGCGGGGCGTCCCCTCGGGGGTCTCTCCGAGCTCCGTGTCCGTGCCGGTCATGGCACACGGGTCCGTGGGGTGCGGCCGTGCGGGACGGCAGGGGCGGTGGTGGTCATGAGGAGGCGTCGAGGTCGAGGCCGTCCAGCACGCTGACGAGCCGGTCGCGGGCGTCGGGGGCGATGCCGTGCAGCGGCAGGGGGAGATTCGTCTCGGAGGCGAGGCCCAGGTGGGCGGCGGCGGAGGACATCACGCGCAGGCTGCCGTGCCGGCGGAACAGCTCCCACAGCGGTTCCAGCCGCTCGGACAGGGCCGTGGCCCGCACGGCGTCGCCGCCCTGGGCGGCACGGGTGAGGGCGAGCGCGGTACGGGGGAACAGCCCGCCGAGGACCGAGTACCACGCCTGGCACCCGGCGGTCAGCCCGGTGGCGGCCGCCCAGTCCCCGCTCACCCCGATGCTGACGGTGTCCGGGACCAGCGCCCGCAGCGCCTGAACACGCTCCCGCGCGGCGACCGCCTCGTCAGGCACGGGCGGTATCTTGATGGCGGCGACCTGGGGCAACTCGGCGATGCGGGCGTGGAGTTCATCGGTAAAGCGCACATGGGTGGTGCCCGGGTTGTCGTACACGCACAGCGGGACGGACAGTTCCCGGGTGACGTCCTCGTACAGTCCGAACACCTCGTCCTCGGTGAGCGGCTGATACGTCATCGGGGCCAGCAGCACCGCCGACGCTCCCGCCTCCTGGGCATCCTGGGCCAGCGCGAGGACCTGCGAGGTCCGCAGCGCGCCGATGCCGACCATGACGGGGGTCCCTTCGGCGGCCTCGACGGCGATCCGTGCCGCCCGGGCGCGCTGCTCGCGGGAGAGGTAGGCGTAGCTTCCGGTGGAGCCGAGCGCACCGATCGAGTCCACCCCCGCGGAAGCGAGGCGCGAGACAAGCCGGGCGTATGCCCGCTCGTCGACGCCCGACTCGCTGGTGGGGGTCAGGGGGAAGGCGCTGAGGCCGGTGAACATGGCAGGACGTTCCTTTCGCTCAGTGGGGTGGCCCGGCGTGTTCGGCCGGGAGGCGGGCGGCAGTCGTGTTCAGGCGGCGTGCGGGTGGTCGAGGACGGCGGCGAGGTCGGCGGCGAACTCGCGTGCCCGTTGTTCGGTCAGCGTGGCGGTGGTGACCCGCAGCGCCTGGCGGTCGGTCCCTCCCGTGGCGAAGAGGTCGCCGGGCCTGACCAGCCAGCCGCGCCGGGCCAAGGCGTCAACGACCGGCCGCGCCTGTGTGTC
The DNA here is from genome assembly GCF_042959105.1 of Streptomyces sp. NPDC007917. Taxonomy (NCBI): domain Bacteria; kingdom Bacillati; phylum Actinomycetota; class Actinomycetes; order Kitasatosporales; family Streptomycetaceae; genus Streptomyces; species Streptomyces sp. NPDC007917. The sequence continues at coordinate 376,114 of NZ_JBIBKK010000002.1, forward strand.
CAGGCCGATCCACACGTTCAGCCCGTCGGGCCGGTAGGCGGCCGGTGTGCTGATGCCGCGGGCGTTGATCTCCTTCAGCAGCCGGGCGCTGCGCTCGGCGTAGGCGGTGCGCGCCCGTTCGTGCCGCGCCCGCACCTTCGGGTCGACAAGGAGCTCGCGGGCGGTGTGCTGCAGCAGGTGGCTCACCCACATCGTCCCCGCGCTCAGCCGCGTCTCCAGGCGCCGGGCGGTCTCCTCGTCGGCGGCCACGAGGGCCAGCCGCAGGTCCGGGCCGAGGAACTTCGACACCGAGCGCACCAGGGCCCAGGTGGCCGACCGCGGCGGTGTGATGGGGTGGTACGGCACGGCGGAGACGGCCGAGAAGTGGTCGTCCTCGATGATCAGGAGCTGCGGATGCCCGGCCAGGATCGCGCGCAGTTCCGCGGCCCGCCCGGCGGTCAGGCTGGCACCGGTCGGGTTGTGGGCGCGCGGCGTGCACACCACCGCCCGCGCGCCGCCCTTGAGAGCGGCGCGCAGGGCCTCCGGGCGCATCCCGGCGTGATCGACGGCGACCGGGGCGGTGCGGTAGCCGTTCAACCGCAGCGTGCCGATGGTCCCCAGGAAACACGGGTCCTCGACCGCCACCGCATCCCCACGTGTCAGGTACGTGTTCAGCAGCCGCTCCGTCGCATCCGCCGCACCGCCTGCCACCAGAACCCTGAACGGTCGGCCCGCGATGTCCTCGGCGTATGCGCCGGCCGCCCATTCGGCCAGTTGGGGATCGACCGCCGGCGCGCCGTACAGCGGCTGCCGATACTCACCGCGCCGGGCCGCCGCGAGCAGGTCGGGCAGCAGCTCGGGGTCGGGGTTGCCGCTGGCCAGGTCGGTCAGCCTGCCGCCGAACCCCGCGCCTTCGCGGGCCAGTTGGGGTATCCCGGTCACCATGGTTCCGCCGCGCCCATGCGTCGCGGCCACACCGGCAGCCACCAGCTGCCGGTACGCCGCCGCCACCGTGTTCCGGTTCACCCCCAGCTCGGCCGCCAGTGTCCGCACCGGCGGGAGCAGATCCCGCGGCGCCAGCTCTCCCGACGCGATCAGATCTCGCACACTGCCCACGATCTCCGTCGCCGTCGTCCCGCTGATCGGCACGATCACCACCCCCACCACCCGTGCGATCACTTTGACCTATGCCAAAGGTATGTTTGTCCTAGGACGAAAGGCAAGCCCACAGCACGAGCCCGAGGCAGCTGAACGCGGCACCCAGTGCGCATACAGCACCCCAGCCGGCCACCGTGTAGAGAGAGGTCGCGGCGATGGCGCCGGTGGCACTGCCGATCGAGTAGAAGACCATGTATCCGCCGATCAGCCGGCTGCCCGCGTCCGGGTGCAGCGCGTAGATCAGGGTCTGGTTGGTGACATGGACCGCCTGTACGGCCAGGTCGAGAATGATCACCCCGACGACCAGGGCCCAGAGCGAGCTGCGGGTGAAGGCCAGGGGCAACCACGAGGCGGCGAGCAGCGCCAGGGCGATGCCGGTGGTCCGCCGGGAGAGCCCGCGGTCGTTCAGACGGCCCGCCACGGTCGCGGCCAGGGCGCCGGCCACACCGACCAGCCCCAGCGCCCCGATCGCGCTGTGGGGCAGGAAGTACGGGGCCTCGCTGAGCGGCAGCGCCACGCTGCTCCACAGGGTGCTGAAGGCGGCGAAGACCAGCAGGCCGAACAGGGCCCGGAGCCGCAGCAGTCGTTCCCGCGCGAACAGGGTGACCGTGGAGCGCAGGAGCTGTCCGTAGCGCAGGGTCGTCGGCGGAGCGTCACCACGGCGCGGCAGCACTCGGTACAGGACCAGGGCGAGCAGGGCGCTGAGCGACGCCGAGGCGAGGTAGACGGAGCGCCAGCCCGCGAGATCGGCCATGAGGCCGGACGCGGTACGGGCGAGCAGGATTCCGATGACCACACCGCCGGTGACCAGACCGACGACCCGCCCGCGCCCGGCGGGAGGGGCCAGCGACGCCGCGAAGGCCACCAGCGTCTGTGTGACGACCGCGAGCAGTCCCGTCGCGGCCATGCCCACGAGCAGGATCACCGCCGTGGGGGCGGCGGCCACCACGACCAGCGCCACCACCAGGAGCAGCAACTGGGCCACGATGAGCCGTCTGCGGTCGGCCACATCGCCCAGCGGCACGAGGAAGAAGAGTCCCAGCCCGTATCCGACATGCGTGAGGGTGACCACGCTGCCGACGAGTGCCGGGCTCATGGCGAGGTCGTGGCCCATGGTCACCAGCAGCGGCTGGGAGAAGTAGACGTTGGCCACCGCCGCCCCGCAGGCGACGGCGAACAGGATGACGACGCCACGGGACAGGACGAACGCGGAACCCTCCCCGCTCCGGGCCTCGGTCCGTCGTGTCACAGCCTCACCGTTGCCGGGCATCAGCACTCCCCCACATATCTGGTTTCAACTTGCTACCAACGTGGCGACGGTAGCTTTCTTGGTAGCATGTTGCAACTGTCGTGAGAGTGAGGGACGCCATGGTGACCAGGACGCGCTTCGACGACAGCGAATGCCCCGTCGCCCGGTCGGTGGACGCGATCGGCGACTGGTGGTCCCTGCTGATCGTGCGGGACGCCTTCGACGGAAGCCGGCGCTTCGGGGAGTTCCAGCGCAGCCTCGGCGTGGCGAAGAACATCCTCACAGCGCGCCTGCGCACCCTGGTCGCCGGCGGTGTCCTCGAATCCGTCCCCGCCTCGGACGGCAGCGCCTACCGTGAGTACGTACTGACCCCGAAGGGCAGGGCGCTCTTCCCCGTCATCGTGGCGCTGCGGCAGTGGGGCGAACAGCACTTCTTCGTCCCCGGGGAGCCGCACTCGGAGCTGGTCGACCGCCGACAGGGACATCGCCTGCGCGCACTGGAAGTGCTGTCCGAGGACGGACGACGGCTGGACCCCGACGACACCATCGTCCACAAGGTCTCCGCCCAGTGATCCGAGCCGGAGACCCGGCGCCGAGGCCAGGAGTGTAAAATGCCCATCGAACACTCATCCGGTGGCAGGGCACCTTCCGGGCGCCCGGCGCGTACGGACAGCGAGGAGCGGGGCATGCCGAACCGGACCGCAGGGGGAAGTCACCGGTCGGCACCGGTCCACACGCACCCCGCCGAGGTCTCCCTCCTCACCGCGCTCTCCGCGGTCGCCGATCCCGTACGGATCGAGTTGATCCGGGAGTTGGCCGGCTCGCCGGACTGGACGCGCAGTTGCGGCAGCTTCGACGTACCGGTCGGCAAGGCCGCGAAGAGCCACCACTTCGCGGTCCTGCGCGGCGCCGGACTGGTCGAGCAACGGGACGAGGGGCCCAAGCGGGTCAACCGGCTGCGCCGCGAGGAGTTCGACGCCCGCTTCCCCGGTCTGCTGGACCTGATCCTGAGTGGCGGCACCGCCGAGGCCGCGGATGACCGCGAGGGCGTCGGCTGAGGGCTCTCCCGCACGTCTCCCCCACGTCAGCCCTCTGTCACGTACCGGAACTCCTCGCCCTCGCACACCGTCTCGTCACCCGACCCCGGGACGGGCGTGACATTCGTGGGCGGTGCTGCCTTGGTCGACAAGGTCCTCATACACCGCGACCTTGAACCTGATCAGGTCCAGGGACTCGGTGAGCCTGCCGATCTGGGTGGTGATGTGCTCCTGGTGTTCGCGCATGAGTGTCAGCCGTTCTTCCTCGTTACCGGCGCCTTCTCTGACGAGGTCGGCGTATCGGCGGAGCGCGGGCAGGGGCATGCCTGAGGCGCGGAGAATGATGCAGACGGTCAGCCAGTCCACGTCGTCCTCGCTGTAGACGCGGCGCCCGCCGGGGCCGCGTCGCACGGCGTTGACGAAGAGGCCCTCGCGCTCGTAGAAGCGCAGCGCGTGAACGCTCAAGCCGGTGCGTTCGGCGACCTGCCCGATGCTCAGACTCGTCGTGATCTCAGCCATGCGGGTCAGGGTAACGGGGGTTGATCTAGAGCCGGGTCTAGTTCCTAGGGTGCCTCGTGCGATCGACGCTTCTGTCGCTCTGCGTGATCCGTTGAACTGATAAGGGAGCATCACCATGCGCTATCGCACCCTCGGCAGAACCGGTATCGAGGTCAGTGTCCACTGCCTCGGGACCATGATGTTCCAGGACGGCGGCAACCCCGACCACGACGATTGTGTCCGCATCATCCACGCCGCCCTCGACCAGGGGATCAACTTTGTCGACACCGCCGACATGTACGGACAGGGTGAGTCGGAGGAGATCGTGGGAAAGGCGCTGCGGGGGCGCCGTGACGACGTCGTACTCGCCACCAAGGTCCACTTTCAGATGGGCGAGGGCCGCAACCGGAGTGGCAACTCGCGGCGTTGGATCCTCAAGGCCGTCGAGGACAGCCTCAGGCGCCTGAACACTGACTGGATCGACCTCTACCAGGTCCACTTCCCCGACCACTCCACGGACATCGAGGAGACGCTCTCGGTGCTCAGCGACCTTGTGCGCCAGGGAAAGATCCGGGCCTTCGGGTGCTCGAACTTCCCGGCCGAGGAGATCGCCGAGGCGCACCATGTCTCCGAGCGGCGCGGCCTCGGGCGCTTCCGCACCGCCCAGCCGCCGTACTCGATTCTGGCCCGCGGGATCGAGGCCTCGCTTCTGCCCGCCTTGGAGCGCTACGGAATGGGGGTGCTGGTCTGGAGCCCCCTCGCCTTCGGATTCCTCACCGGCAAGCACCGTAAGGGCCGGCCCATCGACCTGGCGGCCGGCCGCGCCGCGCTCCGCCCGGCGTTCTTCGACCCCGCGATCGCCGAGAACACCGCCAAGCTCGACGCCGTCGAACAGCTCATCGAACTCGCGGCAGGCATCGGCTGTACCCTCCCGCAGCTCGCCGTGGCGTTCACGGTGGCCCACCCGGCCGTCACCTCGGCGATCATCGGGCCACGGACCATGCAGCAACTGGAGGATCTGCTCAAGGGCGCCGCGCTCACCCTGGATGACGCGACCCTCGACCGGATCGACGAGATCGTGCCGCCCGGGGTGAACCGGTACAACCCCACCGCCGCCTTCCCCCCGCGCTCACTGACCGACACCGCCTTGCGGCGCCGCCCGCCCGCCGAGCGCGCCGCGGCCTGAGGCCGGCGGCTGCCCTCCCGTCAGGTTCTGGGGCGAGAGGTCCTTGATGGCCTGCGCGGCGCGGAGGTGGAGATCCCGCAGGTCGTGCAGGAGGAGGAAACCGGGCTCGGGACGGTGGCCCAGCGCCTCGGCCGCCTTCTCCCCGAGTGCTGACAGCAGACCCGCGGAGCGGGCCCCCTGGGGATCGCCGAGGCTCAGGTCGTGGGTGTGGGCGTGGCGGGTGTCGGCCAGCCGCTGGAGGTGTGCGCGGGACCAGTGGGCGAGGTCGGTGGCGACGTGGTGGACCTCGTGGTCGGCGCGGTGGCGTTCGGCCACGGTGGTGAGTTCCTCCACCAGTTGCTGCTCGCCGTGGTGGACGGCGCCGAGGAAACCCGGCCCGCGTTCGTCCAGCAGCTCCCGTGAGCGGGCGACGATCCGCTCCATCGCGGTGGCCCAGTCGCACTCCACCAGCCGCCCGCCGCGGTTTGCACCCACTGCTGCACCGCCCCCGGGTGGACACCCTCCTCCAGGAAGGTGTCCACCCGGGCGGGCCACGGCTCGTGCCGGCCGTACGGAGTGCGGCTGCCCCAGGGCTGCGCTATCCGATCCACCGAAGCGTCCGTCTCTGCCGGGTCATGGCCCCGGCCCGTGCTCACATGGCGGCCGGAACGATCAGCCGGTGGGTGCCGGGCGGCGCCGGGTACAGCGCGCCGGCCGGGTGCGCTCGGGCGTCATCGGCCGGGGCGGCCCCCACGACCACGACGTTCCAGGGCAGTTCACTCTCGGTCTCGATGACTGTCTCGCCGCCCGAACGCCGGACGGTGAAGACCGCGGCGGCCGCGGAGCCCGACCGGGTGGGGATGGTGGTGACGGTCACGGAGCCGTCGGCCCCGCCGGGGTACACATGGAGGGTCACACCGTCCGCCCAGTCGGATCGCGGGCCGTCGTCCACCGCGCCGAACGGGATCACCGAGCCCGGCCGGGCCAGCAGCGGCAGCGTATGGAAACCATGCCGCTCGCGCCGCCAGCCCGGACCGCTGACCCGCTCACCGGTGATCACATCGGTCCAGATGCCCTCCGGTACGTAGTACTCGACCGTGCCGTCCTCGCTGAAGACGGGGGCCACCAGCAGATCGGCGCCGAGCATGTACTGGCGGTCGAGCGAGTGGGTGCTCGGGTCCTCGGGGAACTCCAGCAGCATGGCCCGCATCACCGGCGTACCGGACTCCTTGGCCTCGACGGCCGCGTGGAAGAGATACGGCATCAGGCGGTGCTTGAGCCGGGTGAAGTCACGGGTGACCTCGACCGCCTCCTCGCCGTAGTCCCACGGCACACGGTAGGACTTGCTGCCGTGCAGCCGGCTGTGCGAGGACAGCAGGCCGAACTGCACCCACCGCTTGAAGACGGCCGGCGGCGGGGTGCCCTCGAAACCGCCGATGTCGTGGCTCCAGAAACCGAAGCCGGACAGGCCGAGCGACAGGCCGCCGCGCAGCGACTCGGCCATCGCCTCGAACGTCGACTCGCAGTCGCCGCCCCAGTGGACCGGCATGCGCTGGCCGCCGGCGGTGGCGGAACGGGCGAAGAGCACCGCCTCGCCCTCGCCGCGCTCCTCGACCAGCAGGTCGAAGACCGTCTCGTTGTAGAGCTGGGTGTAGTAGTTGTGCATCCGCTCCGGGTCCGAGCCGTCGAACCAGACGACGTCTTGGGTCGGCACCCGCTCACCGAAGTCGGTCTTGAAGGCGTCCACTCCCTGGCCGAGGAGGTGTCGCAGCTTGGCGGCGAACCACTCGCGGGCAGCGGGATTGGTGAAGTCCACCATGCCCATCCCGGCCTGCCACTTGTCCCATTGCCAGACGTCTCCGTCCGGCCGCTTCAGCAGGTAGCCGCCCGCCATGCCCTCGGCGAACAGGGGGGATTTCTGCGCGATGTACGGATTGATCCAGACGCAGACGCGCAGCCCCCGCTCCTTCAACCGGGACAGCATCCCCTCGGGGTCCGGGAAGACCGCCGGGTCCCAGACGAAGTCGGACCACTGGTACTCCCGCATCCAGAAGCAGTCGAAGTGGAACACGCTGAGCGGGATGTCCCGCTCGGCCATGCCGTCCACGAACCGGGCCACCGTCTCCTCGTCGTAGGAGGTGGTGAAGGAGGTCGACAGCCACAGCCCGAACGACCAGTCCGGTGGCAGCGCGGGCCGGCCGGTGAGACCCGTGTAGCGGCGCAGAACGTCCTTGGGGGCGGGCCCGGCGATGACGAAGAATTCGAGGGACTGGTCCTCCACACTGAACTGGACCCGGCCGACGCTCTCGGAGCCGATCTCGTAGGAAACCCTGCCGGGGTGATTGACGAACACACCGTAACCACGGTTGCTCAGGTGGAAGGGCACGTTCTTGTAGGCCTGTTCACTGCTGGTGCCGCCGTCGGCCTGCCAGATGTCGACGCTCTGACCGTTCCTGGTGAACGGGGTGAAGCGCTCGCCGAGGCCGTACACGGTCTCCCCGACGCCGAGCGACATCTTCGCCAGCATGTGGTGGCGGTCGTCGGCGTCGGTGACAAAGCCCATGTCGCGGGGGCCGAGCGAGGTGATGACCTCGCCGCCGGAGACGAATTCGAGGGTGCAGGGGCCCTCGGTGCCGGCCTTGAGGGACAGCGCGCCGGACACGAGCTCGACGGTAGAGCCCGCGCGCACGGTCTTCGCCGGCCCGCCGTCCGGGCCGGGGGTGAGCGGGAACTCCGGGGTGCGGGGGCGCCTGCCGCCGTGGTGCCACAGCCGTACGCCGATGACACCTTCGGCGGGTGACCACGCCTCCACCGTCACCATCGGGCCGTTGAGCGTGTCGCCGCGGTGCCGGACACGGGTGACCGGCGCGTAGAGGGTGAAACGGTCGTCGGCGACGTCCACGTCGGCGACGGAGGTGGCATAGCGGGCCGTCACCCCTGGCCGCATCTGCCAGTAGCCGTCGGTGAACTTCATCTCAGTGCTCCTGAGCGGACGCGCGGTTGACCGTGATCAGCTCGCGGAACCAGTGGTAACTGTCCTTGGGCGTCCGTTCCTGGGTCTCGTAGTCGACCCGTACGATCCCGAAGCGCTGACCGTAGCCCCGGGCCCATTCGAAGTTGTCCAGGAGCGACCAGCAGTAGTAGCCGCGGACGTCCACTTTCGCTTCGATGGCGGCGGACACGGCCGCCAGATGGTCGCGCAGATACGCCACCCGGTCGGGGTCCCGCACCGCTCCGTCCGGCGAGACGGTGTCGGCCTCGGCGGAACCGTTCTCCGTGATGTAGACGGGCGGCAGGTTCGGGTACCGCGCGGACAGGTCCACCAGCAACTCGGTGAAGGCCGCGGGGACGACGGGCCAGCCCATGGTGGTGTGCCGGGTGCCGTACGGGTCGCTCTCGGCGACCCGGATGTCCATGGCGGTCCGCCGGGACGCGTCGGCCTCCGCGTGCGGTGCGTCGGAGACGGTCATCGGGCGGTAGAAGTTCAGCCCCACGAAGTCCAGTGGGGCGCCGATGGTGTCCAGGTCGCCGTCGCGGCGGTACGAGCCGTCGGCGAGCTCGCCCCACGTCTCGGACTCATGGGTGGGATACCGGCCGTTGAACAGGGGCTCCGTCCACACCTCGTTGTGCAGCGTCTCGGCACGGCGCAGCGCGGCCAGGTCCGCCGGGGAGGAACTGGCGGCGTGAATGCGGTCGAGGTTCAGGGTGATGCCGACCTGCGAGGCGCCGGCCTCACGCAGGACCCGTACCGCGTGCCCATGAGCGAGCAGCAGGTTGTGCGCCGCGGCCAGGGCGCCCGTGCCCTCGCGGGCACCAGGAGCGTGGCGTCCTTCCCCGTAGCCCACGAAGGCGGAGCAGAAGGGCTCGTTGAGGGTGATCCACCGGCCGACCCGGTCGCCCAGTCGCTCCACCACCAGGCGGGTGTACTCGGCGAAGGCCTCGGCGGTCTCCCGGACCCGCCAGCCGCCCCGGTCCTCCAGCGCCTGCGGAAGGTCCCAGTGGTAGAGCGTGACGGCCGGGGAGACACCGGCTTCGAGCAGCGCGTCGGTGAGCCGGTCGTAGAAGTCCAGCCCCTTCGCGTTGGCCGGGCCGGTGCCCCGCGGCTGGATCCGCGGCCAGGCCACGGAGAAGCGGTAGGAGTCGACGCCGAGTCGGCGCAGCAGCTCGACGTCCTCCTGGTAGCGGTGGTAGTGGTCGCAGGCGACGTCACCGGTGGCGCCGCCCGCGGTACGGCCCGGCGTGTGGCTGAAGGTGTCCCAGATGGACGGTCCGCGGCCGTCCTCGTCGTGCGCGCCCTCGATCTGGTAGCTCGCGGTCGCGGTCCCGAAGACGAAGCCGGGCGGGAAGAGGGGAAATCGCGTGGTGTCAGGTGAGTGGGGTGAGGTGCTGCTCATGCTGTGGTGCGGACCTTCCGGGTCGATGAGCGTCATTTGACGGAGCCGCCGGTGATCCCCGCGGCGACGTACTTCTGGGCCAGTATCAGCAGGACCGCGGCCGGGACGGCGGAGACGACGGCCGTGGCCATGACCGCGCCCCAGTCGCTGACGTGGGCGCCGATGTACTCGTACATGCTGAGGGTGATCGGCTTGACGTCGTCCGTGGTGTTGAGCGTCAGCGCGAACATGAAGTCCGACCAGGCGAAGAGGAAGGTGAAGAGGCCGGCCGTGATGAGCGAGTTACGGCTGATCGGGAGCACGATGCGCACGAAGGCGGTGAATCGGTTGGCCCCGTCGACCATCGCCGCTTCCACGATCTCTTTGGGGATGGACACCATGAAGGCCCTCAGCAGCACGATGGAGAACGGCAGTCCGAGCGAGGCGTCGGCCAGGATCAGCCCGGGGAGCGAGTTGACCAGGTGCAGGTCGACATAGGCGCTGTAGAGCGCGTTGGCAATCACGATGCCGGGCACCATCTGGGTGATCAGGGTGCCGAGCACGATGGACCGACCGCCCCTCACACCGAGCTGGGCCAGGCCGTAGGCGGCGGGCGCCGCCATCGCGAGACAGACCACGACCGCGCCGAGCGCGACGACCAGGCTGGTCACGAGTGAGCCGCCCTGAGTGTCCAGCGCCCGGTCGAAGTTCGACCAGCCCGGCGAGGAGGGGAACCAGCTGGTCGAGGCCAGACTTTCGCCCGGCTGGAGGGCGATGTTGAGCATCCAGTACAGAGGGAAGAGCAGAATGGCCAGGACGACCAGCGCGATGACGGTGTTACTGCCCCGTCGAAGGTTGCGGGCGGACATGGCGATCACTTCCCCTGAGCGAAGTCGGACCGGTTGGCCCGGAGATAGAACACGGCGAACACCGCGCTGATGAGGATGAGGACGTTGCCGACCACCGCGCCCTGCCCGAAGTCGAGCTGCTGGAAGGACAGTTGGTAGGTGGCGGTGCCCAGAGTCTGTGTGGAGTCGGCCGGACCGCCGCCGGTCAGCGCGAGGATCAGGTCCAGGATCTTGATCGTCGACATGAAACCGAGGACCAGTACCACCGTGATCACCGGCCGCAACTGCGGCAGCGTGATGCTGCGGAACGTACGCCAGGGGCCGGCGCCGTCGAGCGAAGCGGCCTCGTACATCTCGCGCGGGATCTCCTGGAGCCCGCCGTAGAGGATCACCATGTTGAACGGGATGCCGACCCAGATGTTGACCAGGACCGCGGACAGCAGGGCGACGCTCGGACTGCTCAGCCAGGGCACCGGCTCCGAGGTGAGGTGCAGGTTCATCAGCAGGGTGTTGAGCACGCCGGTGTCCTGGTCGAGGAGTTTCCGCCAGACCACCGACGAGACGACCATCGGGACGAGCCACGGAAGCAGCAGCACCGCGCGGGCGAAGCCGGACAGCCTGAAGCGCCGGGAGAAGAACACGGCCAGCGCCAGGCCCAGGACGAACTGGCCGAACAGCGAGCCCAGCGTGAAGAGGGCCGTGTGCCACAGGGACGCGGTGAACAGCTCGTTGCCAAACACCGCGGTCCAGTTGTCGAGGCCGTTGAACGGTGCCTCGCCGGTGAAGAAGGTACGCGGTGTGTAGTGCTGGAAGCTCATGACGACGTTGCGTACGAGCGGATACCCGAAGAAGGCCAGCATGTAGAGGACGGCGGGCGCGACGAAGAGCCAGCGTGTCAGCGTGGCGCGGGACGCTCGCCGGCCCGGGACCCGGGGGCTCGCCGCCACGGACTTGGCGGGCACGGCAGTGGTCGTACTCATGTAGCTCCTCACTCTCCGCCGGCCGTGGCCTGCGACTGGGCACGCTTCAGCGCCGCTTCGGGCGAGGAGCTGCCGGTCAGAACAGACTGGAAGGCGCCCGCCAGGGCGCTGGAGACGGCCGGCCACCGGGCGCCGACTTTGGCGGTACGGGAACGGGCGGTGGCGACCGTGTCGACGAAGCCCGCGAGCTTCGGATTGTCGGCCTTGTACTCGGCGGCGGCGGAGGCCCTGGTGGGGATGTTGTTCACGCCCGCACCCCAGCCCACCTGGTTCCGGCGCTCGTTCAGGCAGTTGAGGATCTTGGCGGCGGTGGCCTGACGCCCGGTGTCGCCGGTCCGGGGCAGGGTCATCACGGTGCCCCCCATCGGAGCCACCGGAGCCTTGCCGGCCACGGGCACCGGGATGGTGCTGACCGCCCAGTGCAGGGACTTGTGCTGGCTGAGCACCGGAACCTGCCAAGGGCCGTTGACCATCATGGCCGTCCGGCCCGCGATGAACTGATCGTTGACGTCCTGCTGGTTCCAGGTGACCACGGCGCTTGACGCGGACCGGTCTTTGACCAGGTCCTTCCACAGCTGGACCGCTTTTTCGCCCTTGCCGTTGTCGATGTGGGCCTCGTCGCCGCCCGCGGACCAGAAGAAGGGAAGGAACTGGTACACCCCGTCGGCGTCGGGCGTCGCGCTGAACGCCATCCCGAACGTCTTGCCCCGGGTGAGCTTCTTGGCCGCTACCTTCAGCTCGTCCCACGTGGCAGGCGGTGTCACCCCCGCCTCCTTCAGCAGATCCGTGTTGTAGAACAGCGCCAGGGTGTTGACCGAGCGGGCGATGCCGTACGCGGTGCCCTTGAAGCTCCCCATGCTCACGGCCCCCGGCGAGAGCCCGTCCACCGTCACGCCCGCTTTCTTCAGCGGGACCAGGCCGCCGGTGTCGGCGAACTGCGGCAGCTCCGATCCGTCCAGCTCCAGGATGTCGGTCATCGAGTGCGACGACGCCATCCGCAGCGCCTTGGTCGCCACTTGGGCGGCGGGGACACTGGTCTGCTCGACTTTCACCCCGAGGGGTTTGGCACACCGGTCGAAGAACTTCTGCTGTTGGTCGTGCTCATGCGTGTCCGTGGCGGAGTTCAGCACCGTGATGGTGTTCGGGTCGGCCTCCCGCGCGCACCCGGTGAGGCCCGCCGAGGCCACGAGGAGGGTCAGGAGCAGGACCGGCGCCGGCGGTCGGCGGCGAAGAAATGGCATGTGGGTGTCTCTCAGTTCGGGCTGTGTGCGCCGGGTGGACACACGGTGACGATTCCTGCGATGTGACTAGTGGATGAGGACGAACATCGCAGCTCCCGACCGTTGTGCCATGCCACTTCACAGGTGCTGGAACCCGCATCGAATCGATTCGACGAAGTGGACTGCAGTGATGTTACGGGCATGTGTTCAATGACGACAAGAGCCTCAGGAAAAGAAACCCGCCCACTGCGGCGCCGGGCCGGTCCACGGCATCCGGCGAGGCGGGAGCGCGGGGAAGGGTCGCGGAGATCAGGCCCGCGGGGCGGTGAGCGGCGTGTCCCCCGGCAGCAGGGCCGGGGCGATCAGAAGATGGCCGACGGCGTCGGCGAGCAGCCGGGGACCGGCCTCCGCATCCTCTGCGACGGTCTCGTGCAGCGCCGTGGCCGCGGCCACGGCGAGCCGGGTCACCTCACCGGCCAGCCTCTCCACCGGCAGTTCGACACGAGGCAGCCGACGGCCGGCCGGGTCTCCCGGGAGGGCGCCGATCACCACGACGGTGAGATCCTCGGGTGTACGGAGCCCGGCGTCGGCCACGGACGTCAGGATGTGGTGATGCGCGGAGGGATGCTGCACGATCAGCGCGGTCGGCCGTCCGCCCGCTCCGCCGTCCGCGCGCTCCGCGAGCAGCACCCGGAGCCGGCGGGCCAGTCCGACCGGATCGTTCACCGCATGGGCCACCGTGACGGCGGCGCCGGTGCTCCGGGCGCCACGAGCCGCACCGGCGATCCCCCGGAGCGCGTAACTGCGCCTGGCCACCACTTCCGCTTCGGTGGGTGCGAGGTACACCATCTCGCGGTGTCCCGCGGCGGCCAGCTCACGCACCACCAGGGCGGCGGCCTCCTCCCAGTCCAGGTCGGTCCACGGCAAGGCGTCCTCGTCGGCCGGCCGCCCGATGAGCGCCGCGGGGAAGGCCAGCTCCCGCACCACATCGATCCGGGCGTCCTCCATGTCGACGGCCATCAGCACCGCCGCGTCGGCGAGTCCGCTCAGCGCCACGCGGCGCAGCCCCTCGGCCTTGTCCTGGGAGGTGGTGAGCAGCAGGTCGTAGCCGAGTCTCACGGCGGCGTCGCTGACCTCTATCGCGAAAGGGCCGTCCACGGCGTTTCGCCGGCCGGCCGGGCGGGGCAGAGCGAGCGCGATCACATGGGTGCGGCTGCTGCGCAGGGTCCGGGCGCTGGCCCGGGGGTGATACCCGAGCGCGTCCACGGCCTCCTGCACACGTCGCCGCGTCTCCTCGGAAATGGGCCGGGAGCCGTTGAACACATAGGAGACGGTGCTCGGCGCCACCCCGGCGTGCTGGGCGACATCCCTGATGGTAGGCAACCTCGACCCCTCGGTGGTGCGGGCACGACGATGAACAGCCCGAGAGCGAACCCCATCATATAGGGGACGTCTCACCAGCGAATCCGGCCGTGGCGGGGGCCGGCGCTCGGCGAAGGAGTCCGTCAGCGCGGCCGCCACTCGGTGGCCGGACTCGGTCTCCCCGCCGGTCATGTCGCCGGAGTTGAGCCGCGTTGTCCCTCAAGGTCGGTGAGGAGGTCGTCGAGGGCCGTGTTGAGGGCCTCGGAGTTGGCAGGGGTGAACCATGTGGTGCGGATGCGTTCGTTGTTTCCGTTCGGGGTCTCGTGGTCGGCCGCGAGCTGGTGCAGGGAGCGGGTCCCGTCGCTCAGGGCGCGGCCGACCCCCTGGAAGAGGCCGCGGACGTAGCGGTCCGCGTCGTCGGTTGCGATGCCGTGGCCGATGGCCCACGACGTGAGCGTGGCGAGGTACGAGTAGTGGGTGGTCAGCGTTCCCGTCAGCGCGGAGAAGACGTTGAAGGCCGCCTCGTCCTCGACCGGGAGCACCCCGCCCAGGTGCTCGAAGAGAGAATCCGCCACCGGGTGCGACGGGTACGTGACCGTGACGGAGCGGCGTTCGCGTACGGCGGGCAGGGGGATGGCGCGTACCAGCGGGGCGTCGGTGGCCAGTGTCCGGCGCAGGTCGTCGTTGCTTACACCGGCCATCACATTGACCACCAGCCTGCCGCCGTCCACCCTCAGGCCGGCGAGTGCTTCGTGCCGGTCCTGGCGGCGCACGGCGATGAACACCACCTCGGAACGGTCCACCACCGCCTGGTTGTCGGCGCACACCCGCACGCCCTCGTAGCGTTCGGACAGCTCCGCGACCGTGTCCGCTCCCCGAGGGGAGAGGAACACCTCCGGCGACTCGTCGCCCCCGTCGCACAGGCCCGTCACGATGGCCCTGCCGATCTCGCCCACTCCGATGATGCCGATGCGCTTCACTGCGGTTACCTCCATAGTGCGGGCTGGTTCCGTGGTCCCGAGGAGCTTCCGGACCCGGCCGACGCTAGCCGAACGCCCGATCGACGCGATTGAGAGTTTTCGCGCCGGAACGCAATAATCTTGCGTGCCCGAAACGCCGCCACCCCGCCTGGACGAGATCGACGCGCAACTCCTGGACCTCCTCCAGCACGACGCCGCACGCACGCTGCACGACCTCGGCGAACGGGTCGGGCTCTCACCGAGCGCCGTCCAGCGGCGGATCGCCCGCTACCGCAAGGACGGCCTCATCACCAGGCAAGTCGCCGTCCTCGACCCGCACCGCTTCGGCCCCGCGGTCCTGGCGACGGTCCTGGTGACCCTCGACCAGGAATCGTTCGAACACCACCGCGCCTTCGCCGAGCGGATGCGCTCCGACCCGCAGGTCCAGCAGTGTTACCAGGTCGCGGGGGTGTGGGACTACGTGGTCGTGCTGGCGGCGCGGAGCTTGCGCGAGTGCAGCCACCTCGGAAACCGCCTGTTCAAGGCGGACGACAACATCAGGCGTTACGAGACCCTGCTCGTGTTCGACACCATCAAGACCGGCCTGGCCCTCCCGCTTCCCGCGCCACCGCCTTGAGGGGCCAAGGAGCACGGCGGGTTCGGCGACCCGCGCGGGCCATGGCGCGGTGCGCCCCGCCGGTGGCCTATTCCTGGTGGCCGGCCGTCGCGAGGGCGCCCTCGATCAGGTCGCGCAGCTGGGAGCGGGCGGTGATGCCCAGCTTGGGGAAGCTGCGGTAGAGGTGTGAGCTGACCGTGCGCGGTGAGAGGAAGAGCTTCTCGCCGATCTCGCGGTTGGTCAGCCCGCGGGCGGCGAGCCTGATGATCTGCTGCTGTTGTGGGGAGAGTGCGGCGAGCGCGTCGGGGGCCGTGTCCGTGATGTTGAGGCCGGCGGCGCGCGCTTCGGACCGGGCGCGCTCGATCCAGGGGTGCGCGCCCAGGTGGCGGAAGGTCTCCAGGGCCTCGGTGAGCGGCCCACGCGCCTCCGCGATGCGCCGCCGGCGCCGCAGCCACTCGGCGAGGTCCAGCAGGGTCTGGGCGCGTTCGAAGGGCCAGTGCGCGAGGACCGGGTCGGCCAGGGCCGCCCGGAAGTGCGATTCGGCGGTGTCGGCCCGGTCGGGCCGCGCCAGCAGGCCACGGGCCCGGCTGATCAGCGCGCGCAGGCGGGGTGAGGCGTTGTCCGCGAGCGTGCGTGCGCAGCGCTCGACGATGGCGGCGGCCTCCTCGCGCCGGCCACCGCGCACGGCGGCGGCGGCCAGGTCCGCGACGGCCGGGTAGGAGGCGTGGTAGTGCACAGGCGCGCCGTCTGCCGTGAAGACCATGCGGAGCTGGTCGTACGCGGTCTCGTACGCGCCTTCCGCGGCGGCGGCGGCGCCGAGCGCACGGCGGGCGTAGACGGAGACCGAGCGGCTTTCGAGCGGGTCGATCAGGGCGAGCGCGTCGTCGGCCCGGGCGCGGGCACCAGTCGCGTCGCCCTGCCAGGCCAGCACGGTGGCATCGACGGTGGCCGCGCAGGCCACGGCGTGGTCGAGGCCGGCCGCCCGGCCGATCGCGGTGGCGCGGGCGCAGGCCTCACGGGCCTGGTCCCATCTCCCTCGTTCCACATAGGCCCAGGCGACCGCGCCGCTCAGCCCCTCCGGCAGCGGTCCCCTCAGCTCCCAGCGGTCGAAGGCCTCGTCGAAGAGACGGACGGCCCGCGGGGTCTCGTCCAGGAGCCACGCCATGATCCCGACGGTGGTGAGCTGTTCCGGCCGGGCTTTCGCCTCGGCGGCACACCGCGGGAGCAGGCGGACGAACCCGGCCCGGTCGCCGAAGGGGTCCGACACGGCCCGCACCCAGGTGCGCGGGCCCGCGGATGAGGCGTCCTCGGGAAGGCGCCGCAGGAGGTCCTGGATGCGGTGGTGCTGGGTGTCCTCTCCGGAGTAGAAGCGGACCACGGCGGCGCCGGCCAGGAGGTCCAGCGCGGCGGCGGGCTGGGAGGCCGCCAGCTCCTCGGCGGCGTCGGCCAGCCGGGAGAAGACCGTGGTGTGGCGCACGGTCAGGAGCGCCAGCCGTCCGGCCTGCACGGCGGCGGACGCCAGCAGCGACGGGTCATCCGTGCGCGCGCGTACCGCCGCGGCCAGTTCCTCGACCCAGGCGAGGTCTCCGGTGAACACGGCCACTGCGGCGGCTTCGACCAGCAGCCGGGCGCTGTCCTCGCGCTGCGGCGCGAGCTCCGCGGCGCGCTGGAGGGCCTTGGCCGCCGCCGCATGGCCGCCGCGGCGGCGGGCCCGGTCGGCGGTCCGCTCCAGCTCCGCCGATACGGCCGCGTCGGGGCGCGGGCAGGCGGCGGCCCGGTGCCAGGCACGCCGATCCGGCTCGTCCGCCAGCAGCTCGGCGAGCGCGAGGTGGGCCTCGCGCCGGGCGTCGAAGGACGCGGCGTGGTACACGGCGGACCGGACCAGCGGATGACGGAACCGGACGTCCCGGCCGGTCCGCCGGACCAGCCCGGCCTGCTCGGCGGGCGGCCAGACGCCGTCCTCGGCGTGCGGGAGCCCGGCCGGGACGGCGAGCGCGGCGTCGACGGTGTCCATGGCGGCCAGGAGCAGCAGGGCCCGCGTCGTGGCGGCGGGGAGGCCGTCCAGGCGGGTGGCGAAGACCCGCTCCAGGTGATCGGTGAGCGGGAGCGGACCTGCGGACGGCAGCCCCGTAGCCGTGTCGTGGGCAGTTGCTGCCCTCGTCAGTTCCACCAGTGCCAGGGGGTTGCCGCCTGCCTGGTCGAGGATCCGGGTCCTGGTGTGGCCGGTGGGGCTCGCCGGCTGCAGGTCGAGGAGCTGATCGGCGGCGGCCTTGTCGAGCGGTCCCAGGGTGAGCGTCGGCACGTGACGGTCGAATCCCGGGAGGTGATCGCCACCACTGGCTGCGATCAGCATCGTGACCGGTTCCCCCTCCAGCCGTCTGGCCGCGAAGGACAGGGCGTCCAGGGAAGCGCGATCGAACCACTGCGCGTCATCGAGCACCACGAGCACGGGACGCTGGTCGCCGAGGGCTGACAGCAGGCTCAGGACGGCGACCCCGATCAGCATGAGATCGGGTGGGCTCGAATGCCGGGGCGTGGCCGGCCCCATGCCGAAGGCGTGCTTGATCGCAGCGCGCTGCCGCTCCGGCAAGCCGTCCACCTCGGCCGACACCGGCCGCAGCAACTGATGCAGGGCGGAGAACGCCAGGCTCGACTCCGACTCGCTCCCCTCGGCACGCAGTACGCGAGCGCCACTGGCTTCGGCCCGACGCGCCACACGGTCGAGCAGCGCGCTCTTCCCCGTGCCCGGGTCACCGACCAGCATCGTGACCGGGTCGGCCGACGCCGAGTCCACCGTACGAAGGAGACGTGCCAGCTCCGCGTCCCGGCCGACGATCGGCTCCCCCGGACCCGGCTCCGGTTCCGTCACCGCACCGAGGTCGCCTGTGTGCTCGTCCACGGAGTCTCCAGAGAATGTGGCTCCTCGATCGGAGCCGCCTTGCCTTGGCCCCTCCAGGCTATAGAGCTGCCGCGCCCGGTATCCGGGCCGTGCGCACAGGTGCCGTCACCTGACGGATGCCGCGTGCCGAGGCCGCTTCGCAAGGAGCGCCCGTACATCCCCGTACGTCCTGGCTCTTGACGGGAGGCGGGGGTCACGCCAGAGTGCGTTCATACGCATTACTAATGCGCATTAACAGACCGGCGAGCGAGGGGACGCCAGGGGTGGATCAGCCGAGGAAGCGGGCGAAACCGGGACGGAACCCGGCACCCGCGAGCCGTACGTCACGGCCGCGCCAGGCCGAGGTGGCCGGGCTCGCCGGAGTGTCGCAGGCGACGGTGTCATTGGTCCTGTCGGCGCGCGGCGACGGCAGAGCGGCGGCGATCTCCGAGGAGACACGGCAGCGCGTCCTCGACGCGGCCCGCAGTCTCGGCTATGTGCCGGACCCGGCGGCCCGGCGGCTGGCGGCGGCCCGCAACAACCTGCTCGGCGTCTTCAGCTTCACCGCCACTTTCCCGACGGACGTACAGCACTCGTACTACCCGTTCCTGGTGGGTGTGGAGCAGGAGGCGGCCGCCCAGGGCTACGACCTGGTGCTGTTCACGGGGTCGAGCACCGGTGGCGCGGGCGCCGCCGGGCCGGACGCCCTGAGCCGGGTGCGGCTGGCCGACGGATGCCTCTTCCTCGGCCGGCACGTACCGCGCGCCGAGCTGAAACGGCTGGTGGCCGACGGGTTTCCGGTGGTGCATCTGGGCCGCCGCGAGGAAGTGGAGGGGCTGGCCTGGGTCGGCGCCGACTATGTCAGCGCCAGCCGTGAAGTCGTCCTCCACCTGGCCGAGTCGGGGCACCGGCGGATCGTGCTCGTACGGGAGGACGACGACGCGCCCCCGTCCACGGACCGTCAGCAGGGCTTCCTGGACGGCCTGGCGGCGGCGGGCGTCGCGGGCGGGCCCGGTGCGGTGCTGCGCTGCGCCGATCCGGCGGGTGAGCTGACGGCACAGCGGGTGCGGGACCTGGTCGCGGACGGGGTGACCGCGTTCGTGGCCGAGGAGACGGACACGGGGGCGGCGTGGCGGGCGCTGCTCGCCGCCGTCGGGGAGGCCGGGCTCACCTGCCCGGGCGACGTCTCGCTGGGGCTGCTCGGGAGCCCGCCCGCCGACCTGGCCGCCCGGCCCGTGCCGATGGGGTTCGACATCCCCCGGCACCGGCTCGGTGCCGCGGCCGTCCGGCTGCTCGCCGCGCTCGTGGCGGGCGAGGAGGCGAGGGAGCCATTGGTGGCTTGCGAGTTCCGCGCCGGTGAGACGGCGGGCCCGCCCGGCTCGCCTCGGTAGCGACCGACTCCAGGGCAGTGCATGCGAAGTTCAGGCGCGATCGCGAGGAGCACGGTGACACCTCAGCCAGAGATTCTGATCGTCGGCGGCGGCCTCGGCGGGGTCGCCGCGGCACTCGCCGCCTGCCGAGCGGGCCGACGCGTCGTGATGACCGAGGAGACCGACTGGGTCGGTGGGCAGCTGACGGCGCAGGCCGTGCCGCCGGACGAGCACCCGTGGGTGGAGCGGTTCGGCACGACGGCGACGTACCGGGCCCTGCGCGAAGGCATCCGGGCCTACTACCGGCAGTGGTATCCGCTGCGGGGCGAAGCGCTCGGGCTCACCGAGCTCAACCCGGGCGCGGGGTGCGTCAGCAAACTGTGCCATGAGCCGCGGGTCGCGCTCGCCGTCCTGGAGGCGATGCTCGCGCCGCACCGGGCGTCCGGGCTGCTGACCGTCCTGACCGAGCACCGGGCCGTCTCCGCCGAGCACGACAACGATGCCATCACGGCCGTCACGGTGCGGGACCTGCGCAGCGGCACCCTGCGCACCTTCGCCGCACCGTACGTCATCGACGCCACCGAGACCGGTGAGCTGCTGGAGTTGGCCGGTGTGGAGCACGCGAGCGGAGCCGAGGCGCATGCCGAGTTCGACGAGCCGCACGCCCCCAGCCAGGCGCAGCCCGGCAACCAGCAAGGCATCACGGTGTGCTTCGCGCTCTCACACCACGAGGGCGAGGACCACACGATCGACCGGCCCGACGACTACGACTTCTGGCGCGCGTACCGCCCCGACTTCTGGCCGGGGCCGCTGCTCGGGTTCGAGGCTCCCGACCCGCGGACCCTGGAGCCTGTCCCCCGCTCGTTCGTGCCCAACCCCGAGCTGGACCCGCTGGCCGTCAGCGCGGACCAGAGCGCGGACGCCGGGGACAAGGAGCTGTGGGGTTTCCGCCGCATCCTGGCGCGCAAGCTGCACCGGCCAGGAGCCTTCGACTCGGACATCACGCTGGTCAACTGGCCGCTGAACGACTACTGGTTGAAGCCCTGCATCGGCCAGGAGGCCGAGGCGCTGCGCGAGGCGAGGCAGTTGTCGCTGTCCGTCCTGTACTGGCTGCAGACCGAGGCGCCGCGGGCGGACGGCGGCACCGGGTTCCCCGGGCTGCGCATCCGCCCCGATGTGACGGGCACGGCCGATGGACTCGCCAAGGCGGCCTACGTGCGCGAGTCGCGGCGCATCAAGGCGGTGACCACCGTCGTCGAGCAGGACGTCGCCATCGACGTCGTGGGACCGTACGGCACCAAGCACTACCGGGACTCGGTCGGCGTCGGGGGCTACCGCATCGATCTGCACCCCTCGACCGGCGGCGACACCTACATCGACATCGGATCGGTGCCGTTCGAGATTCCTCTGGGCGCCATGGTGCCGCGCCGGGTGCGGAACCTGCTGCCCGCCGGCAAGAACATCGGCACGACGCACATCACCAACGGCTGCTACCGCCTGCACCCCGTGGAGTGGAACGTCGGCGAGGTCGCGGGCGCGCTTGCCGCGCACTGCCTGGCCGAGGACGTGGAGCCGCACCAGGTGCAGGCACAGGACAAGCGGTTCGAGGAGTTCGGGCGGGTGCTGGACCGGGCGGGCGTGCAAAGGCGCTGGCCCGATGTCCGCGGCTACTGACCGGCCGGCTACTGACCGGCCCCCTTCAGCACCCTACGTACGTCAACGCACAAGGAGGTGCCTGACATGCCCCCTGACCGTCGCGTCCGCGTCGGTATCGACGTAGGCGGCACGTTCACGGACGCCGTGGCCGTCGACGCCGCGACACTCGAACTGGTGGGCCAGGTGAAAGTGCCCACCAGCCACCACCATGAGGAGGGTGTCGCACACGGCATCGTCCAGGCGCTCGACCGTCTCCTCGAACAGATCGGGCGCGCCCCGGCCGAGGTCACGTTCCTGGCGCACGGCACGACCCAGGCCACCAACGCGCTCCTGGAGGGCGATGTGGCGAAGGTCGGCCTCATCGGGATCGGCACGGGGGCGGGTGCCGTGCTCACCCGGCGCCTCGCCGGGTTCGAGAAGCTCGAACTCGCCCCGGGCAAGCGGCTTCCGCTGGTGTACGCGCATGTGGCGGACCCGTTCGACAGCGATGCGGTACGGGCCGCGGTGTCCCGCGCCCAGGAGGAGGGCGCTCAGGTCCTCGTCGCCACCGAGCCGTTCGCGGTGGACCGGCCCGAAGGGGAGCGGGCCGTGCTCGACGCGGCGCGGCCCACGGGGCTGCCGGTCGCGGCGGCACACGAGATCACATCGCTGTACGGGCTGCACAAGCGGACCCGTACCGCCGTGGTGAACGCGGCGATCCTGCCGCGCATGCTGGCCACGGCCGATCTCGTCGACTCCTCCATCACGAAGGCCGGGGTCACGGCCCCCCTGATGGTGATGCGGTGCGACGGCGGTGTCATGTCGCTGGACGAGATGCGGCGCCGCCCGCTGCTGACGGTCCTGTCGGGGCCGGCGGCCGGGGTGGCGGGCGCGCTGATGCAGGAGCGGATCAGCGAGGGGGTGTTCCTGGAGACGGGTGGCACGTCGACGGACATCAGTGTGGTGCGTCGCGGCAAGGTGGCGGTGCGGCACGCGACGATCCTCGGTAAGTCGTCCTGTCTCAACGCCCTGGATGTGCGCACCGTCGGTGTCGGTGGCGGCTCCATGGTGCGTGTCTCCGGTGGGAAGGTCAGGGGCGTCGGTCCGCGCAGCGCGCACATCGCCGGGCTCCGCTACGCCTGTTTCGCCTCGCTCGACGAGCTGCGGGACGCGAAGGTCGCCACCGTGCGGCCAATGGACGGCGACCCCGACGACTACCTGGTCCTGGACGCGGCGGGCGGCCGGTTCGCCGTGACGATGACGTGCGCGGCGAACGCGCTCGGCCTGGTCCCCGAGGGCGACTTCGCGCGCTGCGACCAGGAGGTGGCGCGGGCGGCGCTCGCCGCGCCGGCCACCGTGCTCGGCACGGACGTGGCGGGCGCCGCGCGGGCCGTGCTGGACGCGGGGACCGCATCGGTGCGAAGGGTCGTGGACGCGATGATCCGCGACTACCGGCTCAGCCGGGAGACCGCCGTCCTGGTGGGCGGGGGCGGCGGAGCGGCGGCTGTGACCCCGCACCTGGCCCGGGCCGCCGGTCTGGAAGGACGCATCGCCCGGCACAACGAGGTCATCAGCCCGATCGGGGTGGCGCTCGCGCTGGTCCGGGAACAGGTCGAGCGGATCATCCCCGGCGCCACCCACGAGCAGATCCTCGCCGTGCGCGCCGAGGCCGAGCGCGCGGTCGTCGCGCAGGGCGCCGCGGCCGACGGCGTCGAGGTCGAGGTGACGGTCGACCCGCAGACCAGCACCGTACGGGCCGTCGCCACCGGCGCGACCGAACTGCGCACGCAGGACCGAGCACACCGCGCCGATGACGCCGAGCGGCTGCGTGCGGCCGCTGCCAGCCTCAAGGCCCCGCAGACGCGGGTGGACATCCTGGCCGGCACGGACGCGTACACGGTGTACGGCACGGAGGTGCGGCGCCGGCTGCGCGCGATGCGGCGGCCGGTGCGGGTCGTGGACGCGGACGGGGTGGTGCGGCTCGGGGTGTCCGACGCGCGGGTGACGACGACGACCGTGGGCGCGGCCGGCGAGACGCTGGCCTCGCTGGTGTGGGACGCCACCTCGTACGGCGACGGCGGGGTGCGGGCGCCCGCGGTGCGCCTGCTGGTGGGCGGCCGGATCGCGGATCTGTCCGGTGTGCTCGAACCCGGGGCCCTGCTCGCGCTGGCCCGCAGCGAGCTGCGTGCGCGCGCGGCCGACGAGCCGGTGATCGCGGTCGTGGAGTCCCGGGCATGAGCGGCGACGACAGTGGCCTCGACCACGATCTGGATCTCGCCGTGCGACTGCTCGCGGGGACGCCCACGCACGAGGGTCGCGACCCCCTGGTCCTGCGCCGGTGGGCCGAGGCGGCCGAGGAGTTCGGGCGCCGTATGACCCCCGATCCGGCGCCGGTCGAGGTGGTCGAGCGGGACGGCGGGCTCGCCGCCGGGCTGCTGGCCCGGTACCGGTCGCGGCCGCCGGTGGTCGAGGTGTACGTCGACACGGTCGACCGTGCCGAACGGCTCGTCGTCCAGCGCGGCTGGCGGCACTGGTTCCCCGCGGGGTCGGTGCTGGCCGCGGCCCTCGCCCACGAGCAGGCGCACGCCTGGCTCCACCACGCGCCCGTCCGGGCCGAGTTCAAGCGGGCGCTCGGCCACACGGCACTGCGGCTCGGGCGGCGCCGCCTGTACGCGCACGTCGCGGGCGCCGACGAACTCGCAGCGCACGCCTACGCCCGCGCCGCCTGCGGCCTGGGCCGCAGCCCCCTGCTGCTCACTGAGGCGCTGGCCGCCGCATGTTCCGAAATCCAGAGGTGTCCGAAAGCGAGAAGTGATCGATGGGTGTCGTGATTCTGCTCCTGATGGCGGCGGGCGTCGCCGCCATGCTCACCCGCAGGCTGCCCACCGCGTTCGCGTTGGTGCTGCTCGCCGTGGCGATCGCGTTCGCCGCGGGCGCGCCGCTGACCGGAAAGAACAGCGTGTTCGACACGGTGCTCCAGGAGGGCGCGCCCGCGCTGGCGGCCACGATGATCGCGATCCTGCTCGGTTCGTGGCTCGGCAAGCTCCTGGAAGAGACCGGCATCGCGGGCACCCTGGTCCGCAAGATCGTCGAATTCGGGGGCGACCGGCCGGTGTTCGTGGCGCTCGGCGTCCTCGCGGTGTCGGCCCTCGTGGGCACGGTGACGGGGTCCGCGCCCGCGGCGATGCTCGCCGGGCTCATCGGGATCCCGGCCATGATCGCGGTGGGCATCCCGAAGGTGACGGCCGCCGGCACGATCCTCATGGGCATCGCGGTGGGCATCCCGTTCGAGCTGCCGGTGTGGCAGTTCTTCTCCACGGCGCTGGAACTGCCCGTGGACACCGTACGCGGCTTCATGCTGAAGCTGTTCCCCTTCGCGCTGGTGGCGGCGGTCGCATACGTTCTGGTGGAGTCGCGGCGGCGTGGCGTGGAGCACACGTGGTCGCTCGCGTCGGTGCGGGGCGAGTCGAAACCGCGCAGCCGCCGGCAGCAGCTCGGGGACGCCCCGTGGTACGCGCTCCTCACGCCGGTGGTGCCGCTCGTCCTGGCCCTCGGCTTCGAGCTGGCCATCATCCCCTCGCTGCTGGCGGGGGTGTTGTACGCGCTGGTGACGACCACGCCGCCGCGCGAGATGAACCGCCGCCTGCTGCGCACTCTGTACGGCGGCTTCGAGGTGGCGGCTCCGCCGATCACCTTGTTCGTGGCGATCGGCATCCTGCTCGCCGCGGTGAAGCTGCCCGGCGCGGTCGACGCGCTGGAGCCGCTGGTCAAGGCGGTCAGCCCGCAGAACGCGGTGCTGTTCGTGCTGGTCTTCACACTCCTGGTGCCGCTGTGCCTGTACCGAGGTCCGCTGAATGTCTTCGGCCTCGGCGCCGGCATCGCGAGCGTCCTCATCGCCACCGGTATCTACCCGGCCACCGCCGTCCTCGGCATGGCCACCTCGTACAACCAGGTCTTCGGCGTCGCCGACCCGACCAGCACCCAGACGGTGTGGAGCGCCCAGTACGCGGGCGTCTCACCGCAACAGGTGATGGTGCGGACGCTGCCGTACGTGTGGGCTGTGGCGCTCGGGGGCCTGTGCGTCACCGCCGCGACCCACCTGTGACGTCCTCTCGACACCCACCAACCTCAGGAGCCGACCATGCAAGAACCGCAGTCCGGCCTGGACCGCCGTATGTTCCTGCGCGCGACCGCCGTCACCGGCGCCGCGCTCACCCTCGGCAGCCTGTCGACGCACACCGCGTCGGCCGCGCCCGGAGGCTTCCCCGACTACACGTACGTACGGACACTGCTGACTCCGTCGCAGCTGAAGTACAACCCGACGGGCGAGATCATCTTCCCGACCGTGCGCGGTGTCTACGACAAGTTGGCGTCACCGCTCGGCCGTTACTACCTCTACTACGCACCCCACGACGCGCCGGGCGGTATCTGCCTCGCCTACGGCAACTCGCTGGAGGGCCCGTTCACGGAGTACCCGGCGAACCCCATCGTGTCGAACACGTGGGACCCGCACTACTCGGTCAGTCATGTCTCCTCGCCGCATGTGCTGTGGAACGCGGACCTCAAGGAGTTCTGGCTGTACTTCCACGGCGAGAACACCACGACCCGGCTCGCCCGTTCCAAGGACGGCGTCCACTTCACGTACGACAAGGTCGTCCTGTCCACGTCGATGATGCCGTCGGGCACCACCGAGACCTCGTACGCCAGGGTCTTCCGGCACGACCTGCCGTCGCGCGGAGCCCGATACGTGATGCTGTTCATGCTCAACAACACCACCAACCACCGTGACATCTGCTGGGGTTGGTCCGCCGACGGCCGGACCTGGACCTTCGACCAGACCCCGCTGGTGCGCCACTCGGACGTGGGCGCGGTGAACGTCGGCGGCCCCCACCTGCTCACGCGCAACGGTTCCGCGTACGTGGTCTACAACAAGGACAAGGAGAGCGGCGGCGACCTCATGATCACCGAGGTGGGTGCGGACTTCTCGCTCCGTCGCCATCTCGGCGTCTTCTACAACTCTCACTCCGGGGCACCCGAGAACGGCAGAGCGGCGGCGCCGTCGTTCGGCACCGACGGCGGAGTGCCGTACATGATCTACGAGGCGGGGGAACGGCTCAAGGGCTCGATCGCGGTGGCACGGGGGTAGCCCGGGCCCGCCTCAGGGCTGTGCGCTGTCCCGCCAGGTTCGCCGGACAGCGCACAGCCTCGACGGCGATCGGTGTCGGTCGCGTATCGGGGGCTGTCGGTTCGGCGTCGGCTGCTTGTCGGTGGGGTTTGGCACCTTTCGGGAAAACCCGCCGGGTACCCACTCGGCCGATCCATGCGTTCGGGAAAGGCGATCTTCGTGCATGACGTAGTGATCGTGGGCGCGGGCCCAGTTGGACTGTTCCTGGCCTGCGAGCTCGGCCTCGCGGACTGCTCCGTCCTGGTACTTGAACAGGAGCCGGGGCTCCACTCCCCCTGGAGGGCGCTCCCGCTCGGGCTGCGGGGCCTGTCCGCCGCGTCGGTCGAGACGTTCTACCGCCGCGGGATGCTGCGGCAGTTGCTGACGGCGTCGGGCGTCAACGACTACCCCGACGCGCCGGACGAGCCGACGCCCCCTCGCCAGGTGGGCCACTTCGCCGGCATGGTGCTCGATCCGGCCGACGTCGACGTCACCGCCCTGCCGTACCGGCTTCCCAGCCCGGCGATGGAAGGCATGATGACAAACCTCGACGCGGTTGAGACGGTGCTGTCCGAGCGGGCAGCCAAGCTGGGCGTGGAGATCAGGCGCGGCGTCAGGGTCTCAGCCGTCACAGAGAACGAGGAGAACGTGGTCGCACACGCCGGCGAGCACGAGTACGCGGCGCGCTGGCTCGTCGGCTGCGATGGCGGACGCAGCACAGTGCGCAGGCTCGCGGGCTTCGACTTCGTCGGCACCGAGCCGCAGTTCACCGGCTACACCATGCACGCCACCGTCGCCGATCCCGAAAAGCTGCGCCCCGGGTTCCATCTGACGCCTACGGGCATGTACCTGCAAACGCCCGTGCCAGGACACATCGGCGTGATGGAGTTCGACGCAGGCGCGTTCGACCGCTCCCAGCAGCCGACTCGCGAACACCTCCAGGCGGTTCTGCGCCGAGTGTCCGGCACTGATGTGACGCTGAGCGATGTCCACCTCGCCTCGAGCTATACCGATCGGGCGAAGCAAACGACGACGTACCGCCAGGGACGCGTCCTGCTCGCGGGCGACGCCGCCCACATCCACTCTCCCCTGGGAGGGCAGGGACTCAACCTCGGCATCGGCGACGCCCTGAACCTGGGGTGGAAGCTCGCTGCGACCGTGCGCGGGAACGCGCCGGAGGGGCTTCTCGACACCTATACCCGCGAGCGCCATCCGATCGGCGCTGGGGTGCTCGACTGGTCGCGCGCCCAGGTGGCGGCCATGAAGCCGGACCAGCACGGCCAGGCGGTCCAGGCACTGATCCGCGACCTGATCGGGACCCGTGACGGAACGACCTACGTGTTCGCGAAGATGTCCGGATCGTCGGTCCGCTACGACCTTGGCAGCGAGCAGCCGCTCGTCGGCCGCAACGCCCCGGAACTCCGTCTCGAGGACGGCACCCGCCTCGGCGACCTGATGCAGGAAGGACGAGGCGTCGCCCTCGACTTCACCACCGACCGTCGTCTGCGCGATTCAGCGAAGGGCTGGGACAAGCGGGTCCGGTACGCAGCCGGGGTGGCGCGCAACGACCTCGGCTTGGGTGCCGTGCTCGTCCGACCCGACGGCGTCGTCGCCTGGGCAGGCGACAGCGGCTTTGACCGCGAAGCGTTCGAGCGGGCCGCCGGCCGCTGGTTCGGCAGTCCGGCACTCTGAGCAGCTGCCCTGTCCCCCTCCGCCGGGGCGGACATCGAGCACGTCGCTCTCTCGCTGAGTTCACCGCCGGCTCCCGGCCTGAGACTGAGCGCACCCCGACCCCCTCGCGTCAAGGCGAAGAGGTCACAGCTGTTCGTCGGGGAGGTCAGGCGCGGCGCTGACGACGGCGTGCACCACCCCGGCGACGAGCTGCCGGTTGAGGGGGGCGGCGGCGAAGCGGCGGTGCATGGGCCAGCCCTCGATCAGGGCGTCGAGGGCTCGGGCCACTCCGGGAGTGAAGTGCAGGGCGAGGCTCTCCCGGCTGCGGGCGAGCCAGGAGCAGGTGGTGGCGGCTACCGCGGTGTTGTGGTTGGCGTACGCATACATCTCGAAGATGAGCGTCATGTCGCGGTCAGTGGCGTAGGCCGGCCCGCAGATCAGCTCGACCACGGCCGCCTCGGCCTCGGCGGTCGTCTCCGCGCTGCGCAGGGTGCGGCGGTAGAGCTGGGACATCGTGTCGGCGAGGCGGGCGAACGCCAGCGCCAGCAGATCGTCCATGCCGTCGAAGTAGTACGTCAGGGAGCCCAGGGGGACACCGGCCCGTGAAGCGATCTTGCGATGGGTCGTCCTGTGCACACCGCCCTCGGCGATGACGTCGAGGGCGGCATCGAGAATCCGCTCCCGGCGTCCGGGGTCGTTCGGGATCTCACGCCGTGTGCCGCTCACGTCCCCAATGTGTCACAAGGCGCCTTCCCCTAAGTGTGTACGATCGTACAGACTTCTGTGTTCGGCATCTCCTGGAGGCACGCCCTGTGACTGTCAGCCTCGGCCGGCGTCGGGCCGCCACGTTCGCCCTGTTCTTCCTGCCCGGTCTGGCCATGGCCTCCTGGGTGACGCGCACCCCCGACGTGCGCGACCTGCTCGGGGCCTCCACCGGACGCATGGGCCTGGTCCTGTTCGGGCTCTCGGTCGGGTCCATGGCGGGCATCCTGTGCTCGGGGCCGCTCGTGGCCCGTTGGGGCGCCCGGCCCCTCATCGCGGCCGGGACGCTCGCGACCGCGGCGGGGTCCGGCATCATCGGCCTGGGGGCCGCGGCGGGCACGGATGCGGTCGTGGCCCTCGGGCTCGGGCTCATCGGCCTCGGGATGGGCGGTGGCGAGGTGGCCCTCAACATCGAAGGGGCGGAGGTGGAACGCCTGCTCGGCCGTTCCACCCTCCCCGCGATGCACGGCTTCTACAGTCTCGGTACGGTGGTCGGCGCGGTCGGCGGCATGACGTTGACCGCCGTCTCGTTCCCCGTCCTGTGGCATCTCGCCGTCGTCACCGCCGTGGTAGTGGCGGTACTGGTACCCATGATCCGATACGTTCCTGCCGGGGTGGGCCGGCGAACCGGCAGCGGCACGCACGCACAGGCCTCCGCGCGCCCCGCGGTGTGGAGGGAACCGAGACTGCTGCTCATCGGCGCCATCATCCTCGCCCTCGCCATGGCCGAGGGAACGGCGAACGACTGGCTGCCCCTGGTCATGGTCGACGGCCATGACTTCGACCCCGCGCTCGGATCGGCCGTGTACGCCATCTTCGCGGCCTCGATGACCGTCGGCCGCTTCGCGGGCGGCCGGTTCGTCGACCGCTACGGCCGCGCGGCCGCCCTGCGCGCCAGCGCGGTCATCGGCGCCGTCGGCATCGCACTCGTGATCCTGGTCGACAACCAGGCCGTCGCGGCGACAGCCGCCGTCCTGTGGGGCATCGGCGCGTCCCTGGGCTTCCCCGTCGCGCTCTCCGCGGCCGGCGACTCCGGCGACAACTCCGCAGCAAGGGTCTCCCTCGCCGCCACCCTCGGCTACGTCGCCTTCCTCGTGGGACCGCCGTCACTCGGCCAACTCGGCGAGCACTTCGGACTCCGCAACGCGCTGTTCCTGGTCCTGATACTCGTCGTGGCCGCATCCTTCGCCACGCCTGCCGCCCGTACGGCCCACGCTGCGGGCACCCCGGCAAGAGCGTCGGGGGTCGCACCGCGCCACGAGGCGGACTGCGCTGGCGGGAGCGCGCCTTGCTGTCGTCGGTCCGGCGGGCGGTGAGGTCGTCGTCGGGGCCGGCTGCGGGCCGGGCCGGGCCGGTGACCGGGCGTGGCCGGTGGCCGTGCTGGGAAACTTTGTGCGGCCCGCAGGCGGCGGGCGGACTCGAAACGGGAAACGGGTCCTCGCGTGCGGCACAGGCAAGGTTCGCAGCACGCTGAAGCACTATGAGGGGCCGCCTCGCAGGTGGCCAGTAGACTCGACGGCCGTGGCGGACACCCAGTACGAAGACCTGTTGCGGCTGGTACTCACCTCCGGGACGGCCAAGGCCGACCGGACGGGCACCGGCACCCGAAGTGTCTTCGGGCACCAACTGCGCTACGACCTCTCGCAGGGGTTCCCACTGATCACCACCAAAAAGGTGCATCTGAAGTCCATCGTGTACGAACTGCTGTGGTTCCTGCGAGGCGACTCGAACGTCGGCTGGCTGCATGAGCACGGCATCACCATCTGGGACGAATGGGCCGACGCGAACGGCGAGCTCGGTCCGGTCTACGGCGCACAGTGGCGTTCCTGGCCCGCCCCGGACGGCAGGCACATCGACCAGATCAGCGAGGTCCTCGACACTCTGCGCCGGGACCCGGACTCCCGCCGGATGATCGTCTCCGCCTGGAACGTCGCCGAGCTGGACAAGATGGCTCTCGCGCCGTGTCACGCCTTCTTCCAGTTCTACGTGGCCGACGGCAAACTCTCCTGCCAGCTGTACCAGCGCAGCGCGGACCTGTTCCTCGGCGTCCCGTTCAACATCGCCAGCTATGCCCTGCTCACGCACATGGTGGCGCAGCAGGTCGGCCTGAAACCGGGTGACTTCATCTGGACCGGCGGCGACTGCCACCTCTATGACAATCATGTCGAGCAGGTGACCGAGCAGCTCTCGCGCACCCCGTTCCCGTTCCCGGGGCTGCGTCTGCGTCAAGCCGCCTCGCTTTTCGCATACGCCTACTCCGATGTGGACGTGCTCGACTACCAACACCACCCGGCCATCAAAGCCCCGGTCGCGGTGTGAACGCCGGGCCGTCGCGTCGTGGAAGCCCCCGCGGGCACGTGGCGTGCCCGTACCCGCGGGGGCGGAGACGCGTGGACGTCAGGACTCGCCCTTGGACATCAGCCGCCACTCGTGGTCGTCAGTGGGAGAGCACTTGTAGATGCCCAGACGTGCTTCGTTGCCGCCGAAGTCGGGCTTCCCGCCCCAGACCTCCAGGCACCGCTGATCGCTGGCGTAGTTGTGGATCCAGAACGTCCGGTTGCCGCCCCGGTTCTCGACCCACCACAGCTGGTTGTCCTGGAGCGTGCGGTTGCAGTGGGTCTGGTTGAGCCCGGTCCTGTCCGGCTTGCCGCCGCGGCCGGGCAGGTCAAGGCACAGGCCGCTCTTCCTGTTCTTGATCACGACGAGATTGCGGCCCTGGGGCCCCTTGTTCTTCTGCGCCAGGACGAAGTCCCAGACCTGGTTGTCCGCGCCCCAGTCGTCAAGGCAGTCGTGCTGCAGGACCACGCCGTCGAGCTTGCCCTTGCCCATGCCGGGCAGGTCCGCGCACCGGCCGGTCGTGACGTTCTTGAGCTGGAAGTTCGTACGCTGGTCCGGGGCGAGCAGATAGGTCTTGCCGGCCGGCACCACCTTCTTCGCCCGAGGCTTCGGCTGCTCGCTGCTCGGCTCGGGATCAGGCTGGGGCCGGGACTTCGGCTGCTCGCTGCTCGGCTCGGGCCGGGGCTTGGTCTCCGGTGAAGGGGACTCGCTCTTCTTGGCGGGGGGCGGAGTCGGCGACTCGGCGGCGTACGTACCGGGGCCCTCCTCCTCGGCCTTCGGGACCGTCATGCCGGAGTTGGGCTCGGGTGCCGCCTTGGTCTTGTGATCGTCGTCATCGGCCCCGAAGGCCAGGAACGGCAGGGATATCAGCAGCGCGCCCGCGATGGCCGCGGCGGCGAGCAGCGCCTTGGTGGGACGGCCCGAGGGGGGCTCGTCCTCCTCGCCGACCCCGGTGTCGGCGCCCGGCGGGTGATCACCCACGGCCGACGCCATGGCGTCGGCGGATTCGCGGCCGTCCGCGTGGCCGCCGGCCTCGGCGGGCGGTACGTCCGGGGCCGCCGGTACGTCCGGCGCCCCGGCCTCGGACGCCGCTGTGGCCCCGGCGGACGCCACGGTGGCCCCGGCCGCGCCCGGCGTCACGGACTCAAGGGACTCAACGGACTCAACGGGCCCACCAGCCGACGCGGACTCGTCCGGCGAGACCTTCGGCTGCTCGGCGGTGTCCGTGCTCTCCGTACCCAGCGGTGTCAGCGCGGAGGAATCCGGCGTAGCGGCGGTGCCCGGCAGGGCGACGGCGCGGCGCACCACGGGCCCCTTGGGGTTCATGGGTTCCTGACTTGACATCATTTCTCCTTGTATCCGTTTGCGTTGTCCATGCGCGGCGGCCGACCGGTCATCGGCCGGTGCCGGGCCGAGGTCGGGCGGCCGGGTCCCCGCCCTCCCCCAGCGGTCCTTCGCACATCTCCGGCCACGGGAGGGGCCCCGGTGCGACGGGGTGGCGGCGCAGCGCCTCGTCCAGCCGGTCGAGCGCGGCGCGGTCGTGGTCATCGAGCCGTGCGTCCTGCGGTACCGCCCCGGCGGCGGACGGGGAGGACGCGGTGGCGGGTACTTCTCGCAACAGCACCAGCGGGGCGCCGTCGGCCTTACGGACATCGAGCACCCGCAGCAGCGTCCCGGGGGCGAAGACGACCTCGTCCCCACCGGAAGCGGAGCCGGGGCGGCCGGTCAGCTGGCGCGTGCGGCGCCCGGTGACCGACCAGATGGCGTACTGCGCGCCGGCAGGGCGCGGCGCCCCGGCCCCCAGCGGCAGCGCGCACACCGGCCCCGGGTCGCGCAGCAGGGTTCCGGGGACCAGCCCGCCGTCCGCCTCGTGGGTACGGCGGCACGCCAGGCCCCGGTGCGACGGGAGCCGCCGCAGCGCGGAGGCCACACAGGCGGCGTACGGCAGCAGCCGCTCGTCGCCCGTACGCATGGCGCGGGCGAGCGCGGCATGGCTCAGCGACGCCGCCGGAGTGTCCGGGGTGTCAGAGGCGTCGGGGCCGTACGAGGTGTCGAGGTACACGTGGAGCGCGATCAGATCGGTGCGCGCCGCCTCCTGCTCCGGCCCGCGCAGCGCGGGCATCCGGGTGAGGGCGCGGGTGACCGCGGCGCTGTGCCGCTCCCACACCGCGTCCGCGAGCGCCCGGAAGGCGGTCCGCTCGGCCTCCGTACTGACATGCCCCGGCAGGAACGGAACCGGCGGCAACGGCCGGAGAGGCACGGACGGCGTACGAGCGGCCGGGGGCTCGGGGGCCGCCGGGCGTACAGGGGGTGCCATCAGCTCGGCAGGCGTCGGCAGCTCCGGAGGAGCCGGACTCTCGTCGGGCGTCCGGGGGGCGGAGTGCTCCGACGGCCGGGGGGCGGCCGGAGCCGCCGGAGCGGCGGGGGTTGCCGCGGTCGCCCGCCCGTCCTGGGCGGACCGGCCGTTCGGCACGGCCGGGGTGGCGAGGGCGCGGCCGGAGCCCGGCGGCTTGCTCAGGCCCTGGCCGCCCGTTCGCGGCCTTGGGGGCTCCGGGGATCCTGCCCCTGCCCCTGCCCCGGATGTGGCGGACGCGGCAGGCAAGCCGGGCGCGGCGGAGGTGTCGCGCGCGGCCGGGGCCGGGGCCGTGCTGACCATCGACGGCCGCGTCGGGGGAAGCACGGGACGCGGATCCTCGGTGGCTTCCGCAAGCGTTCCCAGGGACATCGGATCGCGCTCGTGGTCCAACTCGTGGTCCGGCTCGGGCTCTGCTTCCGCGGCAGGGGCGGGAACGGCCGACGCGGAGGTGGCAGGGGCGGGAACGGGCGTGGCCGAGGCGGCCGGGGCGGAAACGGCCGGCGCCGGGCCGGACTCCGTCGGCGCCTGGGCGGACTCGGCTGGGGCCGGGCGGCGCGCCTCGGGCCTGGCGGGCGCGAGGCCGGCCCCGAAGCGGAGCGTCCGCAGGCCGTGTTCCGCGGCTGTGCGGCGCAGTTCGCGGCCGCCGTCCGCACACGTACCGAGCACGAACAGCCTGGCCCGGCCGCACACGTCGGCGCCGAGTCCGCCGAGCAGTTTGCCGAGCACGGGGTACAGCGTCGCGTCGATCGGCTGCCCGGGATGGCCCAGTTCGATCGCCGGTCCTTCGGGGTCCACCGCGCGGGCGGTGGCAGGTGGCGGCTCGCTCTCGGTGTCGGTGATCCACAGGCCCGCCCGGGTGACCGTGACACGCCACCGGTCGGAGAGGCGTATGGCACCGTGTTGCGCGCTGCCGCGGCCCGGAACGGGCGGACTCCAGCGCAACAGGCGGGGGCTCGGGGCGGTCTCGCCCTCGCGCGCCGGGGCGCACACCACGGCGTCCACGAACGACTGCCAGCGAGGCGCGCCATCGGCGCCGACGAGCACGGACCGCACCGTGCCGGGCTCGGTCGGGCTGCCGTAGGACATCAGCGGCATGCCGGTGCGGACGACGAGTTCGACGCCGAGCGAGTCGGCGACCGACTGGCTGGTGCGCAGGATGTCCCGGGGGCCGCCGGGGGCGAGCCGGACGCGGGGCCTGACGGCCTCGGGGAGGGCGGTGAGGAGTTCGGTGAGGTCGCCCGCCGGGACGTCCTCGTCCCGTGGCGCGCCCAGCAGCACGGTGGGGCCGCGCGGGTCGGCCGGTACGGCGTAGCAGAGGTCGCCGGGGTGGGGCGGGATCGCGTCCCGGGACCGGACCAGCACGCCCGCCGGGATCTGTTCGACGGCGTATCCGCCGGAGGTGCCGGTCGGCAGGTGCTCGACCGCGGGCTGCCACGCGGGGGCCGGCTGGCGCGAGCCGATCCGCACCGGTTCCGCCCCCGGCGCGAAGCGCCACCATCCACCGCGTTCGCCACCGCCACGCTCGCCGACCCGGCCCGAGCCGCTTCGCTCACCGCCCCGGCCCGGGCGCCGCTCCGGTACGAACAGACCGCCGCCGGGCACCACCAGGGCGACGCCGTCGGGGGCGATCACCTCGATCTCCCAGGCGTCGGCGATCCGGCGGGCCACGGCGGGCTGGTCCGGCCGGTCGTCACCCGCGGCCGACAGGACGAGCCGGACCACTGCGACGCCGTCCGCGCGGAGCGAGTCGAGCACCCCGCCGAGCCGCGGCCACAGCTCACCGGCCGACGACGCGTCGGCCCCGGCGACCACCGTCACGGTGTGCTCCGGGTCGGCGGAGAGGGCCCGGACCAAGTCGGCGACGTCGGAGGCGGACAGTGTGTCGTCCGCGGGAGAGCGGAGCAGCATGACGCCGCCGTGCTCCTCGACGAGCAGCGCCCCGCCGCGCCCGTGGCCGCCGCCCTCGGAACGCTCCAGCGTGTCCAGCGTGGTGACGGGCGCGGACGGCGCGGCGTCGGTGGCGGGCCCGGTACGGGCTCGGGCGCCCCGCCCGCTGAACCAGCGCGCTCTGGCGCCCCCGGAACGGCTCACGCCTGTCCTCCTCGTTCTCCTCGTTCTTCGCGGGCACCGGCCGATGTGGCTTCGGCCTGAACCGCTTCCGCCCGTTCGACCCCATCCGTCTGCTCGAACCCCAGCGTGCCGGTCCGGTGGAGGTGGCGCGGCGAGGTGTAGATCGGGACCACCGCCGGGCCGTAGCCGGTGGCGGCGAGCCGGATGACGCGGTCCACATCGTCGGTGGGCTCGGGCCTCCCCCGCGCACCCGGCGATGGCACGCAGTCCTCGTTGGCCTGCCATTCGACGACCTCGCCGTCGTCGTCGGAGCGCCACTGGCCGACCACCGCGAACTCGGGCGGCGCGGGGTCAACCGTGGCGGCAGTGGTGGCCGGGGTGGTGGCCTCGCCGTTGGACTCACTCATCGTGTCCTCGCTTGCTGTCGCACTGTTCTCTTGCTGGGCGAGCGGCCCTGACAACTCGCCCACCGACTCGGCCAGGGTGACCGACCGGCGCACCACAGGACTGGCCGGCGAAGCCTTCCGGCGGCGCTTGGCGGTGTCGTCCGCCTCGGTCAACGGCTCTCGCCCTCGCCGGAGTCCGGCAGCTGAGGGTCGGTGACGCGCTTGCTGCGGGGCGCCGCAGTACCGCCCCCCGGTGCGGTGCCCTCGCGGGCCACCGTCGTCGGCCACTCGACCTGGGACTCCTCCGCCCCGGCCTCCTCCGCGGGCGCCTCGGCCGCGGCGGCCATGATGTCCGCCAGACCGTCCGTGGTCATCACCATGCTGACCGGGGCGGAGCTGTTGATGCACAGGCTGTGCCCCTCCGGAAGCCGCTCCAGGAACGCGGGCACCCGCACCCGCTCGAACCCCAGGCGTCCGGCCGCGTGCAGATAGCGGGGCGAGGTGTAGATGGGGACCACCGCCGTGCCGTCCGGCGCCGACGCGCTCACCGGTTCGCCGTTCGCCGTCACCAGCACCGCGACCTCCGCCTTGGCCAGCGCGGCGGTGACATCCTCCGCCGGACCGTAGCCGGTGGTGGCAAGCTGGATGGCGGCGTCCACGTCGTCCTCGGGCTCGGGCCAGCCGAGCGCTTCCGGGGAGGGCTGGTAGCTCTCGTTGTCCTGCCACTCCACGATCTCGCCGTCGTCGTCGGAGCGCCACTGGCCCACCACGGCCCAGTCCGGCGGCGGGCCTTCGCCCTGCCACGCGGGGTCGGTCAGGTACAGCCAGTGGTTCGGCGCCAGTTTGGCGGCCTTGACGAACTCCTCCGGCGGCTCCGGAACTTCGGTGTCGTCGGACACCCCGGGCACCATTCCGTCGGGGGACGTCCCGGGTGCCGGGGAATCGGCTGCCGACTCGAACTCCGTGAAACCGGCCGACGGTTCGGCCGATGCGGATGGGGTGATCGCGGCGGAAGCGCCCTTGTCGCTCATGCTGTCCTCGCTTACTGGGCCGACTGGCTCACTGCTGGCAATGCTCGGCGTGGTGGATGATGTGGGCGCACCCCTGCGGGGTTGCCCGGTGTGCCCGTTCCGTCCCCCGAGGCGCGTCACGCCCGTCCCACCCGGCTCACCCGCAACTCGCTCACCGGTACGAGCTGGGCCACCTGGGCGGAGGAGCTGAGGAACACCAATTCCCGGTCCTCGGACAAGCCATCGAGGAGATCGGGCACCCGCGTGATCACATGCGCGGGCACTCTCCCGTCCACCGGCTGAGGGGTTTACGGGGCGGTGGACGGGTGCCACGGCGAGGGTGACCAGGCTGGTGCCGACCGTACGGTCCGGCGTCGGCTTGTTCTGCGGGGGCGTCACCACGATCTACGGCACCCCCTCGGTCACCTCGGCCGACGGCACCGGCGTCTCGGAGGCCGAGCCGTGCGGCACCTCGCCCGCGTCCAGCCATACCTGGGCCCGCGCGTCCTGCTCGGCGAACCCTTCGGCGAGCCGGTCGCCGAACTCCTCGGGGCGCAGCGCCCGCCAGTCGTCGATGCCCTGTTCCGCGAGGACGGCCGGGGCGTCGTAGACCTCCGGGGACGGGCGGGCCGGGGTGCTGCCGGGGTTCACGGGCGCGCCACTGAGCACGGGTGGCACCGGGAGCGGGGCGTTCGTGGGGGTGGCGGGTTCGACCGGTTCCATGACGACCCAGCTCTTCGCCGTCGGCTTCGCATCCAGCGGCGAGGGGGACAGGGACAGGACCGGGTACTGCGCCCCGCTGGGGTGGGCGATCCCCGTGGTGCCGCTTGTGACCGTGGTGGGGCGGCCCAGCCGCTCGGTCAGCATGTCCGCGAGGCGGGTGTCGTAGAGGCCGGGGATGTCCAGCACCAGGACGCCGTTGAGGTCCCGGTCCACGAGTTTGGGATGGTAGGCCATCAGCTCCACGAATTCCTCGAACGGCACCCGGAAGACCGGTTTGTTGCCGCGGAAGCGCAGGCGCAGGGCGTCCGGGTCCGACGGGTCGTAGGACGCCCGCACCACGAAGGGCACGGCCCGGGCGTCGCCGGCGTCGTCCTGGCCGGTCCACGGGGCGTCCTCGAGGCCGTCGGGCGTCTGGATCCTGGAGGTGTCCAGTCGGTCGATCCTCGTCCCGGTGGACCAGTCGTTCCCGGCGTTCTGCCCGTTCAGCAGCGGGTCCTTCAGCCGGCAGGTCCGGGAGAAGGGCTTGGCCGCCTCCAGGTGGACCGCGGCCAGCACATGGAAATCGGCGGCGTCGCGGCCACGCGCGTACGCCTTGGCGACCAGCCGCCACAGCTCCTCCCGGCGCGCGGCGTCCACCGGGTCGGTCGCCTCCAGGTGGAGGGCCTTCCGGGCGAGTCCGTCGACGTCGAGGCCGGGTCGATACAGCAGTTCATGGGCCTTGACCTGGGCCCAGAACGCCCGGGAGCGATGGCCGTCCGTAACGTCGGCGGCGCTGACCTGCAGCATCGGCCCGACGACGCCGTCCCAGGCCGCTGCCGACATGACGCCCTTCCAGGAACTGGCCGCGTCCACGGCCGGCGACAGCGTCACGAAGTCGCTCAGGCGCGTGCCGTCGGCCGCGTTCGCCGCTTCCAGGAGCACCGCGCGGTAGTCCGCCCGGCGCGGCTCCGTCCGACCGGCGGGGAGCTTCGCCGCGACGATCCGGTGGAACAGCTCCATCGTGAACGGGCCCGAGGCGTCGAACCGCCCGTCGGCGTGCCACATCCGGTCCAGCGCGGCGGCCCCGCGCAGCAGCCTGGCGTACTCGGGATCCTTCTTGACGCGCACGGCGTCGTCCACCTCGTTGCCCAGCGCCAGCTTCAGCGCTCGCACCAGTCGCAGCGTCCGGTGCCGCTGCGGTCCGGACACCCTTCCGTCCGGGCCGCCGAAACCGATCGCGCGCGCCCGGCGGTTCAGCTCGGCGGCCCGGGGCTCGGGGAAGAACTTCGCACGCTCGGACCGCCGCCCCTGGGGATCGGTGAGCATCGTGCGGAAGTAGACGCGGCGGTTCGGCGGCCCGGCCTCCGTGAGCCCCGCTATCCGGACGGTGCAGCGCACCTTGCGCCGCAGCCCGTTGGCGTAGTGCTGACCGACGGGCACGTCCTCCAGCGGGTCGGCGACGAACGGCCCGGGGAAACCCGCACCGGCGTTGTCGACGAGGGGTATCCGGGTGTTCCTGGGCGAACCCGCCCAGCAGATCTCCAGGTCGGCCCAGTGATCCGCGGGGATGACGGACAGGCTGTTCCGCCGCGCGCGGGCCCATCGCTGCGTCTCGGGACCGTCCAGCGCCCGCGTGCTGCCGTCCCGCATCGGGACCGAGATGCCCCCCGGATACCCGTGGGCGCCCTGGTAGACCGCCGGGGCGGCCTCGTCCGGGTCCGCCAGGGTGAAGCGTGTGGAGTAGTCGCCCGTGGCGGGGTTGTAGTGGGCGAACGTCGTCACCTGGTCGATGCGGCGGAAGAATGCCTCACGGAGGCCGGCCAGTTCGGCGGGGGTGAACGCGGTGCGTCCGATCTGCTTCCTGGTCCGCTTGCTGACGATGGGCCAGGTCTGCACGTCATGGTGCCAGTCGGGCACGTCGTCGGGGGAACCGGGGTCCAGGTCGGGGGGATTGGGCACCCAGTCGCCCTGGGGGTCGCCCTGGTGGTGGACCACCCGCACCTTCGCCGGCTTCCCCTGCTGGACGGTGAGCTCCACGTCGCCGCTGTGCGCGTACACCAGGCGGCCGGTGCGGAACGCGAGCCGGCGCGCCAGGAACAGCAGGCCACGCCCCGCGTACGGGACGGCCAGCACGATCGGCACGTCCTTCGGCAGCCTCGACAGCCCCGGGTCGTTCGCCATCAGCTCGGCGAACTCGTCGAGCCCCAGGTCCCGGGTGGTGCCGTCCGGCCACGGCACCACGATCTTGTGCGGGTCCCCCGCGGCGGCCACGACATAGGCGGGTTCGTCCCAGTCCCACGGCTGGTCGTCCAGCCGCGCGCCGGTGACCGTGCCCTGCTTGTCCTTCTTGACCAGATCGACGGCGGAGGTGTCCAGCTCCGCGGCGCCCGAGCCCGTCCAGTTCACGCCCGCGGGCTCCCCCGGGGTCTGGACGTCGGTGAACCGGTGGCGGTCGTCCAGTACGCCCTGCCGCTGGGCGTGGAACGCGCCCAGCGCCGCCAGGCCGGTCGCCCGGCCCGCCTTGTCCGCCTCCAGCACCAGGTCGAACAGCTCGTCCCTGACGCCCTGGTCGACGACCGTGCCCGGGGGCAGGTGGAGGATGCGCCCG
This sequence comes from Streptomyces sp. NPDC007917, assembly GCF_042959105.1. Taxonomy (NCBI): domain Bacteria; kingdom Bacillati; phylum Actinomycetota; class Actinomycetes; order Kitasatosporales; family Streptomycetaceae; genus Streptomyces; species Streptomyces sp. NPDC007917. The sequence continues at coordinate 416,507 of NZ_JBIBKK010000002.1, forward strand.
GCGAGTGCGGACACGTCCATCGGTCCGTGGCGCATGCCCTTTTCCCGGCGGCGCAGCCGGTCCAGGGTCTCCGCCGCGTTCGCGCGGGGTTCGGTGGTGATCCGGATCAGCGTGGGCCGGGGGAACTGGGCGACCCTCTTGTTGGGGGGGACTTCGGGCAGGCCGTACTTCCGCAGGTCGAAGCCGTCCGGGCCCAGGCGCGACTGATCCGCCGACAGGTCCCGCTGGAGGATGGCCAGCGCGACGCCCAGCTCCTGCGTCAGGTGCGCGTACACGGCCTGGGCGCGCCGCGCACCGCGCTCCCGGGCCATCTCCTGCCGGGCCGGCAGCTCGGCGTTGGACCGTACGTCGTTGCCGAAGCCGGCGATGAGGACTTCCGGCAGGGGTGCCCCGGCCCGATGGTTCCGCAACCCGGTCAGGGCGAGGCGACGGGCCAGCTTGCGCACGTTCGCCTTGTCCGCGTCGGACAGCGCGGTCGATCCCCGCGCGAACCGCACCCCGGCCGTCGGCGGCAGCGCGGTACGGGAAACGGGATTCGAGGCCGACGCGGAGCGGTCGGAATCCGAATCGGAGTCGGAATCGGAGTCGGAATCGGAGTCGGAGTCGCTGTCCTCGGTTCCGGACGAGCGGGCGTCGTCGGAGAACAGGCTGCCCTCCGAGTCGGAGGACTCGGACGCCGAGTCGTCCAAGGCGTCCGGCATGTCCTCGTCGGAGTCCGACTCCGCCGACGTCTCGAAGTCCAGCAGATCGGCGTCCCACGCGTCCCCGTCCAACGACGCCGAGGCCGCCGACACCACCGGCCGGGGAAGCGGGGCGGGCGGGGCGGCCTCGGTCCACCGGGGCCGCAGACCCAGCTCCCCCCGCAGCGTGTCGGCCAGTTCCCCGGCCGACCGGGTGTTCGGCCCGTGGGCGAGCAGGTGTTCGGCGACGTTCCGTACCGCCTCGCGGAACGCGTCCCTGGCGTAGCGGACGTCGGCCTGCGCCGCGTACGGCGGAAGGGGCAGCACCAGGAAGGCGGCGAGCTCCCAGGCCCGAGCGGCATCCAGGCCCGACCCCTCCGGGACCCCGGGGCCGCCCTGCGCCCCGGTGCCGTCCTGCGGTCGCGCGTCGTCCTGCGGGGCCGGATTGTCCGCCGGGGTCGGGGTGCCCGCCGGGGCCGCGCCCTCGCGCGCCACGGCGGCCTGCGCGAACTCCGCGTACGCCGATCGCCACAGTCGCCGCGACACCTCGGCCGCGACCGTGTCGAGCCCGTCCGGCCCCGGGCCGGGCCGGTGCAGCAGCAGCCGCACCTGGTCCTGCGGGGTCAGGCGCCTTGCCTGGAGGCGGTCGCCGCCCAGTGTGGCTTGGATCTCCAGAGCGGGCGTCAGCTCAGCGCCTGCGGCCCGCAGTTCGGCGAGGGTCACGGACTCGTCCGGGTCCAGGCGCGGCGCGCCCTGGCGCAGGTCCTCGGTCGTCACCTGGCCGGCGAGCCACCCCCGCAGGTCCTCGCCCAGGGCCGGAGTCGGGACCGCGGCGGTGTCCCGGGGCGTGGTGGCGGCGGTCAGCTCGGCCGGCGGGACGCCGAGGCCGTACAGCCGGGCCGCGGCGTCCTCGAGCCGCGCCAGGGCGTCCTCCAGCCGCCCGGCGACGTCCGTGGCGGTGTCCGTGCCGGCGTCCGTGGCGGCCTCCGCCGCCTCGGCGAGAGACGCCAGCGCCCGGGTGTGCTCGTCCCAGGCGAGCGCGACGGTATCGGTGTCCTGGCGGCCGTCGTCCGGGGGCGGCGTGGCGGTGGCGTCGTCGGCGTCCCCGGGCGGCGCGGCCGGAGTGTCGGCGGGCTCCACGGCGTGCGGCGCCGCGCGACCGATCCCGTAGGTGGCCACGGGGCCGCCCGCGGGCGGCAGCGCCCAGGCGGGCCCCAAGGTCGGCGGCGTGAGATCGCCCGGCCTGATGAGGCCCCAGTCGGACGGCTGGGGCCGGCGCCCCGACGCGTCCGGCGCCATGTACACGGTGTATGTCCGGGACCCCGGCCGGCGGTGGATCCCGGTCCGGCCGGAGGTGGCCCAGACGCCACGGCCCGAGTTCCGGGCGGCCTCCCCGGCGAGCGTCCCGGCGAGGGGCGCCCCGGCCGGGGGCCGGGCGCCGTCCGCCACCAGGAGGATGTCGGCCTTCCAGGGCGCGCCGTGCAGCATGGCGTCGCGGAAGACCAGTTCGCCGAACTCCTGCCGCGGCACCGGCGCGCCCAGGAAGCCGCCGTCGAAGACGTACCGGAACGGGGCCGGGTGGCCCGGTGCGTACCAGGGGGCCGGGGCCGTGCCGACCTCGACCAGCGAGCCGTCGGGCGCGTAGTCCATGAGGGTGATGACACTGGCGTCGAAGTCGCCGTCCAGTCCGGCTGAGCCGTGGCTCAAGTCCCGGCCGGTGACCGCGCCCGCGGTGTTCCTCCCGAGCGTACGGTCCGACAGGGCGCCCCCGCTCTCCAGGTGGTAGGCGGCCAGCTCGGGCAACGAGAAACGGCCCACGGCCAGCGCCTTGCGCGCCAGCGCGACCGCCTCGTCGAACCGCGCCGGGTCGGGGCGGTCCAGGTGCAGCAAGCCGGCGGCGAACTCCGCGCCGTCGACGATGTTGTCCAGCAGCTCCAGCAGCCTGACCTCGGTCCACAGCAGCCAGGACAGCTCCGCCTCGCCCACCGGCTGTCCGGCCCCGAGGCCCAGGACCTCCCGGGCCATGGCCTCGGCGGCCGACGTGCCCGCCGCGGGGAGCCGGTTCAGCGCGGTGGTCAGGTGCGGCAGCGCGGCGAAGCCGCCGAGCGGGCGCCCGGGCCCGGCCTGCCACGCGGCGTCGGCCCGGGCCAGCACCTCCTGGATGTGCTCGGCGCCACCGGGCCGCGTGCCGGGCCGGCCCGGCGGGAACCGGTGCACCACCCGGTACAGCAGGTCAAGGGTGAACTCGCGGATGCCGTCGCGGTCGAGGTCCGGATCGCGCTCGCGCATGCGGTCCAGCGCGCCGAGGCCCCTGAGCAGGTCCGGATAGTCCGGCCGGTCGTCCACGTCCGGGTCGTCGAATGCCTCGCGCAGCGCGCGCACCAGCCGCAGCGCCCGGTCGCGCGTCGCCTCGGACGCGGGGCCGGGGCCGTGGTGCAGCCCGGCCGTCCGGGCCCGCTCGTCGAGCGCGGCGCCCTTCGGCTCCGGCGGGAACTTCACCAGACGGTCGCCCTCCCCGCGGGCGTTGGTGAACAGGGCTACGGCCAGGGTGCCGTCCGCCAGCGTCGGCGTGGCAACGCGGTAGAGGGGGCCGTACGCCGTCGCCCCCGTCTCGTTGGCCACGTCCTGTCCGACGGCCACCACCGCGAGCGGGTCGGGGACGAACGGCAGCGGGCCGTCGTGCACTCCGTGTCCGACGACGCCGCCGCCGCCCGGCCGGGCGGCGGAGAAGCAGATCAGCAGCGCCTGCGAGCGGCGCGGCGACACCTGGGCCAGGGAGAACCAGCGGACCACGGCACGGGCGTGGTCACGGCCGCTCATGTCACGGCGCCCGTCCCGCGTGATCCAGGAGACGGCGCCCGGGAGGCCGTGCAGGGCCTGGAAGACGGTCGTGCCGGGCGTCCAGGGCACGTCCCGCTTCGCGCCATACGCATGGAGCTGGGCGTTGTAGGTCACCAACGAGGTCGCCGTCGGCACCCGCGCGGCGTCCAGCAGCCGAGTCCGGCCCCCGTCGTCGTCGGCGCCGAGGTCGACCGAGACGAAGCCCGTCACCCAGCCGTCGGCGTCGGGGAGGGGGAAGGTGTCCGCGTCCCGCACCCAGTCGTCCGTCCCCGGGACCGGGGCCACCGGCCCGGGATGGGACATGAAGAAGTCGCCCCGGGGTCGCCCCTCCTCGTCCAGCAGGCCCAGCACCCGGTGACCCGCCCGGCCCGGAAGGTCCATGACGGCCAGGAAGCCGCTGGTGGACACCACGTTGCGGTTGTGCCGGGTGGCGAACGTCCGGGGCCGGGCGGCGATCCGGCCCAGGCCGGGGATCACCAGGGCCACCGCGACGTCCCACGGGAGGGCGGCCAGGACCGGGTCGAGCGCCATCAGCTCGTTGAACACCTCGAACGGCACATGGCGCGCGAATCCCGCGCGGCCCCGCACCAGAATCCGGTCCTCACCCGAAGTGGCGAGGAAATAGGGGTCGGGGCGGTCCGGCCCGGAGGCCCACAGCGCCGGCCGGACGTCGCCGACGGTGCTCCCCCCGTCCCGGCGGACCATCACCGCGGTGGTGCTCGGATCCAGGTCGGCGGGGATCGGGCTCCCGGTCCAGTTGATCCCCCGCGGACGGCCCCGGGTGTCGGTGACGCGGAAGCGGTCGTCGAACACGCCCCGGTCCGCGACGTACAGCGCGCTCAGGCCCGCCAGGCTCGTCACGTTCCGGGCCTCGGGCGAGGACGCCAGCCGGATCAGCTCGGCGCGCCGGTCGCCGGTCACCCGCTCCTCGGGGGTGAGCAGCAGTACGCGGCGGGCGAGCCGGTTCATGTCCAGCGGGCCGTGGCGCAGCTCGGGGTCGGCCGACCGGAGTTGGTTGAGCCGGGTCCGGGCGGCCGGTTCACCGGGCGTGAGCCAGACCGTGCGGCCGGGCGAGGAGGGGCTGCCGACGGCGCGGTCGGGCCGCTGCCACCGGCCTCGGGCCCGTCCCCGGGAGCCCGCCCACGGCCCGGTCCGGTGGGTTCCGGGCCGGTACCGGTTCACCCTGCCCGGTCCGGGCCTGTGCGCCTGTCGGGGTGCGGGGCCGCCGGGTGCGGTCCCGCCGGCCGCGGGGCGCCCGCTGTAGGTGGGGCCGGGTCCCGTGGCCGGATCGCCGGTGGAGGTGCCGGGGCCGGTGACCGGTCCGGCGGTGGTGCGGCCGGCGGGGGCCGTGGTGGAGGCGAACCGGGGGGCCGCGGTGCTGCCCTCGTAGTGGTCCCCTCCCATGGGGCGCCCGCTCGCGTCGACCACTCTGCTGTGGAAGAGCTCGATCTCCCATGCGGCGCTCGCGGGACCGATCCCGCGCCGCATGCCGCGCAGGCCCGTCCGCCCGTCGGCCCGGCTGTGGGACGAGGCGATGTCGATCCGTACGTCGAAGGCGTGGGCCAGCAGGTGGGGGAATACGTCGCCGATGTCGGAGTTCCAGCTGTTGTCCCAGTCCAGGACCACCGCGCGCAGGCCGGACAGCTCCCTGTCGTCCAGCGGGGTGTGCCGGAGGACCAGGTCGCCCATCTCCCCGCGCAGTTGCCCCCTGCTCGGGAACCGGCTCTGGTCCGGTACGGGGACGCCCAGCTCGGTCAGCCGAGTCACCAGCGCGACCTCGTCCATCCGGTCCACGGCCGCGGCCAGTCCGCCGGGCACCGAGTTGCGGTACTGGTGGACGATCTCGACCGGCAGCCGTCCCCGGCTCGCGGTCAGGCGGTCCGCGACGAACCGTCGCATGGCGTCGAGGACATGGCGGTCCGAGGGGTCGGGCGCGGCGGCGCGCGCCAGGTCGGCCCGGACTCGGGCGGGGTCCGACAGCCAGGCGTACGCGTCCCGGTCGGCGGTGGACCGGCCGTCCGCGGCCAGGCCGGGCAGGGCGTCGCGGACGAGCAGCGGGCCGCTCGCCAGGAACGCGTGCAGCAGGCAGAAGCCGTCCCCGGCCACCGGCAGCGGCCGCCCCCGGGCCCAGCCCGGGGTGCCGCCCACCGGCGACGTCATGATGGGCGGCCGGGGCGGCGCCTTGGGCGGTGCCCCCTCCGGCGTCGTCCCCTCCGGCGGTGTCTCCTTCAGCAGCGTCCCGTCCGGCGGTGTCTCCTCCAGTGCCGGCCTCTTCAGCAACCGCGGCGGGGCCTCGGGCATCGTGGCCGGCAGCACCCTGCGCGGCCGCTTGGCGGGGGGCGGCGCCGCTCCGAGCGGACGAGCGTGCCGCTTGGCCCCGGCCCGCGGACGGGGCCGCTTGCGGCCGGTCGCCGGGCGGGGGGTGACGCCGGTGGTGGTCGTGACGTCGGCGCTCGGGCCGGCGGAGACGAAGTCGGCGGCGGTGCGCTGCCGCCCGTGCCGGTCGGGGCCCAGGGCGATGGTGGTCCGGCCGTCCTCGTCGGTGAAGAAGTCCGCCATGCCGTAGGCGGTGTGCACCTTCACGCCCGTGCTCCGCGTGACCGCGTCCAGCAGCTTTTCGACGGCGGGCCCCGCCGTGGCGGGGTCGGTGCGCGGGAGCAGCAGGACGATCTCGCCGCCCGCGCGGCGTTCGGGGTCGATGTGGAGCAGGTGGGCGAAGTCCTCCGCGGGGACCCGCCCGGACAGCAGCCCCTCGCCCAGCGGGCCCTTGAGCCGGACCACCCAGGGCGCCGGGCCCTCCGGCCGGTCCCAGGGCGCCGTTTCGGTGGTGCCGAAGGTGAGCCTGCCGTCGGGCCCGGCCCCGACCAGGGTGACCTCGCTCAGGTCCAAGTCCAGGGCGGGGAGGTGCTGGTCGCCGTCGCGGCCCATCGCCGTGCCGTCGAAGCGTCGGATGACCCGCTCCGGCGTGAACAGGCCCCCGGTCGCCAGGTGGAACGTGGCCAGCCGCGCGCTCTGGCTCGCGTCGATCCCGACGTCGGTGGCCCGTTCCAGCAGCCGCACCAGCTCCCGGCGCCGGGCCGGGTCGGGGGCTTCCAGGTGCAGGACGCGGGCGGCGAGGGCGTCCACGTCGTATCCGAAGTCCCGGACGACGGTCGCCCCGCGCTCCGCCAGGCCGAACCCGGCCAGCACCGCGAGGCTGGGCGCGGCGGCCATCTCGGGGGCCAGCGCGATGCCCAGCAGTTCGTCCCGGTGCGCGTCGGTCACGGGCGTGTCCGGGTCCAGCATCAGCACATGGCGGGCGAGCGCGTCCATGTCCAGCGGGCCTTCGCCGAGTTCGGGGACCCCCGCCCGCAGCGTGTCCAGCAGGTCCAGGGCCTTCCGCAGGTCGCGGGGGCGGACCAGCGACCGGCCCTCGGCGTCGGACCGGCTGCGGGTGCCGGCCGGGGGCGTGTCCAGGCCGAACGGCAGGCCGTCGTTGACCGGCCGCCGCCGTCCCCGGCCGGTGGGCGGGGGCTTCGGCACGCCCTTGCCGCCGGGCGGTCCGACCGGGGGCAGGTCGACCACCGGCGGGGGCGGCGCGGGCCGGGAGGGCGGCGGCGGGGCCAGCCGGGCGGGTGGCGGGGGCGGCGCCGATCGGGCGGGCGAGGGCGGGGCCGGGGCCGGCTTGGTGGTGCGGAAGTTCCAGGGGCCGCGCGGGTTACGGGCGCCTCGGGGCATCGCCGCGAGGAAGTCGCCGCCGCGCTCGTACAGGACGATGGCGTTGTCCACGTCGGCGGACGCCGTGCCGAAGGTGTCGATCGTGCCGTTCTCGTGCACGTAGGTCACGTGCAGGTTCATGTGCTTCGCCACCAACTCGGCGGCGAGCAGGGCCGTCCCCCGGCTCCAGCGGCGGGAGCTCCGCAGGTGGGCGCGGATCAGGCCGTCCCGCACCCAGTCGGGCGGCGTCGGCCACGACTCGGGCAGCCGGCCGCCGCCGCGCCGGAACTCCCGGCGCCGCACGGCGTCCAGCGGGCGGAACCCGGCCTCGTACAGCTCGTCCTCGGTGAACGTGGCCCGGGGATCGAGCCGGGCCGTCCGCGGCAGCGGCACCGCGTCCATCAGCTCGGTCAGGTCGTCGATCACCTCGAACCCGCGGCCGCCCCGGGGGTTCGCTCCCAGTGCGACGGCGACGGCGGCGTAGAACTGGTTCCCGTCGCCGGCCAGGGGCGTGACCAGGTCGTAGGTGTAGCCGTCGGGGTCGGTCAGGGTATGGACGTCGGTGGCCGCGTCGAACTTGGGCTGCTCCGCGTAGGTCTCGTCTTCCAGGCCCTCCCACGTCCACGGGCGGGTGGCGTGGGCGGTCAGCAGGGAGTCGTCCACCGGGGGCTGGGGCTTGCGTGGCGGGGGCGGGCCCTCGGCCACGGCAGCCGCTTCGACGGCGCGGAAGTGCCGGTCGGCCACGTACAGCACGACGCGCTCGGCGCCGGAGGACAGCGGACGGTCGGGGTGGGGCGAGAAGTCCTGGTAGGTGCCGTCCTCGCGGACGACGCGCACGCCCACCCCGTACATCCGGGCGGCGAGCGCGGGGAGCAGGTCGGCGGCGCTGTGGTCCCAGCCGGTGTCGTTCGCGGCGTTCGCGGCGCGCCGCAGCTGGCCGGCGGCGAGGCTGCGGCGCTGGGCGGGGCTCAGCGGCTGGTAGCGCCGCTCGGGGCCGGGGCGGTCGCCGGCCGAGTGCGGGATCACGCCGAGGGCGTCGAACTCCCGGCGCTGCGGGGTGTCGGTGCCCAGGTCCAGGGCCGCGGCGTCCAGTTCCGCGGAGGTGAAGGTGTCCGTCTCGTCCGGGGAGAAGTACGCCAGCAGCGGCGAGTCGTCCGGCAGCCCCTCCACCGCGTCCGCGAGTACGTTCCGCAGCCCGGCGGCGTCGAGCGGGGCGCCGTCGGCACCGGTGCGGGCCGCGGGCAGCGCGCGCTGGAAGGCGCGGTAGAAGGAGTTGTCCTGGGGGACGTCCAGCAGCCGGTGGGTGGTCCCCTCCGGGGACTTCAGCGCGGGCGCGCCGTCGCGGAGCGCGGTCACCTCGGTGTACCGCGGCGGCGTGCCGGAGGTCTCGGGCTCCTCCCGGAACATGCCGTCCCGGGAGTCCTCCCGCCGGTCCGTGCCGGTGTCGCGGCTGTCGGTGCCGGTGTCGCCGCCGGGGCTCTCCGGGTCGGAGGGGTCCGGCGCCGGGGTGTCCCCCTCGGGCAGGTCCTCGGCCAGCTCCTCGGGCGTCTCCTCGGCGATGGGGTCCAGCCCCGACGGCGGCTTCCGCGCCGACTTCGGCTTCGGCTTCGCCGACGGCTCCTCCGTGATGGAGTCCAGCTTCGGCGCCCGCACCAGCTTCGGCTTGTCGGAGTGCCTGGCCGGGTTCTCGGTCCGCTCGGTCTTCCCCGGCTCCCAGTCCGTCACCTGGGGCTCGGGCAGCCCGGCGCGGGTCGGGACCGCGCCCTCCTCGCCGCTGGGCGGGTCCTCGGGCAGCCGGTGCCAGCGGGTGAGCCGGTCGGTCTGGGCGCGCAGGTGGTGCAGGGCGTCCGCCGCGTTCTCGGCCTTGCGCTCCTGGCTCCGCACCGCCGCGATGCGCGCCTCCACGGCGCGCTCGGCCGCCCGGAACGCCTGGGCCGCCGCGTGGGCCGTGTCCCGCGCGCCGGCCACGCGCTCGTCGGCCGCGGCCGTCCGGCGCTCGAAGGCCCGCCGCGCCTCCGCCGCCATCCGGTCCCGCTCCCTGCGCCGGATGGAGCCGACCAGGTCCTCCGCCTCGGACAGCGCCAGCCGGGCGCTTTCCAGCCGGGCCTCGGCGGCGGCGCGCCGCGCGGGCGTGGCGTCGTCCGTCAGGTCGGTCAGCAGGGCGTCCTGGTGGGTCTGCCGCGCCCCCTCGGCCAGTTCCGTCGCCGACCGCAGCTCGTCGCCCACCGGGGCCGGGAAGTCCCCGGGGTCCTGGGTGAGCGCGGCGTCGGCGGCGGCCATCGCCGCCACGAGGTCCTGCCGCGCCGCGGCGAACTCCGCCCTCGCCGCGGCCTGGGCCTCCCGGCGCAGTCGGCGGGCCACCGAGCGGGCCACCCGGGCGGCCCCGACGGCCTCCCGCAGATCGGGGAGGTCCCGGCGCAGCACCCAGTACTTGGCGTCCTCGTCGGCCCATGTCTTGGCCGCGTCCTTGACCTTGTCCCATGCCTTGGCGACGGTCTCGGGGAAGTTGTCGTCGGTGATCAGCCCGAGCTGGCGGGCGACGTCCTCGCGCACCCAGGCCAGCACATGGGTCTGCGACTCGACGGTCTGCGGGCCCGGCTTGACGCCGCCGAGCGAGCCCAGCAGGTGCTCGCGGACCCAGTTGCTGGACGGCAGGTCCTTGAACTGCCGGTGGACGTCGGCCACGCTCAGCCAGGCGGTGGGGATGGCGAACGCGAACACCCGGCCCGTGTTGGGCTTGACAGTCACCTGACGGGCCTGATCGCCCGCGATCACCCGGCCGTCGCTGTCGGAGGTGTCGGCGCCGGTGCCGGAGGCGCCCGGGTTCGCCGAGCCGGTGGTGTCCGACTTCAGGGCGGGCGCGGCGCCGAGGACGGTGTTGTGGTCGCCGCCCTGGGAGGCGGTCGCGTTGTCGCTCTGGGTGATCCGGGTGGCGGACTCCATCCGGGCGCCGTCGGCCACCGCCATCAACCGCGCACCGGCGAAGTCGGGCCGGGAGAACACCCGCAGCCATCCCTCGGAGCGGTCGGCGAGGGCGTTCTCGACCAGGCCGGCGGTCTCGTAACCCCCGTTGCCCGAGGCGTGTTCGAAGAACGCGGACAGCGCCCCGGAGCCGAGGGAGTCCTCCAGCACCTGCGCGGAGCCGGTCCCCTCGGCGGTCAGCGGGGTGATCCGCGCGGTGCGCAGGACGCGCTCCAGCTCCTCCCCGGTGAGCCGGCCCGAGGTGGTGGCGAGCCGGTTGTCGTACGCCTTGGCCAGCGCGATGGTGCCGGCCGCGAGGATGTTCTCGGCGCCGATGACGTTGCGGACGTGGAAGCCGTTCTTGGGCGGGACGAACGGGCCCTGCGTCCCGTCGGGCAGGGTGATGGCGCGCCAGGAATCGAGAACACCGGTGATATCGCTGCTCTTCTCCAGCGGGGAGTCTTTCCCGGTGAGCACGTTCACCGCGGTCGGCTCGTCGCCGATCTCCGGCGGGCCCAGCGGGTCCGGTCCCTTCGCCGGGGCGGAGCCCCGGGCGGTGTCCGGCCGCATCAGGCTGAGCGGGACGATCTCGCGCTGGATGCCGACGTCACCGCTGTGCTCGATCCGCCGGGTCTCCGGGTGCCTGGGCTCGTCGCCCCGCTTCCGGCCCATCTCCATGGTGATGCGCAGCCGGTAGCGGGTGGCGTACTCGGCGTGCGGTTCGCTGGTGTACGAGGACCACACCCGGCCCCGGACGCGGGTGTCGGTCGCGGAGACGTTCTGCCGGTTGGAGCCGGTCTCGGCCATCGACGGGCCCGCCGTCGGCACATCGGTATCGCCGGTGTGGACGCCCTCGTTGACCTGTGTTCCGGCGTCGCTGCCCCGGCCGCTGGAGAAGCCGTCGCTGTAGGTCTCCACCGCCCACCGGTGGTCCTCCAGCTCGGTGCGCGGCCACAACTGGACGAAACGCGGCTCCCCCACGGGTTCGAGCTGCGCCCGGATGCGTACGTTCCGCCCGCCGATCCGGATCTGCTTCCAGCCGGGGCCGCCGATCCTCGCGGTCACCGCCGTGCCCGTGCCCATCATCTCCCGGCGCAGCGCGCGGGTGACCCGGGCCGAGGTCAGCCGGTGGATGGCCTCCCGGCTCTCGTCGTCGATGGCCAGGTCGTCCAGTTGCCGCTGGAACTCCTCCACCACTTTGGAGGTGTCCACGGAGTCGACCGGGTACGTGGCGAACGGCGCCTTGCGGAACCACCGGGGCTGGAGCCAGTCGCGGCGGGTGTACGTCGGGCCGCCGCCGAGGTCGTCGCCCCGGATGAGGCCGAGCCGGTGGGCGGCCCGCTCGGGCAGGTGGCCCAGCCAGCCGCCCTTGACGACCTGCCGCTCCCCGGCCCAGTCACGCAGCCTGCGCACCACCGCGCCCAGCGGCGAGAGCACACCGGAGGACCGCATCTCGGCGGCCACCTCGTGCTCGGCGTCGCCGGTGGTGAGCACCTGGTGGCCCTGGTCGACCCGGTTGATGTCCGAGGTGACCGTGCGGGTGATGGTTCCGCTGGAGCCCCGGGTGCGCCACCACGGCTTCCAGGCCAGGCCGTAGTTGCCCGTCACACTCGTAGCCTGCTGGTGGGAGTGGCCGTAGACGGCGGTGAAACCGGCCGAGTGGGTGAAGGACTTGCTCTGCACCCCCGACACCTTGTTGCTGCCGCCGACCGTCAGCTCGGTCTCCATCGGCTGCGGCCGGGTCAGCGCGCGCAGGTTGGTGACCCGCATCCGGTGCACCACGGTGGCCAGCCAGTCGATGTAGGGCCCCTTGCCGAACAGGCCCGTGGTGCGCGATCCGGTCGCGCTCGCGTTCTGGTCGACGTTGGCCGTCAGGAACTGCGGCTGCTCCGGGCGTACGGCGGCGTCGTGCGCGGGGGCGCCGACCCGGGTCAACTGCCACTTGTCGTGGGACGCCTTGGCCAGGACCCGGTCGACGATTCCCGGGGAGGTCTTGTCGGCCACCACCGAGAGGGTCTGGTGGGGCACCCCTTCGAGCGGCCCGGGTTGCCGGCCGTCCTCGGTGGAGGCGTCGAGCAGCTTCCTGGCCTCGTCGCGGGTCATCGGGGCGCGGGTGACCGGGTTCGGGTCCAGGTACGGGTTGTCGGCGCCCGGCGCGTGCGGGTCGGTCTTCGGGGAGTGCTCGGACGGGATGCTCAGCAGCACCTTGCCCCGGACGGCCGGCACCTCGGCGTTGCCGCCGATGATGTCCCCCCGGCTCTTGGGGCCGCGGACGAAGAAGGAGGTGCCGAGAATGCCGAAGCTGACCAGGCCGCGCAGCAGGCTCCGGGGCCGCCAGTAGCCGCCGGTGCTCACGGTGAGGGACAGGTCGTAGGAGTACAGGTTGCCCGGCTTGGTGCTGATCGACATCTGGTCGAACGTGGCGGTCGCGCCGTAGTTGGACTCGTCGCGCGTCTGCCAGCCGGCCTGGTAGCCGAGCTGCCCGGTCAGGGCGTGGCTGGGGAACCCGATGTCGTCGACGGCGGTGTCCCGCACCGACGCCAGCGCCTCGAAGCCGAACTCGGCTCCCTGCACCCCGTACTGGCTCTCGCCCAGGGTCGTGGCGCCGGGCGCGCTGTGGCGCAGGATGGTGTCCGTGGGAGACACATAGGTGCGGTTGGTCAGCTCCGCGTCGATCCAGATGTGGTGGTAACCGCGGGTGAACCGGCCGGGGTTCACCAGGCCGATCCGGATGCCGGTCCGGCTCATCGCCTCCAGGTTGCCGGCCATGCTGTGGTGCGAGAGCGCGTTGATGACGGTCAGCGTGTTGTGCAGCACCATCTGGTAGTGCGCGTGGTTGCGCCACCTCTTGTCGCCCGGGTCGCCGAGCTCCTCGAGCGTGGCGACCATCGTCGGGTACCTGCGGGAGACGGCGGTCAGCACCTGCCGGGTGAACGAGTCGAGCCGGTTGCGCTCGGCGAAGGTGACCTGCGGGCCCGCCTCGGTGGCCGGGCCGGGCTCGATCGCGGGCATGGTGCCGGCCCCGGTGCCGGCCCCGGTGCTGGTCTCGGTCCCGCTGTCGGTTTCGGCGACGGGCGGGGGCGCGGTCCCGGAGGAGGTGTCCTCGCCCTCGGTGGCCGCCGCGAACCTGCGGCTGTAGCGGCCGTTGGCGTAGAGGAACTGCACCGGCCGGGCCATGCCGAGGGTCGGCGGGTGGTTCTCGGTGAGGTAGGCGGGGGCGTACGGCTCGGTGGCGCCGAAGGTGTTCTCGTCCTCCATGCCGGCCAGGCGGCGCGCCTCGGTGCGCGTCATCCGGTCCAGGCTCCAGGTGGTGAACGGCGTCGCGTGCGCGTCCCCGGTCTTGCGGATCCAGACGGTCTTCTCGACCCGGTACAGGTCGGAGGTGACGTTCTTGGCCCGGCCGACCGAGCGGACCGCGCCCGAGCCGCCCGTCATCGCCGAGCGGCCCCGGGTGTGCCCGATGCGCGCGCTGGGGCCGACCTGGATCCGGGGCTTGACCCGGTTCATCCAGCCGGAGATGACGTTCTGGAGGCCGAACGTCGGCAGATTGAACGTGGGCCCGAGGACGAGGGAGAAGTCCTTGGCGATCGCCTTGGTCTGCTTCCGGGTGTTCTGCACCGTCAGGAAAGCCGAATCCCGCAGCTCCGCCTTGTCCGTCTCCGAGGCCAGCACGGCCCGCCCCGGGACCACTCGCTCGATGACGAAAGCGCCCAGCGGGGTGCGCTTCTTGTCGTCGGCGAACAGCGGCTTGCCCGGAACCGAGCCTCGGGCCATTCGCCCGGCGAGCTGGTGGAAGTTCCGGGAGGAGAGGAACCGGTCCAGCTCCCGGTAGGCCGAGGAGTCCGGTTCGGCGCCGATCCGGTCCACCGCCCAGTCGCGGATCTGCGCGACGGGCCCGAAGTCCTCGGTGATGACGAGCCGGTAGTCGGACTCGGGCCCCAGCTCCAGCGTCCTCGGGGTCCGGCGGACCTTGGACTCCTGGGTCGCGGTGTCCGGCAGCCGCGCCCCCAGCCCGTGGCGCACACCGAACGCGAACTCCACGTCCGGGGCCGCCACGGTGGCCGGCTTCGCCCGCCAGCGGGTGCCCAGGATCCCCCGCTTGGCCGGGCGCGGCGTTTCGGCGTCGGTGATGCGCACCTCGACGTACGCGTCGTCCAGGTACGGGTGCGAGGTGTCCCACCCGCGGGTCTCCCCCACGTTCAGGACCTGGTCCTGCATGGAGTAGTTGACCTCGCGAATGAGGCCCAGCCGGAGGCCGATCCGGACGAACGCGGAGAAGACCGTCGACTGCGGCCCCAGCGGCACCGTCGGGGCGAGCTGGCGGGTCTGGCCGACCGTCTTCGAACCGCCGACGCTGGCCTGCGCGCGGGACGCGTTGTCGACCTTGATGGGGGAGGTGCCGTCGGTGAACTTGGTCCACTCCCCGTAGTTGCGGACCCTGATGTGCATCCTGCGCAGCCGCCCCGACTCCGCGCGGTACACGAACTCGCGGCCCTCCCCGAGGAAGGTCTGCGGGCGCTCGCGCATCGCGCGCTGCATCCGGCGGAAGACGGACTCGTCGATACCGCCGCCGCGCACCCGGTGGCGCCGCGACGGCTCCTCGCCCGAGGCCGTCTCCGCGCCCTCCGCCTCCATCTCGGCGTCGATGTGCTCCACGATCCGCTCCCAGCCGCGGAGGTAGACGTCGCTCTGTCCAAAGGCGATGGGCATGGCGGTGTCGCCGGACTCGTCGCCGGGGAACGCCAGGAAGCCGTCGACATAGCCCGGCATCCGGGTGTCGTCGGTGAACCTGCTGGGCCGGTGCACCTGCGGCGGCGGCAGCATCTCACTGTCGACGCGGGGCCGGCGGCGCTTCTCCAGCTCCTCGTCGATCTGCCGCCCGGCCGGCCACGGCCGGGGGTTCTGGCCGGGCGGCGGGGTGGGCCCGAGCGTCGAGGGCGGCGACGGCGGGGGCGGGGGCGGTGAGGGCGGCCGGACCTCGGTGAGGGCGGTGGTGAGGTCGGGCAGCGGATCGTCGAGGCCCGGCACCCGGCCGCCGAGGTCGGGCAGCGGGTCGTCCAACCCGGGCACCGGGGCGTCCAGCTCCAGGGTCGGGGCGGGTGCGCGGCGGTCGCCGCGCGAGGAGCCGGGGGTGTCGGCGTCGAGCGGCGGGGGCGGCACCGGCGCCGGCATGCTCACCGGGTCCAGCGCGCGGGGAGTGGACACCCGGATGTCCCCGGCGGTGGGGGTGGCCCCGGTGGCGGGCGAGGGGTGCAGGGAGAACACCGGGTGCGCCGCCCCGCCGGCCGTGTGCTGCCCGACGGGGAACCCGGTGGAGTAGGTCTCCCGGCCGATGCGCTGGGCCAGGTCCTGCGCCAGGCCGGGGGCGAGCCGGTCCAGTTCGGAGACGGCCAGGAAGACGGGGACGGCCTGGTCGAGGGGCAGCAGCTCCGGGTCGCCCGCCACCAGTTCGACGAACTCCGCGGCCGGCACCCGCCGGGTCACCCCGGCGTACGACACGAAGAGGTGGCCCGGGTCGTTGCGGTCCGGCTCGGCGCGGACCACGTACGGGTGCGGCCGGTCTCTCCCCTCCGTGGTCTTCCCGTGCCATGGCGCGTCCACCGTGCCGCCGGGGGTGTGGAGCTTCGACAGGTCCACGGCGGTGTCCCCCCGCGGCGTGGCCAGCAGATGGCGCCCGGCCGCCGGGCCGCCGGCCGTGACCGGGGGCATGGCCGTGGCGGCGGACAGGGCCTGTTCGGTCTCCAGGTGGTAGGCGCCCACCTGGGCCGGGTCGGCCCCGTCGCGGCCGACCCCGTACGCCGCGGCCGTCAGGTCCCGCGCCTGGTCCCGCCGCGCGTCGTCCACCTCGGACGGGTCCAGGTGCAGCACCCGCGCGGTGTACGCGTCCAGGCCGGCGGCGTCGAGCGCGCCCAGCGCCTCGTGCGCCTTGACCCGCGCCCAGAACATCCGCGCGCGTTCGTCCTCGCCCACCTCGTCCGGGCCGGAGAGCTGGAGGACGTCCGCGATCTCCCGCGTCACGTCCGGGCCGCCCAGCCAGGCGACGGCCCGGTCCACGGCCGGCGGCAGCGTCACGAAGTCGCCCAGTGACGTGCCGGGGCCGCTGCCGAGGGCCTGGGCGAGCACCGCGCGGTAGTCCGCTCGGCTCGGCCCGGCCTGTTCCAGGGAGAGCTTCGCGGCGGCGACCCGCTGGAAGAACTCCAGGGTGAACGGGCCCGCCTGCCGGAAACGCGGATCCTCCCGCCACATCCGCTCCAGCGCAGCCGCCCCGCGCAGCAGCTCCGCGTAGCCGGGGTCCTGCTCGATCCGGACGTCGTCGTCGACCTCGTTCCCGAGCGTCAGCTTCAGCGCCCGCACCAGCTCCAGCGTCCGCCGCCGCTCCTCCTCGGACACCGGGTCGTCCGGACCGCTGTGCAGCCCGATGGCGCGCGCCCGGCGGTCCAACTCGTCGGTCTCCGGCTCCGGGAAGAACTCCGCGTACGACCCCCAGCGCCCCTGCGGGTCGGTCACCAGGCCATGGACGTACTCGCCGTTGTGGAAAAAGACGCCTGCGCTGACGGTCGCGGCGCTCGTCTTGTTCCGCATCTCGTTCGCGTAGTGCTGGCCCTGGGCGACGTCCCTGAGCGGGTTGGGCACGAACGCGCCGGCGTTGTCGTAGCCGCGACGGGACGGGACAGCGCTGTCCTTCGGGGAACCCGCCTGGCACATCACCAGGCCGAGCCAGTCCTCCTTCTTGTCCTTCAGGAGGCCGGTGAAACTCCTGCGCTTCTTGAGCCACTTGGCGCCCGCGTCGCCCCACGCCGTGTGCTTTTCCCCGTCGTCCAGGGCGAAGGACGTGTAGCCCGCCCCGCCGTGAGCGGCGAAGAACGCCTTCAGCTTCCCCCGGGCGGCCGGTTCCAGGGGGAACGTCTTGGAGATGGTGCCGGTGGCGAAGTTGGCGTGCACGTACTTCGTCACCTGGTCGAGGTGGCGGAAGTCCTCCTCCCGTATAGCCAGATGGTCGGGCGAGTAGGAGGCGCGGCCGATCTGCAGGCCCGTCGCCGCGCTCGCCAGCGGGGAGGACAGCACGTCCTCGTGCCAGTCCTCGTCGCTCCCGTCGTCCGTGTCGTCCGCGTCGTCCGTGTCATCCGCGTCGGGCAGCATGCCGGGCGGGACGGGGAACCAGGAGCCCACCGGGCGCCCGGAAGCGGTGAAGACCGCGACGGCCAGCCGGCCGTCCGGCGTGGTCATCAGCCGCGCGTCGCCGCTGTGCGCCCATACGGTGCGGCCCGTCCGCTCCGCCAGCAGCCGCGCCAGGTACTGTTCGCCGTCGCCGGCGAACGGCATGGCCAGCACGACGGGCGCGTCCGCGGGGAGGCTCGCCAGCTCCTGGTCCTTCAGGACCTCCGCCACGAACCGCTCGGCGCTCACGGCCCGCGTCGTGCCGTCCAGCGCCGGGATCGTCACCCGGTCGCCGTCCATGGTGGCCGCCAGCAGGTACGGCGTGGGGCCGCCCAGCCACCTGGGGACCTTCGAGTCGAGGATCCGGGGGGTGGCGCCCGGCCCCTCCTCCAGGAGGCCGATGGTGTCCGCGTACAGCTCGCCGTCGGGCAGGCCCGTCCAGTTCAGGCCCGGGACCCGGGTGCCGCCCGTGGTGAAGCGGTGGTCCGCGTAGCGTTCCGCGTCCTTCTCGGCGCGGTACGCCGCCACCTCCGCCAGGCTGCCCGCCCGGCCGTCCCGCATCGCCGCGTCGGTCACCGCGTACAGGTCCGCGCGAAGTGCGCCGGTGACCGGGGTGGCGTCGGCCAGGCCCAGGACGCGCCTGGCCAGGCCGGCCGGCCGGAACGGGCCGTCCCGTAGACCGGGTTCGGCCTGCCGCAGCTCGTCCAGGCGCAGTGCCGTCGCCGAGTGCCGGTCGGCGGTGATGCCGATCGTCACCGAGGCGGGCGCCGGATCCGGTGACGTGGTGCCGTCGGTCGTCACATGGAGGGTGAAGCCGCCTGCGGACAGGTCCGCTCCGGCCGCGCCGAGCGCGCTCAGCGCCCGGTCGAGGTGGCGCCGGAACACCGCGGCCACCGCGTCGGCCCGCGAGCGGGCGAGCTGCCCGTCCGCTCCGCTGCCGTGTCCGGTGATGCGGATCGGGGTCTTGGCCAGCTTCGCCCGCTTGTTCCGCAGGCCGGTCTCGGCCACCCGGGCCGCCAGCCGCGCGATCTCCGCCTCCTGGCCGGCCGACACCTCGGCGGACTGCCCGTCGAACGCCACCGTGGTGGACCGCGGCAGCACGGACGGCCCGGGGGAAGAGGCGGCGGGCGGGGCGGCCGGAGCGGCGGGCGGCTCGCCGACGGGCACGGTGTGCACCTGGTCCGAGTCGATCCGGGCGGCCAGCTCCGCGATCCGGCCCGCGGACAGGCGCGGGCCCGGCGCCGGCGGTGACACGGACGGGGCCGCCGACGGCTGCGCGGGCCGGGCGGCCGACGCCCGCGCCAGGGCGGACCGGAGCGCCGGGGGCAGCGCCGGCATCGGCGCCCAGGGCGACGGCATGATCCGGTCGGCGCTGCGGGGCAGCGGGGCCGGCACCGGGCGCGGGGTGTCGACCGGCGGGTTCGGGGCGATGGGTTCGGTCTCGCGGAAGTCCGCGGCCGTGGGGGCCGGGCCGCTCGGAGGCGGGATCAGGGCGATCACGGGCGCCCGGGAGCCCTGGGCCGCGGGAGGCGTGATCCGGTCCACGGGCAGGGAGGTCGAGTGGACCGGATGGCCGATCCGCTGGGCGAGCCGTTGCGCCAGGCCGGGGAAGTGCCGGTCGAGCTGCGAGATCTCCAGAAGGACGGCGGTGTTCCGTGGCGTGACGAGCAGGTGACGGTCGCCTGCCAGCAGCTCGACGAACTCCGCCTCCGACACGCTCACGTCCGAGCCGTCGAGGAACAGCGCGAGGCGGCCCGGGTTGTTCCAGTCCACCGAGGCCCGCACCACGTACGGGGCCGGCCGGCCGGACTCCGCCCACGGCGCGTCCACGAGACCGCCGGGCGTCCAGATCGTCGACAGGTCCAGGTCCGCGGTCTTCGGCGCGTCCACGAAGTGGCGTCCGGACGCCAGTTGCGGGGGGTCTCCCGGCTTGCCGGGGGTGGACACGGCGGTGGCGTCCGACAGAGCGCCCAGGCTCTCCAGGTAGCCCGCCCTCACCGTGACGAGGTCGCCCCCGTCGCGCCCGATCGCGTACAGCGCGGCCATCACCCACCGGGTGGCATCGCGCAGGTCGTCGTCGGGCGTCATGCCGAAGACGTGGGCGGTGATCCGGTCGATGTCCATGCCGCTAGCGGCCAGGGCCTCGTGCATCTTGACCCGGGCCCAGAAAACCCGGGAGAGCTCGGCGGTTCCCACCTGCCGCGGGTCGTCCAGGGACAGGGCGGCGGCGGTGGCCACGGCCGGGTCCACACCGCTCCACCAGGCGGCCGCCTCGTCCAGCGTCCCCGTCAGCCTCGGGGCGAAGGCGGTCAGGGGCGTACCGTCGGGCGCGGCCGCCGCGGCGGTGAGCACCGCGCGGTAGTCGTCGTGGCGGGCCTCGGTCCGCCCCTCGGGGAGCCGGGCGGCGACGATCCGCTGGAAGAGGTCCAGCGTGAACGGACCCGCGGCGTCGGACCGCGGGTCGTCCCGCCACATCCGGTCCAGTGCGGCGGCCCCGCGCAGCAGTTCCGCGTACTCCGCGTCCTGCTCCACCTGGACGCGGTCGTCGATGTCGTTCCCCAGCGTCAGCTTCAGCGCCCGCACCAGACGCAGCGTCTGCTGCCCGGCCTCCTCGGGCACCTCCCCCGGGCCAGTGTGGTATCCGGCCACGCGGGCGCGGCGGTCCAACTCGGCGGTGTCGGGCTCGGGGTAGAACGTGACGATCGCGCCGAGCCGCCCCTGCGGGTCGGTGTAGACCGTGATGACGTATTCGCCGTCGTGGAACAGGACGCCGATCGGCCCGAAGGCGGCGCTGACCTTGTGCCGGGTCTCGTTCGCCGTGTGCTGTGCGACGGAGATGTCGGCGAGCGGATCGGGGACGAAGGCGGTGGACAGTGCGTGCAGCGCCCCGGGGAAGACGGTGTCCGGGTTCCCGATGCCCGGAACGGCACGGTCCACGGGAGAGCCGCTCCAGCACGACTCCATGTGAATCCAGTCGTCCTCGCCGAGGTTCTGCACGCTCTTGCGGTGCGCGAGGTACCGGGGCCCCTCGGCGCCGTAGGCGTAGTGGGTCGTGCCGTCCGCGAGCCGGAACGCCATCCAGCCCGGCTTGCCGTGTCCGTCCCAGGTGTACCTCCTGCCCAGGTACGGCAGCGGGATCTTCCCGGACACGACCTCGCCCGTGATGGCGTTGACGTGGACGTAGTGCGTCATCGTGCCGAAGTGACGCTGATCGTCCTCCGTGCCCAGCCGCGCGACCTCATCGTCCGGCAGGCCGGAGCGGCCGGCCTGCCGCTTCGACCGCACGTCCATGATGGTCCGCGTCAGCACCTTGCGGTACCACTCCGGGAGGCCGGGGCCGCGGTCGGGCGCCATACCGGGCGGGCTGGGGATCCAGTCGCCCTGGTGACGGTCGCTCCCGTGGAACACGCCGAGGGACATCAGGCCCTGCTCGCTGCCGGCGAGCACATGGCCGGAGTGCGCCCACACCGTCCTGCCGGTCCGCTCGGCCAGCAGCCTCGGCAGATCACCCCCCTGGTCGCCGGCGAAGGGGACGGCCAGCACGATGGGGTGGTCCTTCGGCAGGCCCTCCCGCTCCAGGTCGCGCGCGACCAGCTCGATGAACTCCCCGGCGGTCAGGTCGCGGGTCGTGCCGTCCGGCCACGGCACGACGACCTTCTCGTGGGTGCCCTCGGCCGCCACGACATAGGGCCTCGGCCCGCCGAGCCACTCGGCGTCGGGGGTGTCGACCACGTCGAAGCTGCCGTCCGGCCGCTGCTCGATGATGTCGAACCAATTGGTCATCACCTCGGCGGCCTTCTCGTCGGACCAGTTGAGGCCCGGGACACGGGTGCCGCCCACCGTCAGGTAGCGGTCCCGGTTCGGGGCGATCACGCCGTGCTGGAAGGCGTGGTACGCGCCCAGCGCCGCCAGGCTGGTCGCCCAGCCGTCCGCGGCGGCGTCGGTGATCAGCGCGTGCAGCCGCTCGCGGACGGTCGCGTCCACCGGGGCGTCCGGGGGGAGATGGAGGATGCGGCGGGCGATGACGTCGCCGTCCAGTGGGTCGTTCACCAGGTCCGGGTCGGCGAGGCGGAGTTCGTTCAGCGTCGCGGCCGGGTCGGCCGACTCGATCGTCACCTGACGGCGCGCCGCCGCCACGTCCGCGTCCGGAGTGGTGCCGGTCCGCCCCACGTCCGCACCGCGTCCGCGCCAGACGATGTGGAAGTCGTCCACCGTGATCCGGCTGTCCACGGGGACGTTCCCCTGGAGGCGTTCCAGCGCGCGGTCCAGGTCGGCCGCGAACCGCTCGCGCACGGCGGCCGCGCGCCGCAGTGCCTCGGAGTCCGCGTCCTGCGCCGTGCCCTCGCCGTAGCCGAGGATGATCGCGCCGGGCTTGGCGACGCCCCGGCCGTGGTGGTCGAGACCGATCCGGGCCACCTGGTCGGCCAGGTCCCTCAGCGCCGTCCCGGCGTCCTCGGACAGCGTGGCCGACCCCGGGGCGAAGTGCACCCGCGTGAGGGGCACGGGGCCGGGCGCGGCAGCCGGGGGTGTGACCGGGGCGACGTGCACCGGCGGCGGGGTCGCCGGCCGCAGCCCGGGCATCGGCGCCCCGGGCGCCGCCCGGACCACCGAAGCGGGCTGCGGCCGGGGCTTGGCGACCGGTACGCCGTCGGGGGCGACGGACGACTCGGTGTCGGAGTCGGGCTCGGTGTCGGAATCGGTGTCGGGCTCGGCGTCGGTGTCGAACTCGGCGTCGAACCCGGTGTCGGAATCGGTGGCGGAATCGGCGTCGGTGTCGAACTCGGCGTCGAACTCGGAATCGAAGAGGCCCGGCACGGTGTCCGGCTCGAGAGTCGTGAACGTCCCCGTCGGCTCGGTCAGTTCGATCGTCGTCTGCCGCAGCACCTCCGGGTCCGCGTCACCGGACGCCACGCCCTCGCCATGGCTGCGGGCGGTGAACCGGAAGTGCGCGGCGGTGAGCCGGTCGGCCTCCGGCACCCCCCGCTGAAGCCCGGCCAGCACCTCGTCCAAGGATTCCTCGAACCACGCGAGAACCGTCTCGGCCCGCTCCTGCCCCATCTCCCGCGCCCGCACCGCCGGACCCTCGCCGAAGCCGGTGACCACACCCGACGGCAACGGCCGCCCCGCCCGCCAGTCCGCCAGCGCCGAAGACGCCACCTCACGCGCCAGATCCTCGATGTCCGCCACATCGTCCTCGGACACCATGGTCGACCCCGAATCGAACCGCACCGTGAACGCACGCCCCGCCGGAGCCGGCACCGCCTCCGACGCCGCCAGGGGAGGCGGGGCCGGCACGGGGCGGGACGTGTCGGTCGGGTTCTGCGGGTCGACCGGCTTCGTGGAGGTCCATTGCACGGCCGCCGAGGACGCACCGGTCTGGGCCGGCGGGTTCAGGGTCAGCACCGGGCGCTGCGCGCCCTGGGGCACCGTCTGGCTCGGGACGGCCGAAGTGGTCCAGATCTCCCGGCCGAACTGCTGGGCCATGTCCCGCGCCAGCCCGGGGAAGTGGCGGTCGAACTCGGCG
The DNA here is from genome assembly GCF_042959105.1 of Streptomyces sp. NPDC007917. Classification (NCBI taxonomy): domain Bacteria; kingdom Bacillati; phylum Actinomycetota; class Actinomycetes; order Kitasatosporales; family Streptomycetaceae; genus Streptomyces; species Streptomyces sp. NPDC007917. The sequence goes on from NZ_JBIBKK010000002.1 coordinate 439,367, forward strand.
ATGTCCAGCAGGAGCGGAACCGCCAGTTCCTTGCGGAGCAGGGAGCGGTCGCGGTCCAGCAGCTCGGTGAACTGCCGGGGGGTCAGACTCCTGGTGACGGTTCCGAAGGACACGAGCAGGCGGCCCGGGACCTTCGGGTCCACCGTGGCGCGCACCACATAGGGCTCCGGCCTGGCCGTGTTCGTCGTCGTGTCCTTCCCCGCCCACGGCGCGGCCCGCACCCCGGACGGCGTCCGGACCTGCGACAGATCCGGGAAGGCGTCCTTCGGTCCGGGCCGGTAGTCGCGTCCGGACACCTCGTTCGGGGTGCCGGGCGCGTGCAGGGCCGTCGGATCGGCCACGGCGCCGAGGGTGTCGAGGTGGTACGCGTACAGCACGGCGGGATCGGACCCGTCGAGCCCCATCGCGTACGCCGTGGTCATCAGCTCCCGGGTGAAGTCGCGCCCCGCGTCGTCCACCTGGCCGGCGGAGGGCAGGTCGTACAGCTGGGCGGTCAGCTCGTCGAGGTTCACGGACGTGTCCAGCGCCTCGTACGTCTTGACCCGCGCCCAGAACATCCGGGACCACTCGGCCTCGTAGGGCTTGGTGGAGCCGTCCATGCGCAGGGCCTTGGTGGCCACCGCGGACAGGTCCACCGTGGCTTTCCACTCGGCCGCCCGGACCACCGACGACGGCAGTGTCACGAAGTCGCTCAGCTTCGTACCGTCGGGGGCGGCGCCCGCCGCCTTCAGCACGTCCCGGTAGTCGGCCTGACGCGCCTGTGTCCGCCCCGCGGGAAGCCGCGCCTCGACGATCCGCCGGAAGAGGTCCAGCGTGACCGGACCCGTGCCGCGCAGCTGCGGCTCCTTCATCCGCATCCGGTCCAGCGCGGCGGCACCGCGCAGCAGCTCCGCGTACTCCGGGTCCTGCCCCACCCGCACGCCGTCGTCGACGTCGTTCCCCAGCATCAGCTTCAGCGCCCGCACGAGGCGCAGCGTGTGCTCCCGCGCCCAGGGCGGGGGCTGGGGGCCGGTGTAGTACCCGGCCTCGCGCACCCGGCGGTCCAGCTCGGCGGCGTCGGGCTCGGGGTAGAACTGCTGGAACCATTGCCGCCGCCCCTGGCGATCGGTGGCCAGGATCCGGAAGGGCATGTTCTGGTACACCCCCACCCCGTCCAGGCGGATGAGGGTGTTCGTCTTGTGCCGGGTCTCGTTCGCGACGTGCTGCCCCATGGGGACGTCCGCGAGCGGATCGGGGACGAAGGAGCCGGGGAAGGAGCGGCCCAAGGCCCCGAAGCCGGACGGCACGGCGCGGTCCGCGGGCGAACCGGCCCAGCAGATCAGCAGCTCGTTCCAGTCGTCCTCGCCGAGCGCCTGGCTGCTCTTGCGGTGCGCGAGGTACCGGGCCCCCTCGGCGCCGTAAGCACGGTACGTGGTGCCGTCCTCCAGCGGGAACACCAGGAAACCCGGGCCGCCGTGCATCACCCAGTGATGCCGCTTCGCGTCCGGCTTGCCCGGCCGTACCAGGCGAAGCGGGATCGAGTAGCGGCCGGTGGCCGGATTCCAGTGAGCGACCGCCTTGATCGAGTCGAGTGCGTCGTGGAGCCTTTCCCGACGCTCACGGACGACCTCGTCGGGGCGCAGCGCCTCACGGCCCGTCCGCTGCCCCGTGATGCGGCTCATGAGGGTCCGGGTGATCACCTTGCGCCACCAGGCCGGGGCGTTCCGGTCCCGGTCCGGTGCCATTCCGGGTGGGCTGGGGATCCAGTCGCCCTGGATCGCGTCGGCCTTGTGGAGGACCCCGATGTGGGGGGCGTCCGCCGTGGCGAGACCGCTGTGCGACCACACCATCCGGCCCGTCCGGTCGGCCAGCAGCCGTGGCAGGTCGAGTCCCCGGTCTCCGGCGTGCGGAACGGCCAGCACGATCGGCGCGTCGAGGGGCAGCCCGGACAGCTCCGGATCGTTCGCGATCAGTTCCACGAACTCGTCGACGGTCAGGTCCTGGGTGGTGTCGTCCGGCAACGTCACCCGCACCATGTCGTGCCGGCCCGAGGCCACCACGACGAACGGCGTCGGGCCGCCCTTCCACGGGGCGTCCTTCTTGCCGATCACCTGGAGGGCGCCGTTGCCGTCACTCCGCAGGATCTCGACCGTGTCCGTGTCGTCCAGGTCGAGGACCTTGTCCTTGCCCCAGTTGACGCCCGGCACCCGTGTGCCACCCACCTTGAGGTAGCGGTCCCGGTTCCCGTCGAGCACACCCTGCTGGTCCAGGTGGTACGCGCCCAGGGCCCCCAGGCCGGTCCCCCAGCCGTCCCGGCTCGCGTCGATGACCAGGTCGTACAGCTCCTGGCGTACGGCATCGTCCACCGCGGCGCTCACGGGCAGGTGCAGGAGGCGACGGGCCATGACATCGACGTCCAGCGGGGCGTGCCGGAGGTCGACGTCGGTCCTCCGCGCGGCATTCAGCACCGTCAGCGGGTCGACGACTTCCAGCGTCACCTGCCGACGCGCGTCCGGGGCGGGGGGCGTGGCGGACGGTTCGAGGTCCTGACCGCGGGAGCGCCCGACGATGTCGAAGTCGTCCGCCTGAAGACGACGGGTGCCCTGGGGGACGCCGGTCTGGAGGCGGGCGAGCGCGGTGTCCAGAGCGGCCAGGAACTCGTCGTGCACGGCGCCCGTGCGCTGCTCGCCCTCCTCCAGCGCCGCCTCAGCCGCGTCCGGGCCCGTCCCCTCGCCGTACCCGCTGATGGTCACCGCGGGGATCGGCCGGCCCCGGCGCCAGTTGTGCCACGCGAACCTGGCCAGGGCGTCGGCCGCGGACGCGATGGCGGACCCGGCCTGAACGGACAGCTCCGTGGAGCCCGCCGCGAACGGCAGCCGCACGGCCTTCGGCGGCGCGAGGGGGGCGGTGGCGCCCGGACCGGCCACCGGCGCGGTGTGCACGGGCAGCGAGAACGAGAACCCTCCGGGCAGCCCCCGCACCGCCGGCCCGGACGACCGCAAGGTCCGCGGCAGCGGACTCGCGGCGTCCGGCACGGGAGCCGCGGACACCTCCCCCGTGGTGTGATCGCTCACCGGTACCCGCGCCTTGTCGGCGCGGGGAGCCGGGGGGCGCACCGGGGAGGGGGCGGGCTCCGGGTTCTGCGGCTCGACGGGGTACGTGGGGCGCGGCTCCCCGATCACCCAGATCCGCCGGCCGAGGCGCTGGGCCAGGACCCCGGTCAGGTCGGGGGCGTGGGCGACGAGTCCCTGGATGTCCAGCAGGACCGGAGTCGTCAGGTCCTCCGCCAACAGGTCTTCGTCACGGGCCAGCAGCTCGGCGAACTCCTGGGGCGACAGGCTCCTGGTGAGGGGGCGGCCGGTGACGGACGCGAAGGTGACGAGCACCCGGCCCGGGGCGTTCGGGTCGACCGTGGCGTGCACCGAGTACGGAACGGGCTTCTTCTCGCCCGTCGCGTACCTCCCGGCCCACGGGGCGTCCACCGGCCCCGACGGGGTCTGGATCTTCGACAGGTCCGGGGCCGTCCCGTTCAGCGACCCCACGAAGTCCCGTCCGATCACCTCGTCCGGATCGCCGGGCGGGGACAGGGCCGTGGTCTTCGACACCGCGCCGTTCCTGTCGAGGAGGAACGCGACCATCACGTCCGCGTCGGCTCCGTCGAGCCCGCCGGCGAACGCCCTCATGACGAGGTCCTGGGTGAACTCGCGCTGCCGGTCGGTCACCTGGGCGGACGGGGGAAGGTCGTACAGGTGGGCCGTGATCCTTTCGAGGTCGGAGCCGCCCCACGCCTCCTCCATCTTGACCCGCGCCCAGAACATCCGGGACCACTCGCGCCTGCCCACGTCGCCGGGGCCGCCCAGGCGCAGGGCCCGGACGGCCGCGTCGACGACGTTCGCGGTGTCGAGCCAGTGTGCCGCGTCGTCCAGCGACGAGGGCAGCGTCACGAACGTGGCCGCCGTCGTCCCGGCGGGGGCGGCGGCCGCCCGCTTGAGCACGTTCCGGTAGTCGTCCTGGCGCGCGGGTGTGCCCGCGGGAAGCGTCGCCGCGACGACCCGCTCGAAGAAGTCCAGCGTGACCGGGCCCGCGTCTGCGAACCGCGGGTCGAGGCGCCACATCCGGTCCAGCGCGGCGGCACCGCGCAGCAGCTCCGCGTACTCCGGGTCCTGGTCGATCCGCAGGTCGTCGTCGATCTCCTTGCCCAGGGTCAGCCGCAGCGCCCGCACCAGCCGCAGCGTCGCCGCCCCGGCCACCGCGGGGACCGGTCCCGGGCCCGTGTGGTACCCGATCTCCCGCGCCCGGCGGTCCAGCTCCTCGGCGTCGGGCTCGGGGAAGTACTGCTGGTACGAACCCCGCCGCCCCCGGGCGTCGGAGTCCAGGGCCCGGATGTATTCACCCAGGTAGGCCTCCGTGGCATCGGTGAGGATGCTGGCATTGACCTTCTTCCGGGTCTCGTTCGCGACGTGCTGCCCCATGGCGACGTCCGCGAGCGGGTCGGGCACGAAGGAGCCGGGGAAGCTTCCGCCGAGGTTGACACGGCCGCCGTCCACGCCACGGTCCTGGGGCGAACCGGCGTAGCAGACCACCAGATCGATCCAGTCGTCCTTGCCGAGCTCCTGCACGCTCCTGCGGCGCGCGATGTACCGCGCACCCTCTTCGTTCCAGGCGCGGACCGCCCCGCCGTCCTCCAGGGGGAGGCTGATGTAGCCGGGCCCGCCGTGCGCGTCGAAGAAGTACCGCCTGGTACCCGGCTTGCCCGGGCGCGGCAGCGGGAGCAGACCGCTGACGAACCTCCCCACAGCGGAGTTGTAGTGGGCGTAGTGCTTCATCGCGGCGAGATGACGCTGTTCCCCCTCCATCTGCTTCTCGGCGACCTCCTCCGGACGGATCGCGGTGCGCCCGAAGCTCAGGCCCGTGGGCCCCACGAGGGTCCTGTTGACCACCTTGCGCCACCAGCTCGGGCCGTCCGCCGCCGCGTCGGGCGCCGTGCCGGGCCGGCTGGGGATCCAGTCGCCCTGGATGCGGCCGTCCCGGTGGATCACGCCGATGCCGTACGTCTGCGGCCCGGTCTCGTGGAGCGTGGGATGTCCGCTGTGCGCCCACACCGTCTTGCCCGTCCGGTCCGCCAGCTTCCGCGGCAGGTCCAGCCCCCGGTCCCCGCCCTGGGGGATGACCAGCACGATCGGGATGCCCGGAGGCGCTTTGGTCCGTTCCAGGTCGGCCGCGACCAGTTCGACGAACTCGTCGGGGGTCAGGTCGCGTGCCGTACCGTCCGGCCACCTCGCCGTCACGCGGTCGTGGCCGCCCTCGGCCACCACGGTGTACGGGAACCAGCCCGGTCCCCACGGGGCTGGGCCCCCGCCGACCTTGTCGAACCCGCCACCGGGACGTTCCCGCAGGATGTCGACCCCGCCGAGGGCCAGTCCGACGACCTCTGCCGCCGGGCTCCAGTTGAGACCCGCGGCGCGCTGGCCGTTCACCGTGAAGTGGCGGTCCCGCTGCCTGGAGATCAATCCCTTCACGAAGGCGTGGTACGCGCCCAGCGCCCCCAGGCTGTCCGCCCAGCCGTCCTGGTACGCGTCGTGGACCAGCCCGGCGAACCGTTCGCGTTCGCCCAGGTCCACGGGGGCGCCGTCGGGGCGGTGCAGGACGCGGCGGACCAGACCGTCCATGTCCGGCGGCGCGTTCCGCAGGTCGGGATCGGCCTTGCGCAGGTCGTTCAGCAGCGTCATGGGCGAGACGACCTCGACCGTCACCCGGCGGCGCAGCGCTTCCGCGTTCCCGCCCGCGGACTGCCCGACGTCCCCGTCGAAACCGCCCCAGTCGATGGTGAAGTCATTGGCCGTGAGCTGCTCATCGGCGGGAAAGCTTTTTTGGCGGCGGCTCAGCTCGACGTCCAGGCTCGCCAGGAACTCCACGTACGCGTTGGTGGCGCGGGCTTCTCCTTCGGCCTGCGCCTCCGCGTACGTTCCCTCGCCGTACCCGGTCAGGATCACGAAGGGCAGCGGGAGGTCGTGCTTGCGGCTGCGCAGCCCGTCCCGGGCCACCCGGCCGGCCAGTTCCTCCAGTGAATCCTGGGCGGTCTCGGACAGGTCGGTGTCCGCCGGCTCGAAGGGCACCTCCGTCAGCCGGGGGGCGTGGGACCAGAACTTGTCGGCCGGGCTCCCCACCGGCGCGGTGTGCACGGGCGGCGGGGCTTGCGTGACGACCGACATGGGGGCGTGGCCCGTGGTCAGCTCCGGGGGCTCGGTGCGCCCCCAGTCGTCCGCGGCACTCGACCGCGCCGGGTCCCCGGTCAGCACGATCACGTGCTGACCGGTCGCGCTGTCGGCCACCACCGCGGCGGGGTGGGCGGGCGTCAGCACCGTCCTGGCCGTCCCCTCCCGGGCGGCCAGGGCCTCCGCCATCCTGGTGCCCCCGGGACCCGTGCCCGGTCCCACCAGGGCGATGGGCACGGTGAGCGGGGTGGTGCGCAGGGCCTGCGCGACCAGCGCGACGATCTCCTCGTACGGCACCTTGCGGGTGGTGCCGCCGCGCCAGGGGATCTCGGCGTGGTCCTGGTCGCCGTCGACCATCAGCACGAACTTCGGGCCCTGGGTGGTGCGGCTCTCGCCGCTCCCGGTCGTACCGTCGGGCGACACCCGGTGGACGTCCGGGTTCAGCGGGCCGACCAGGGGCTTGCCCGTCAGGTTGAGGCCCGTCGTCTGTCCGGCGGGCGAGGTGATGGCCGTGGCCGGGGACAACAGCCCGCTCCGCCTGAGGTGGTGCGCGGCCAGGGCGACCGGGTCGTACACGTCGACGCCGATCAGCGCGGCCCCCGCCATCAGCCACAGGGCCATCTGCCGCATCGCGTCCGGGTTGGACGGCGCGCCCTCCACGTGCAGGATCCTGGCCGCCAGGGCATCCGGGTCCGGGTGGTTCATGAGCGCCGGCCCCGCCTTGGCGAGCGCCCAGAACACCAGCGGCCGGGAGGGCTGTCCCGGAGCGGGGAGGGCCTTCAGCCCCATGGCGCCGAGGCTCTGCGGGGGGAGCAGCCCCATCATGGCCGCGGCCTGGTCGAGGACGGTGAGCGGGACGAAGTCGCGCAGGGCGACCGGGCCGGGCGCGCCCTGGAGACGGCCACGCGCGTCGTCCAGTACCTGCCGGACGGCGCTGCGCAGTTCGGTGGAGTCGGCGAAGGCGGCCGGCCTCGGCTTCGGTGTCCCCTGCTGTTCGAGGTGGGCCCGCACCACGAAGTCCAGCAGGTCCAGGCTGAACGGACCCGCCTCCGCCAGCCCCGGATCGTGGCGGCGCATGACGTCCAGCGCCCCGATCCCGCGCAGGAGCTTCTGGTACTCCCCCGACGGGTCGTCCCTGTCGTTCTCGACCTCGTGGCCGAACACCTCGCGCAGGGCCCGTACCAGCAACAGGGTGTTGTCCCGGTCGGCCTCCGGCACCGGGGCGGAGTCCGGTATGCCGAAGGCCACCCGCGCGAGCCGGTCCAGCACCTCCGGCTCGGGCTCCGCCCGCAGCTCCGACCACGCCCCCTGCTCGCCCGTGGCCGTGGCGTTGATGCCGTGAACGAATTCACCCGTGGCGCTGTTCCCCGCGAGGGCGTGCACCCGATTGGGGACGATCAGCGGGTGGTCCTCGCCGAGCTCGTTGGCCGCCTTCTGCGCCTGGGAGATGGTCGTCAGCCGGTTGGGCACGAACGGCGTGTCGGCGCCGTCGTGCGGGACGAGAGGAGGACCGTCGAAGGCGGCGTCGCCCCAGCACGCCTCCATCACGATCGGGGTCCCCTTGGGGAGCGCCCGCACGCTCGGACGGCGCTTCAGATAGCGGCCGACCTGCTCGCCTGCGGTGGTCCTCGCCTCGCCGTGCCCGGCGCCGGCCCTGGCGTCCACCGCGAAGAAGAAGCCCGGGAGGCCGTGCAGCAGGAAGTGGTAGGCGTCCCGCCCCTTCCACGGGGGGTCCTGCCTGGCGCTGATCGGCCGCTTGGTCACCGGGTCGAAGTGAACGTACTGCGCGTTCTGGAGGTCCTTGAGGAGGGCCTCCCGCTCGATCAGATCGGCGTCGGTGAACATGGCCCGGCCACCCGGCCGGTTGGTCCCCGGCGTGGTGAGGGTGACGCTCTTCACGTCCCGGTCCATCAGCCGTGAGCCGTCGGACAGAACGATGAACCCGTTCCCCGTCTTGGCCCACGCGCCGTCCGGGCCCAGGTCGTCGGGGCTGATGGAGATCCATCTGCCCCGCGGTGTCCCCTGCGCCCGCTGGTCCGCCGAGGGGACGTTGTACCGCTTGGTGTTCGGGTTGTAGCTCAACACGGGTGTGCCGCTGTGTACCAGCAACCCCCGGCGGATGCCGGCGGAGATGCCCCGGGGCATCTCCAGGCCGCCGTCACCGGCGTGCGGCACCACCAGCGTCACCACGGCCTGGGGGCCCCGCTTGGCCAGCTCCTCGTCCATGGCGAGCAGTTCGGTGACCTCGTCGCCCGGAACACGACGGGTCGAACCGTCCGGCCACGTCACCACGAGGTGGTCCCGCCCGCCGTCCGCGTCCACGAGGTAGGGACGGTTGCTGCCGGACTGGTCGGGGCCGGGCGTGGCGGGCGGCGGTGTCTGCCGGTCCCGGAAGGTGCGGCCCACCACCGAACCGTCCTCGGGGGAGAACAGCAGGGTCCGCCCGGACAGCACATCGCCCCGCCGGACGAGGTGGAACGCGCCCAGAGCCGCGAGGCTCTTGTCCCGCCCTTCGGCCATCGCCTCGTCCACCAGCGCGTACAGCTCGTCGCGCACCGCCGCGTCCACGGGCGCGGCCGGGTCCAGGTGCAGGACCTTCCGCACCAGCGGAACCGGGTCGAACGGGCCGTCCTCCAGCTCCGGGTCCGTACGGCGCAGTTCGTCCAGCCGCCGCACCGCGGCCGTCCCGGACGGCAGCTCGAACTCGACCACCACCTGCCGGGCGTCGCCCTCCCCGGAAACCTCCCCCGGCTTCCGGCCGGACGCCGCGACGGTGAACGTGCCCGCCGCGCCCGGCCGCTCCAGCCCGGCGCGGTACGCCTCCGCGACCGCCGCGGCCCGCCGCCCGGCGGCCCCGGACCCGGACACCTGGCCGCTGTCGTCATAGCCGGTCACCACCAGGCGCGGCCCCGGAAGACCCGCGAGGGCGTTCCGCTCCCCCACCTCGATGGCGCGCCCGACGAGCTCCCGGATCCGGGCCCGCTGGTTGTTGCTGGGCTTCTCCGCGCCCTCCGCGAAATTGATCCGGGCCGACACCGGCAGCACCGACTCGACGGGGCCCCAACGGCGCTCCGCGCCACCCTGGTCCGACAGCGAGAGCGAAGCCATCCCGGCGGTGGCGGTGGCGGTGGGGGTGGGGGCTTTCCCGGCGGTGGCTTTCCCGGCGGGGGCCGTGGCCTGATCGCCCTTCGTTGCCGGAGCCTTCTTTTTCTTCCCGGCGGTGGTGACGAAGGTGTCGAAGTGCGGCGCGGCCCACACCCCGGCCTCGGTGCGCACGGGTCCGCTGGGCGCACTGGCCGCCGGGGCGGCCCCGGGGCGCGTCGAGGCGGCGGTGGGCCGGGAAGGGGTGGGCGCCGGGTCGGCCGGGAGGTCGGTGGACGTGGTGGCGGTCGGCGTCGGCGGGAGCGGGTCCGTGACGGTGACCTGGGCCTGCGACTCGATGGGCGCCGTCGCGCCACCGTGGACGAGGGGGGCGTGGCCGAGGTTCTTCCGGAGCGTATCGGCGAGCGCGAGGCCCGACGGCGCGTCCAGCCCGTGCCTCAGCAGGTGGTCGGCGATCTGCCGTACCGCGTCGCGGTACGTGGCCTCGGCGTGGCGGGAGTCCGCCAGGAGAGGGGTCGACGCCGGCGGCAGCACCAGGGAGACGGCCTTGTCCCAGGCGCGGCCCGCGGCCAGCCGCTCCGGTCCGTCGTCCGGTATCGCGCCCGCGAAGTCCGCGTACGCCGACTGCCAGATGCGCCGGGTGGCGTTGGCCGCGGTTTCGTCGAGCGGGGCAGGCCAGGGACCGGACCGCACCATCTGGACCTTGACGTGGTCCACCGGGGCCAGATCGCTGTCGTGCACCGGGAACCGGTCCATGCCGAGGGCCGCGGCGGTCTGCTGCCTGGGTCCTGGTGTGACGCCCGCGGCGTTCAGCTCGGCGATGTCCACCTCGTCGTCCGGGTCGAGCAGAGGCGGGTTCTCCGGCAGGTCGTCCGGGATGACCTGCTGGGCGATCCACTGGCGCTGCGCGTCATCGCGGTGGACGACGGGCACCTGCCGCGACCGCTCGTCGCCCTCGATGCCCTCCTGACCTTGGGTGTACGGGTCGCCGTGCGGGTCGACGCCGAGGCCCCGCAGCCGCGCCGCCGCGTCGAGCAGCCGCCCGCGCGCCTGCTCGGCCCGGTGCCCGGCGTCCTGGTGCGCGGCGGTGTCGGCGCTGGTGCCGACCCCCGTGTCCAGCCGCTCGCCGATGGTGTCCACCTCGGTCGCGGCGGAGGTGAAGGAGTCCAGCGCGTCCTCGTAGTCCCTCCGGGCGCGGACGACCTCCTCCTGGTCCGGGGCCGCCGGGGTGGCCGGTGCCTTGCCCCGGTCGGCGGGGTCCGTGTCGGGCCGGGTGTCGGCGTCGGCGTCGGTGTCGGTGTCGGGGGTGACGGCCGTGTCGGTGTCCGCGTCGATGGCGAAGTCGTCCGACGGGCCGCCGGACGTCTCGGTGTCCGGACGCGGTTGCTGCTCCCCCTCGGTGCGGGGTCCCTGTCCCGACTGAGGGGTGCCGGAGCCGGAGTGCTGCCCGGACGAGGGCGAGTGCGGAGTGGTGGCCGGGGTCTGCCCGCCACTGTGAGTGACGGGGGGCAGGGCCGTGCCCGCGCTCCGGTTTGCGGGGCTGTTCTGGTCTGCGGGGGTGCTCCCGCTGTTCTCGCCGGGAGTCCCGTCGAACGCCGTGTCCGGGTTGGAGACCGTGGGGGTACGCGTCGCCGGCGGCGCCGGGACGCTCGACGAGTCCGGGAGACCCGAGGTGCCCGGCAGACTCGACGAGTTCGGCAGGCCCGAGGTGTTCGGGAGGCCCGAGGTGTTCGGGAGGTCCGAGGTGGCCGGGAAGTCAGAGGTGTTCGGGAAGCCAGAGGCGTTCGGGAAGCCAGAGGTTCCCGGGAAGTCAGAGGTGGCCGGGGAACCCAAGGTGTTCGGCGGACCATCGGGGACCGTCTGGAACTCCTTGTTCCCCTTGAAGTCCTCGACCTTCAGCGGCGGGTACTGCGGGGTGGCCTGGAAACCCTTGTCAGCCGTGAAGTTCGCGTGGGGCACATTCGACGACGAAGAGTTGTACCCCGGGAAGGGGAGAGGGGAGGGCGAGGGGGCGGGGGCCGTGGCGCGGTCCGAACCAATGGAGTTGATGGAGTCGAAGGAACCGGCGGAGTTGGTGGACGCGGCGTCGTCGAAGACGGAGGTGTCCGAGGAGTTGGAGGAGTCTGAGGAGCCGTACGAGTCCACGGAGTAGGTGTCGGAGTCGCGGCCGCCGGGCGTGAACGAGCTGTTGTCGCCGGGCAGCGAGCCGTTGTCCTCGTACAACGAGCTGATGCCCTCGTACATCGAGTAGCTGTCCCCGTAGTCGGGGATATCCGAGGACGACGTGATGGGGAGGGCGGACTTCGGAATGTCCGGGGGCGCGTCGGAGCCGGAATCGGAATCGGAATCGCCTGGGGAATCGCTCCCCGCCCCGTCCCGGAGATCAGCTATCGCATAGCTCTTGTTGATGAAGTCGGTGAAGATGTTCCCGTTGGGGAATGCCTTGCCGTGCAGCCAGCCGGCGCCGGACTCCAGCGCGTACCCCGCGCCCATGTCCGCCATGCCGCTGGTGCCGGAGAAGACGAACGTCTCCCACTTGAACGCCCAGTTGCCGTGGAGTATCCCCTGGGAGACCACCTCGCCGAAGCCCTCGCCCAGACCGTGGGTGACAAACGTAGCCGGGAAGTCGTAGGCCATGTTCTTGATCGTGTAGGGATTGAACCCGCCGGGGTTCTTGAAGATGCGATCAAGATGCGGTGAGTTGAAGTCGATGTCCTTGAACGTGTTCCCGAAGTCTCCGTCGAACTTGTCGAAGATGTCCTTGTCGAAATTCTTCTTGAAGAAGTCCGAAATGCCCTTCTTGAAGTAGTTCGCCGCGCCCCGGAAGACGTCGATGAAGAGACCGGTCATGAAGCCGCCGAAGAAGCTGTCCCGGAGGTTGCTCCCGTCGATGCCCTTCGGCCTGCGTGCCGGGGGATTGATGGCGAGCTGCGCCAGGTTGACCGCGAGGGCCTGGATCATCTCCTGGACCGCCTCCAGCAGGGCCCCCGCGATGGGGAAGAAGTTGAGCAGGCGCTGCATCGCCATCAGGATGCCGAGCGCCGCCCGCGCCCTCACCAGTACGGCCGTGGACAGCGAAAGACCGCCGGTGAAGAAGGACATCGCCGAAAGCGCGGCCAGCTCGATGAGCATCATCGTGATCTCGGCGATGATCTCCCACTTCGCCTGCTGGATCTTGATCGACTGGTTGCCCCGCTCATTGGGCAGGTCCATCCGGAGCCGGTTGAGCAGGTCCCCGATGCCGTCCGATCCGCTGGAGTCGAGCAGTGGCCCCATGGCCTTGTTGATCGCGTCCCCGACCTGCTTCGGAAACGCGCGGGCGACATCCCCCAAGGAGTCCCGGAGGTTGTCCAGGGCCGCAGCCAGCTTGTCGGCGAGATCGGGATACTGGTCCTGGCTGTCCCACGCCAGGTTCTCCCTGGCGCCGATCGGCTTTTCACCGATGAGGACCAGGATCCAGTACCGTTCCTCGGGGCTGAAGTTGATCTCCTGCATGGAGTCAGTGCTTTCCGCCGGACTGGTCGTCGTCGCCGGACTCGTAGCCGGAGTCGTCGCCGCTGTCGGGGTCAGCGATACGTCTCTGCTGCTCGATCAACTCGCTCACGTCGGTCTGAACGGCCTTGACGCTGCCGAGACTCTCCAACAGTCCGGCTCTCAGCGCCGATACCGCCAACCCGAGACCCTCGATCGCTTCGGTGAGCGTCCGCACCGTCTTCTCGTCGTCGGGCTCGGTCTTCGTGTAGTAGTCGTCCGGTGCGTCTTTGTCGCCGTTCCAGCCCCTGTACCTCTCATGGTCGCCCAGGTACTCCCCCTTCAGCGCCATGAACTGGTTCTCCACACCGGCCAGGCCGGCGAGCGCTCCCCGTATCCTGCCCAGATCCATGTCATAGGTGTCGTCGCTCATGGCTTTCCTCCGGGGACATCCGGGTCCTCGTGGATCTCGTCGCGCAACCCGTCGCTGGACGGCCTGCCGCCACCCGCTCGCCCGCCGCCCTCGAACGCCGACCCGAAGTCGAAGAGCCGGTCCCAGTCGATGCCGATGTCCCGGGACCCCGGGACATCGGGGTTCGCCGCCAACAGCGGGCGGAAGGTGTCCATCACCCGCTGGGTGACCTGCTGACGCCCCCGCTCGGCCGCCTCCATCACCGAGGCGGCCAGTTGCGGTCCGGTCATGTTCAGGTACTTGTTGTCCACGAACGTCAGCCCGGCCAGCTCTCCCTGCGGGCCGATGGTGACCTCGACCGCACGGTCCCGCGAACGGGCCTTCACCTTGTTGGCCGCGAGCTCCTGCTCGGCACGGGCGATGGCGGCCTTCGTGGCTTCGAGGTGCGCCCTGGCCTGATGGACGCGCTCCGCGTACGAATCGTTCAACTCGCTCAACGTGTGCTCCTCGGGCTGGTCGGACTGGTCGGACTGGTCAGGCTGATCGGTTTGGCTGCACGGTTTGCCGGAACGACGGCGCGGCGGGGGCTCATCGGCCGATCACGGCCGGTGAGCCGCCCTCGTCGCTGCCCCACACGTCCTCGTCCTCCGGCACCCACGACTCGCGCTCGCGGTCGTCGGTCTGGGTCGCCACCTGGCCGGGCGCCCCGGCTCCGCCCGCGCCGCCCATCGGCGGCATGAACGGGGTGCCGCCACTGGTGATCACGTTCTCTCGCTCGTCGAGGAGTCCGCCGCCGGGGCGGCCGGGCCTGGGCGCCGCCCGGCGGTTGCTGACCACGTCGTCGCTGTCGATCACGTTGCGGACCCGCTCGGTGGGGCCGCCCTCGCCACCACCACCGCGTCCGGGCATCGTTCCGGGGTTGAGGGGCATGCCGCCGCCCCCCGGTGCCCCGGGCTGGTTCTGGTTGCCGAGGTTGGCCGCCGCCTGGTTGTTGCCGTTGCCGTTCTGATCACCGGGCGACTGGTACGGGTCCTTGTCCCACAACTCCTCCTCGTACGAGGACGGGTCGTACAGCGAATGGGAGTTGCCGCCCCCGCCGTTGCCTCCGATGTGGCCGAAGTTGGACCCGGGGGTCTGGTGCTGGAAGTCCGGGAGTGAGTTGCCGCTTCCGTTCAGGTGCCCCGTGATCGACTTGCCGTCCGAGTCGGTGATCGAGGTGGCGCCGGTGTGCGGATCGATCGTGGACGTGCTGCCGTCCGGGTACTCCGTGACGACCTGCCCCTGGGGATCGATGTGCGACCTGCTGCCGTCGGGGTTGTTGAGGACGTTATCGACATTGAGCGGGCCGGAGCGCGTGTGGCCGTCCGGCGTGGTGATACTGGAAGTCTGGGTGTCGGGATCGATCGTGGTGGTGTGGCCGTCCGGGTACTCCGTGACCACCCGGCCGTGGGAGTCGATGTCCGACTCGCTCCCACCGGGGTTGTGCAGTGAGTCATCGCCGTTCACCGGCCCCGTGATCGGGTCGTGCGACAACGGCGGCAAGTTATCGCCGTTCAGCGCGCCGCCAATGCGGTTGAGCGCCTGATCCTGCTGCTTCTGGTACTGCTCTTGCTGCTGCTGGTTGTGCTCCTGCTGCTGCTGATACTGCTGCTGTTCCTGCTGGTACCGCTGCTGCTCCAGCTGCTGCTCCTGCTGGTACCGCTGCTGTTCCTGCTGGTACCGCTGCTGCTCCTGCTGCTGTTCCTGCTGGTATCGCTGCTGCTCCTGCTGGTACTGCCGTTGCTGCTGTTGTTCCTGCTGCTGGTACTGCTTGTCCTGGTATTCCTGCTGCCGCTGCTGGTACTCCTCCTGCTTCTTCTGCTGCTCCTCCTGTTGCTGCTCCTGCCGCTGCTGCTGCTCCTCCTGGTACTGCTGTTGCCGCTGCTGGTACTCCTCCTGCTTCTTCCGCTGCTCCCTCTGGTCGGCCTCGGCCTCCTTCTTCGCCTGTTCCTGCTCTTTCTCGGCCTCCCTCTGCTCCTGTTCTTGCTTCTTCTCCTGCTCTGCCTGCTTGGCCTCGGCCTCCTTCTTCGCCTGCTCCTGCTCCTGCTCCGCCTGGACCTGCTTCTGCTCCTGCTCCTTCTGGTACTGCTCCTGTTTCTTCTCCTGCTCCGCCTGCTCGGCCTCGGCCTCCTTCTCCTTCTGCTCCTGCTCCTGCTTGGCCTCCCTCTGCTCCTGTTCCTGCTTCTTCTCCTGCTCCGCCTGCTTGGCCTCGGCCTCCTTCTTCGCCTGCTCCTGCTCCTGCCTGGCCTCCTGCTCCTTTTGTTCCTGCTTGGCTTCCTGCTCCTTCTGCTTCTGCTCCTGTTCCTTCTCCGCCTGGGCCTGCTTCTGTTCCTGCTCCTGCTGCTCCTGCTCCTGCTTCTTCTTCGCCCGATCCTGTTCGGCCTTCTGCTGAGCCACTTGGCCAAGTTGGACCTGCTGTTGCTGTTGCTGGTACTCCTCCTGCTTCTTCTGCTGCTCCGCCTGCTTGGCCTCGGCCTCCTTCTCCTTCTGCGCCTGCTCCTTCTCAGCCTCGGCCTGCTTCTGTTCCTGCTCCCTCTGCGCCTGTTCCTGCTTCTTCTCCTGCTCCGCCTGCTTGGCCTCGGCCTCCTTCTTCGCCTGCTCCTGCTCCTGCCTGGCCTCCTGCTCCTTCTGTTCCTGCTTGGCTTCCTGCTCCTTCTGCTTCTGTTCCTGTTCCTTCTCCGCCTGGGCCTGCTTCTGCTCCTGCTCCTTCTCCTTCGCCGCCTGCTCCTGCTCGGCCTCCTTCTCTTTCTGCTCCTGCCCCTCCTTCGCCTCGGCCTGCTTGGCCTCTTGCTCCTTCAGGTACTTCTCCTGCTTGGCCTCGGCCTCGGCCTGCTTCTTCTCCTGGTCCTTCTCCTTCCGGTCAGCCTCGGCCTCAGCCTTCTTCTCCTTTTCTTCCTGCTCCTTCCGGTACTTCTCCTCCTTCTCCTCCTGCTCCTTCCGATACCCGTCCGCCTCCGCCTTGGCCTTCTTCTCCTTCTCTTCCTGCTCCTTCCGGTACTTCTCCTCCTTCTCCTCCTGCTCCTTCCGATACCCGTCCGCCTCCGCCTTGGCCTTCTTCTCCTTCTCTTCCTGC